>NZ_CP126625.1:2178092-2489248 GCF_030219325.1 Geothrix sp. | reverse complement strand
CCAACATCCTCTGCGGCGGCGACGTGAGCCTGGTGCAGGAGGTCACCGAGGAACGGATCCTCGAGCTGGAGCGCCAGGCCTTCGCCCGGCTCTGCAGCTTCGAGAAGACGCAGGCCCGCATGGACGCCATCCTGAAAACGGGAAGGCCGCTGCGGAACTAGGCGCGCTGCATGCCTCGATGTTTTCGGCCACCCTCCAGGTTCCTTTCCGAGGGGGGTCCACTGCATGAGTTCCTGGCCTTCGGGCTTAAGGAGGCCAGGGCCTGCCTCTTCGCAGGGGGCTTCTTTCTCCTTCTTCTCGCCAGCCGCCACCTCCACCTGCCGGGGCTGGCCAGGTATGACCTCATCCTGTTTCTGAGCCTCGGCCTCCAGGGGGTCCTGGTGGCCACCCGCGTGGAGACCTTGGACGAGGTCAAGACACTGTGCTTGTTCCATGGCTTTGGCCTCCTGCTGGAAGTCTTCAAGACCCACCCGTCGATCCATTCCTGGAGCTATCCCGAGCCGGGGTTCTTCATGGTGCAGGGCGTGCCGCTGTACTCGGGGTTCATGTACGCGGCCGTGGCCAGCTACATGACGCAGGCCTGGCGCCTCTTCGACCTCCGCATCCTCCGCTACCCGGATCACCGGCTCAGCGCGCTGCTCGCCGCCGCGATCTATCTCAACTTCTTCACCCACCACTTCGGTCCTGACCTGCGTTGGCCGCTCAGCCTCGCCGTGCTCTGGGTTTTCAGGCACACCTGGGTCGGATTCACTGTGCTCCCGGGAGGGCCCCGCCGCCGCATGCCCCTGGCGCTCTCCTTCCTGCTGATCGGGTTCTTCATCTGGGTGGCCGAGAACGCGGCCACCTGGGGCGGCGCCTGGGCCTACCCGGACCAGCGCCTGGGCTGGCGCCCCGTGGGCCTGGGGAAGGTCCACAGCTGGAGCCTGCTGGTGATCCTGAGCTTCGTCTGCGTGGCGGATCTCAAGCACCTGAAGGAGCGGTTCAGGGCGCGCCCGGCTCTTTGAGCCAGCCCGGCTCGGCGGATGCCATCCCTCTGAGGATTTGTGACTTAAGCCGCCTTTTCCCGGGCGACTTTTTTTCGGTGTTGCCAGCCTGTGACAAGCTCGGAACACTTGGGGCGGTCCACATCGGAACCAGACAATCAGGAGGCACTGTGAGCGGGAATTCCCAGTCAACTCCACGCGTAGCGGCCATCGTGGGTCCCTACCTCTCCGGAAAGACCTCCTTGATGGAGAGTCTTCTCTTCGTGGCAGGCGCCCTGCCGCGCAAGGGCTCCGTCAAGGAGGGGAACACCGTCGGCGATGCCTCCATGGAAGCCAAGGCCCGCCAGATGAGCGTGGAGGCCAGCTTGGCCACCTGCGAGTACCAGGGTGAGGCCTGGACCCTCATCGATTGTCCGGGGTCCGTGGAGTTCCGCCAGGAGGCCGTCCATGCCCTCATGGCCGCGGACATCGCCGTGGTGGTCTGCGACCCCGATCCGGCCCGCGCCCTGATGGCCGCCCCCGCCCTCAAGTTCCTTGATGACCACAGGATTCCCCACGTCCTGTTCATCAACAAGATGGAGGCCCCCGGCAGTGCCGGAAAGCTCAAGGACGTGCTCAACGCCCTGCAGGTGGTGTCCGAGCGGCCCCTGGTGCTGGTGGAGATCCCCATCCGCGAAGGCGATCAGATCACCGGCTACGTGGACCTCATCAGCGAGCACGCCTACAAGTACGAGGCCGGCAAGGATGCGGACCTGGTGCAGCTGCCGGACTCCGTCGTGCCCGAGGAGCAGGAAGCCCGCCAGGCCCTGCTGGAGAAGCTTGCGGACTTTGACGATCACTTGATGGAAGAGCTGCTCAGCGACCTGGTTCCGCCCGAGGAGGAGGTCTCCGAGGACCTGGCCAAGGATGTCCGCGAGGACCTGCTGGTGCCGGTCTACTTTGGCTCCGCGGACAAGGACACGGGCGTGCGCCGCCTGCTTCAGGCCCTTTGCGACGAGGCTCCCCGGGTGGAGGCCACGGCCGCCCGCCTGGGCATTCCCGAGGGCAAGGACACGCTGGTGCAGGTCTTCAAGACCGTGCATGCCCAGCACGTGGGCAAGCTGAGCATCTCCCGCGTGTGGCGCGGCGAGGTGGCCGATGGCAGCTCCCTGGCGGGCAACCGTGTCAGCGGCATCAACAAGCTCTTCGGCGCCCAGCAGATCAAGCAGCAGAAGGCCACGGTGGGCGAGGTCGTGGCCCTGGGCCGCATGGACGAGGTGCACACCAGCGAAGGCCTGACCCCCAATGCCAAGGTGGAGCTCGCCTGGCCCGAGCCTCTTCAGCCCATGCTGGCGTTGAGCCTGCACACCACCAAGAGTGGCGACGACGTGAAGCTGTCCCTCGCGCTGCAGCGGCTCTGCGAAGAGGACGCCTCCCTGAAGGTGGAGCAGAACGCCGAAACCCAGGAGCGCATCCTCTGGGGCCAGGGCGAGGTGCACCTCAAGTGCGCCCTGGACCGCCTCAAGAGCCGCTTCGGCCTGGACGTGCTGCAC
The DNA here is from genome assembly GCF_030219325.1 of Geothrix sp. Classification (NCBI taxonomy): domain Bacteria; kingdom Pseudomonadati; phylum Acidobacteriota; class Holophagae; order Holophagales; family Holophagaceae; genus Geothrix; species Geothrix sp. The sequence continues at coordinate 2,486,733 of NZ_CP126625.1, read as the reverse complement.
CACCCGCCCATGGTTCCCTACCGGGAGACCTTCACCAAGGCCGCCAAGGTCCACGGACGCCACAAGCACCAGACCGGTGGCCACGGCCAGTTCGGCGATGTCTGGCTGGAGATCAAGCCGAGACAGCGCGGGGAAGGCTTCGAGTTCGAGGAGAAGATCGTGGGTGGCGTGGTGCCCAAGAACTTCTTCGGCGCCGTGGAACACGGGGTCGTGGACTGGATGAAGCGCGGCCCCCTGGGCTTCCCCGTCGTGGACATCTACGTGGCCCTGGTGGATGGCAGCTACCACACGGTGGACAGCTCCGACATGGCCTTCAAGACCGCCGCCCGCATCGGCATGAACGAGGCCGCGCCGGTCTGCAACCCCGTGCTGCTGGAGCCCATCAGCGAAGTGCACATCAGCGTGCCCAGCGAGTTCACGCCCAAGGCCCAGCGTCTCGTCACCGGGCGCCGAGGCGGCCAGGTGCTCGGCTTCGATGCCAAGCCCGGCTGGAAGGGCTGGGACATCGTGTCGGCCTACATCCCCCAGGCCGAGATGAGCGATGTGGTGGTGGAACTCCGCAGCCTCACCATGGGCGTCGGCTCCTTCACCTGGGCCTTCCACCACCTGCAGGAACTGGTGGGCCGCGACGCTGACAAGGTGGTCGAGGCAAGGAAGGCTACAAAGGCTCCTGCTTGAGATCCATACGAGGCTCTGGCCCTGGCGGGCCGGAGATAGGAAAGGCCATTCTTCCCCCCCAATGAGACAATCTACCTCCGGATTCCCGAAGGGAATCCGGAGCAGGAGCGTCCCTTGGCCCAGAAAGGCGTCCAGATCATCACCGTGGAACCCGGCAGTCTGGCCGAGGAGGCGGGGATCCGTCCCGGCGACACGCTGCTGAAGATCCACGGCGAGGCGGTGCTGGACCAGCTGAGCTACCAGTACCTCATCACCCGGGAGGACGAGGCGGAGCTCGTGCTGCAGCGCCCGGACGGCAGCACGTTCAAGGCTTTTGTGGAGAACGGCGGCGAGGGCATCGGCGTGGACCTGGCCCAGGACGAGGTGAAGGTCTGCAAGCAGAACTGCGTGTTCTGCTTCGTCCACCAGATGCCCAAGGGCTTCCGCAAGTCGCTCTACCTGAAGGACGAAGATGTGCGGCTCTCCTTCCTCTACGGGCACTTCACGACATTGTCGAGCAGCGATGACGCGGAGCTGGACCGCATCGTGCGCGAGCGGCTAAGCCCCATCCATGTGTCGGTCCATGCCACGGATCCGGTGGCCCGGGTGAAGGTGGTGGGCAATCCCCGGGAAGGCCACATCCTTCGCAAGATCGATCGCCTGCTGGCCGGTGGCATCGACGTGCACACCCAGGCGGTGGTGGCGCCGGGCCTCAACGATGGCGAGATCTGGCAGCAGACCCTGGCCGATCTCTGGGCCCGCCGCAAGGAAGGGCGGGGCAGCGTGCTGAGCCTCTCCTGCGTGCCCGTGGGCCTCACGGCGCACCGCGAGAACCTGCCGAGCGTGCAGGATGTGGACTCCGCTTTCGCCCGGGACTGGGTTGCGAGCTGGACACCGGAAGTGCGGAAGTACGCCAGGGCCAACGATGGCGAACCCTGGCTGCTGCTGGCGGATGAGTGGTTCACCCGGGCGGGTCTCGAGGTGCCGGGGCGCGCCTTCTACTCCCGGTCCTGGGCCCAGCTGGAGAACGGCGTGGGACTGGTGCGCCGCTTCCTGGAGCACAGCCGCCGCTTCATCAAATCTCCACGGGCCAAGGGATTCATGGGGCGTAGAGTCCTCCTCTTGACCGGCGCGAGTTTCGCGCCGGTACTCAGCCGCGTAGCGGCTGAGCTCAACCGCCAAGTGGGAAGCCATTTGCGGGTGGCCGCGGCGAAGAACTTCAGCTTCGGCGAGACCGTCACGGTGGCGGGCCTGCTCTGTGGCGAGGACCTGAAATATGCCGCCCATGCGGACCGGGAGGCCAAGGGCGGCAGGGCCGGCTGGGTGGATGCGGTGGTGGTGCCCTCTTCCAGCCTGCGAACCGTGACGGGGCCCACGGACCAGTACACCCTGCGGGGCTCCGTGGTGAGGGAGGAAGGTACCTTCCTCGACGACTTGACCCTGCCCCAGCTGGCGGCGGACCTGGGCGTGCCCACGGTGCCCAGTGGCGCCAACCTGTCCCACCTGTTGGATCACCTGGAAGCGGCCGACCGTGGCGCCTTCCGGGGCGGGGCCCTCCAGTCCGCCTTCCACGCCGCGGGCCTGAACCAGCCCCAGGGCGCCTACAACCCCTGAAGCCGGTGAATTCCAGTGCGAAAAGGTAAGACATCTAACCGCAGATGACGCAGATGGCGCAGATGAGTGGCCTCGGCTTTTCATCTGCGTGAATCTGCGACATCTGCGGTTTCTCTTTTGGTTTCCCCATCGGATGATTCGAGCATGACCACCTTCACCCCCGCCCAGTCCCGTCGCCGCATGGCGGCCCGGGGGCAGCTGGCGGGCTCGGCCCTGTGCTTCGGGCTCATGGCCATCCTGGCCCGGAAGCTGACCATGCCGGACATGGGCTTCACGGCGGGGCACCTGGCCGTGCTCCGCTTCGTGGTGGGGGCGCTGTTCAGCCTGCTGACCTTCGGCCTGATACCCGGTCTGTACCGCCCCAGCAACCACCGCCTGCTGGTGATGCGGGGGCTCTCGGGCGGCGCGGTGGTGGTGCTCTACTTCTACGCCCTGGCCCACATTCCGGCCGGCGAGGCGGGAATCCTCTACAACGTGTTCCCCGTGATCGCCGTGACCCTGTCCCTGGTGATCTTCAAGGAGCGGCCCACCATCCACTTGTGGCTGGCCATCCTGGCCGCTTCCCTGGGCGTGGCCATGGTGCTGAGCCAGGGCCACCTCGGCTTCGGCTTCGGGCGGGGGCAGTTGGCCGCCCTGGCGGCGGCGGTCTTCGCGGCCACCAGTGCCAACGCCATCCGGGCCGTGCGCCACACGGACAACGCCGCCACGATCTTCTTCTTCTTCTGCATCGCGGGGCTGCCCGTGGTGCTGCCTTTCGCCCTCACGCCCTGGCCAGGTGGCGTCGGCCCCTGGGCCCTGGCCGTCCTCATGAGCCTGCTGGCCTATGCCGGCCAGCTGCTGATGTCGGAAGCCTACGGCACCCTGTCCGTGCCGGAGGCGGCCATCTGGCTCCAGCTGCTGCCCATCGTCCAGTACCTCCTCGCCGTGCCCCTGCTGGGCGAGCGCAGCACGCTTCCGGGGCTGGCGGGGGTGCTCATCACCGTGGCCGGCGTGGCCTACGGCACGGTGCTCGGGCACCGGCAGCGGGCATGAAAAAGGGCCCCGAGCGGGGCCCTTTCAGGTATGGCGGGAGGGCCTAGCTCACGGGAGCCGTGGCACTCGCGGGACGCTTCTTCAAGGAGACGGCCACTTTCACGTCGCCGCCGTCCTGGCCCAGGAACTTGTCCCCGTTTTCCAGGGACTTCTGCTTGGCGGTGTTGGAGGCGACGCGGATCGTGTCGAGCACGTCCACCATGGCCTGGAACTTCACATCCTCGTCCACCTTCAGGAAGACCTTCCGGTAGTTGAGGGGCTGGAGCATCACCGCCTCGGGGAGCCGATCCTTCAGACCCTGTATGTCGATCTTGTCCTGCTGGAGGGTCATGGTCCCATCCTGATCAATCTGGATCAGGATGTTGTTGGGATCGGGAGGAGTCACCTTGGTCTGGACGACCACCTGAGGGACCACCACCTTGGTGGCCTTGTCGAGGCCGGGCACCATCACGATGAAGACGATGAGGAGCACCAGCACGATGTCGATCAACGGAGTGACGTTGATATCCGACTTCTGTTTTCCTTTAGCGCCACCGGCATCCATTATTTGCCTCCTGCGGGCTTTTCTTCGGTCTTGTCTTCGCTGGTCACGATGGACGCCTCATCGGCGCCACCCTTCCGGCAGACCTGGAACAGCTCATTGACGTACTTGAAAGGCAGGTCCGCGTCAGCCTTCACGAAGACGACCTTCTGGCTCAGCTGGGAGACATTGCGGTTGATGAAATCCTCGAGCTGCTGACGCTGGCCCTCATTGTTGATGAAGAACGTCAGATCCTTCGCATCCTTGTCGTCGATGAGGATGGCGCCGGGGCCGATGACTTCCCACTTGTCGTTGCGCTTGGACGTGAGCATCAGCGTGAGGTACTTCTCGTCCTTGTTCTTTTCTGCCTTCGGACTGTGCTTGGCAGTCGGCAGCTTGACGCTGCTGTTCACCGCGGGCGTGATCACGATAAAGATGATCAGCAGCACCAGCACGATGTCCACGAGCGGGGTGACGTTGATGTCGGACTTGACGCCACCCGCCTTACCACCACCTGCATCCATGGTGTGTTCTCCTTGAACGGCCCGGGGGCTTGCGCCCCCGGACGGGGATGGATGGTCAGATTAGCCCTGGCTCTCGCGACGGATGAACTCGTCGATCATCTGGGAAGCGGCATTGTTGATGTTGGTGACGACCACGTCCTGCTTGTTGGTCAGCAGGTTGTAGATCCACACGGCGGGGATGGCGACGATCAGGCCGAGCGCGGTGGTGGCCAGGGCCTCACCGATGGAGCCGGCCAGGGCGTTGATGTCGCCGGCGCCCTTGGTCTTCAGGTCGGAGAAGACCTTGATGATGCCGATGACGGTGCCGAGCAGGCCGATGAAGGGGGCCAGCGCGCCGATGGTGGCCAGGCCGCTCATGCCCTTCTTGAGGAGCTCGACGACCTCGGCGGTGCCACGGGCGATGGCGCGTTCCACGGGCTGGATGGCGTCGTGGTTGGGGTTCATGGTCTTGAGCTGCTTCTCGTACTGGAAGATGTCGAGGCCGTGCTTCAGCACGAGGGCGACGTGGCTCTTGTTGTGGGTGGTGGCGGCGCGCTTGGCGGCCTCGAAGTCACCGCGGCGCAGGGTGTCCATGAACAGCTTGAGGAACTTGTCGGAGGCCTGGTTGCTCTGGGCGTAGGTGACGAAGCGCTCGACGGTCACGTAGATCTGGTACCCGAGGAGGATGAAGAGGATGATGATGATCCCCTTGTTCGCGGGGGAGGCCGCCTTGAAGAGCTCCAGGGGGGAGAAGCTGTCGTGGCCGCCTTCGGCGAGGGCGAGCAGGAGGGGGGAGGAAAGCAGGTTCATGAGGTTTCCTTATGGGAGAAAAGGTGGATGACAGGGAAAGGGGTGGTGGCTACCGGAGGCGATAGGGCATCGTCAGCTTGAAGCGGGCGTACTGGGCCTGCCCGTTCAGCATGGCGGGCTCGAACTTCCACATCATGGCGTAGGCCTCGGCGGAAGGACGGAGCTGGGGAGGTCCCTCCTTGGCCGAAGCCGAGGTGGGGATGCCATCGGGACCGACGACGATTTCCACGACCACCGTGCCCTGGATCTTCGCGATCTTGGCGAGGGGGGGGTAGGGGGGCGCCGGAGGCTGGTACTTGATCTTGATCTGGCTGAAGTCGAAGTCGACGACCCTGCCCTGACCACCGACCACGCCACCGACCACGCCACCGACCACGCCGCCGATCACGCCACCGGGAACGCCACCGGGGACGCCACCGGGAACGCCACCCAGCGAGTGATCCTGCTTGGGCAGCTCCTTGGGGGCCTGCTCAGGCACGATCTCCTGTCGGGGATCGATGGGCGTCTGATCCGCCTTCGACGAAACCGCGGCCATCGGCGGCGGCGGCGGCGGCGGCGGCGGCGGAGGAGGAGGAGGCGGCGGCGGCGGCGCGTCGTCAGCCTTCTCGTTGAGGTCGATGCCCACGGTCTTCAGCTTTTCCTTGACCACTGACGACTGCTTGGCCAGCTGGAAGCCTACGAAAGCGAAGAGCCCGTACATGAGTACGGTGGCGGGGATCGTCACCTTGGGGTTGCCCCGCTTGATGGCGTCGTTCCCGGCGGACAGGGAGGACCGATAAACGGCATCCTCCAGCGTCTCCACGGGAGCGGCCGACTTGGCGGGAATGGGTTTCTGGGGATCTTTGCTCATGCGGCTCCCTTGAAAGATCCAGGGGGGAAAAAACAGCTAGCCGAAACGGCGGGAACACCGAATCGGCCACAACGACGAGGGTAAAGAACTGGGGCAAGCCCAGCGGCTAAGATGGCAAAGGGTCGGCGGTTGGTCAAGCCTTGAAACTGAACGCAATCCCTCATGGATACGGCATTCCACTGTTTTTTCATGGATACCGCAACATCTTTTGAGTCGGGAAAAGGGTGGAATTGTTAATTTTTGTTAAGAAAGTCAGGTAGCCGTCATGTCTGAAATCACAAGTCCTGAGTTCACATTCAGGAACGAAACCGCAAACCACGCCGCAGCTGCGCGGGCGGGCCACTTCAGGACCGGCCATGGCGAGGTCCTGACCCCCGCCTTCATGCCCGTGGGCACGCAGGGCACGGTGAAGGGCATCACGCCGGTCCAGCTGCGGGAGATCGGGCCCCAGGTCATCCTCGGCAACACCTACCACCTGGGGCTGAGACCTGGGGACGAGCTCGTCGCCCGGCTGGGTGGGCTGCACCGCCTCATGGGCTGGGAGGGCCCCATCCTGACGGATTCCGGGGGATTCCAGGTGTTCTCCCTGGCTTCCCTCCGCAAGATGACCGAGGACGGCGTCACCTTCCAGAGCCACGTGGACGGCAGCCCGCAGTTCCTGTCCCCGGAGCGCAGCCTGGAGATCCAGCGGAACCTGGGCTCAGACATCTGCATGGCCCTCGACGAGTGCCCGCCTGGGCGCCTGGAGCGGTCGAAGCTCGAGGTCAGCATGGCCCGCACCACCCGCTGGCTGGCCCGCAGCCGGGCCGTGCCGCTGCAGCCGCACCAGGGGCTCTTCGCCATCAACCAGGGCGGCACGCACCTGGACCTGCGGCGCCGGCACCTGGAGGAGGCGCTGGAGCTGGATGCGAAGACGCCCTTCCAGGGCTTCGCCGTGGGCGGGCTCAGCGTCGGCGAGCCCAAGCCGGAGATGAACGCCGTGCTGGCTGAGTTCGTGAAGGAGCTGCCGGGGGACCGGCCCCGCTACCTCATGGGCGTGGGCACCCCGGAGGATCTGCTCTTCGGCATCGAGCACGGGGTGGACCTCTTCGACTGCGTCCTCCCCAGCCGGGAGGCCCGCCACGGCCGCATCCTCACCAGCCGGGGCCGGCTCAACCTCAAGAACGCCCGCCACCGGGAGGCGGACCTGCCCCTGGACCCCGATTGCCCCTGCTACACCTGCCGGACCTTTTCCCGGGCCTACCTGCATCATCTCCTCCGCTGTGGGGAGCTGCTGGGCTTCACGCTGAACACGATCCACAACCTGAGCTACACTGTGGGACTCACCCGCGCCGCGCGGCAGGCCCTGCTGGAGAACCGGTTTCCGGCCTTCGCCCAGTCCACACGCGCCGGATGGTTGACCGAGGAGCCCTGAATGACTTTCGCCCTGCTTGATACTCCCCCAGGCCCGCAAGGGCTCGAAGCGCTGCTCAAGGGGCCTTTTCCCATGATGCTGGGCATGGGCCTGCTGTTCTATTTCTTCATCCTCCGGCCCCAGAGCAAGGCCCGCAAGGAGATGGAGGCCCGCCTGGCCAAGCTGAAGGCTGGCGACGAGGTGGTGCTCAGCTCCGGCCTCTACGCCACCATCGACCGCGTCGAGGACAAGGACCTGTACGTCAAGCTCGGCAACACCGTGGTGAAGGCGCGCCGCTCGGCCGTCGCCACCCTGGCCTCCGAAACGGAACCCAAGCAGAACTGATCTCCCCTGACCTTCCGGGTCGGTGCCAATGCTCGATCGATTGGGCCGACCCGCTTCCTGTAAGGAGCGCCCCGTGACCAAACGGAGCCTCTGGCGCCTCACCATCGTCCTCGCCGTGCTGTTCGGTTGCGGATACTTCTTCACGCCCCTCTCCAAGGTGAAGCTCGGTCTCGATCTTCGCGGCGGCGTGCACTTCGAGCTGGAGGTCCAGGGCCAGGAGGCCCTGACCGCCGATCTCCGCGACAGCAAGGACCGCATGGTCTCCCGTCTGCGGGAGAAGGGCCTGCCCGGCGCCATGGTGCGTGTGGACGGCCCGGCCCTGCGGGTGGAGGGCGTGGGGGCCGACCAGAAGGCCACCGTGGAGAAGGTCGCCAAGGACTACTTCTCCGGCTACACCGTGGCCGCCGAAGGGGATGTCTTCCGCCTCACGCAGAAGGACACCTACCAGAAGCAGCTGAAGGACGACGCCAACAAGCGGGCCCTGGAGGTCATCGAGAAGCGCATCCGCGACATCGACCCCGCCAACGTGCTCGAGCCCGAGATCACCGCCAGCGGCGCCGAAGGCAACCGCATCGTGGTCGAGATCCCCGGCATCGAGGAGGGCGATCGTGAGCGCATCAAGTCCCTGCTGTCCACCCCGGGCCGCCTGGAACAGCGCCTGCTGGCGAAGGCTCCGCAGATCTACTTCAACAGCAAGGACGAGGCCCTGGCCTTCTTCAAGGGGGCCATCCCCCAGGAATTCGAGCTGCTGCCCGAGATCGAGAGCGAGCGCCAGGCCCGCCGCGCCGGCCAGCCCGTGGTCAAGGCCAAGCCCGGCGAGGAGAAGATCAGCCGCTGGGTCCTGCTGGAAAGCCGCGTGGCCGTGGACGGCGCCGACATCATCGATTCCCACCGCGCCTCCAACTCCCAGACCGAAGCCAACGAGGTCAACTTCACCCTCAACAGGAAGGGGGATGACGACTTCGCCCGCCTGACGGGCACGGCCTCCGAGGAGAACCGCCTCATCGCCATCGTGCTGGACCGCAAGATCGTCACCGAGCTGAGCGCCAAGGAGAAGATCATCGGCGGCGCCGTCCGCATCAGCGGCAGCTTCTCCGCCCAGGAGGCCGACGACCTCGCCAGCCAGCTCCGCAGCGGCGCCCTGCGCGCGCCCATGAAGTTCCTGGAAGAAGGCGTGGTGGGACCTGGTCTCGGCAAGGACTCCATCCGGGCGGGTGTGACCTCAGCCCTGGTGGGCTTCATCACCATCATCGCCTTCATGGTGTATTTCTACCGCTGGTCCGGCATGAACGCGATCATCGCCCTCACGGTGAACGTGGTGGTGATGATGGGCCTGCTGGGCTCCTTCCGCGCCACGCTGACCCTGCCGGGCATCGCCGGCTTCGTGCTGACCCTCGGCATGGCCGTGGACGCCAACATCCTCATCTTCGAGCGCATCAAGGAGGAACTGGGGCTTGGCAAGAGCGTGCCTGGCGCCATCGACGCGGGCTTCGACCGCGTGTTCTGGACCATCGTGGACAGCCACGTGACCCAGCTCTTCGCGGCGCTGCTGCTCTTCATCTTCGGCACGGGCCCCGTGAAGGGCTTCGCCGTGACCCTCACCGTGGGCGTCGTGGCCTCGCTGTTCACCAGCATCTACATCAGCCGCTTCATCTATGACTGGATCCTGGAGCGGCACCCCGGTACCAAGACCCTGTCCGTGGGCAAGCACACCTTCTTCAAGGGGGCCTCCTACGACTTCATGAAGTACAAGGGCACGGCCCTGGCCATCAGCTGGGGCATCATCGTGCTCTGTTTCCTGTTCGTGCGGCCCTGGAACCTCACCCACAACAACCGCATCCACCTCGGCATGCAGTTCGTGGGCGGCAATGACATGACCGTCCGCTTCCGCGGCGCCATGGAACCCGAAACCATCCGGGCCGCCCTGGCCAAGAATGGTTTCATCGAGGCCACGGTGGTGCCCTACGAGAACTCGGACGCGTCCGTCCGCGACTTCGCCGTCAAGGTCAAGGCCAAGAAGGACGGGGATCAGAAGGACAGCACCATCCAGGCCAATGCCCTGCGTGGCATCTTCAAGCAGCTGGATCCCGAGGCCGCCGGCAGTCCGCTGCCCGCCCTCAATCTGGAAGGCTCGAAGACCCTGGCGGATTCCCTGGCCAGGGCCAACCCGCTGCACGTGGCCAACGACGAGACGATCCTCACCGCCACCTACCTGCCCCTGGCCGAGAAGGTCATCGCCGGCCGCGACCGGCTGACCTCTGGCCTGTACCACGCCTTCAGTGAGCTGCCGCAGGACCTTCCGCAGGCGGTGAAGGATACGGTGCAGACCACGTACCGGCTGGGCGCCGTGGGCATCCGCAAGAACGAGAGCTTCTCCCCGAGCATCTCCGGGGAGTGGACCAGCAAGACCCTCACGGCGGTCGGCTTGGCCATGCTGGCCATCCTGGTCTACGTGATCTTCCGGTTCACCGCGAGCTTCGCCGTGGGCGGCATCGTGGCCCTGATCCACGACATGCTCATGGCCCTGGGACTCTTCGCGGCCTTCGGCTACGAGTTCAACGTGCCCGTGGTGGCGAGCTTCCTCACCCTCATGGGCTACTCCATGGCCGACACCATCGTGGTCTTCGACCGGATCCGCGAGAACAGCCACCGGCCGGAGTACCGGCGGATGACGATCACCAAGCTGGTGAACGACTCCATCAACCAGACCCTGGGCCGGACGATCCTCACCTCGCTGTCCGTGCTCTTCGTGTCCGTCTGCCTCTGGCAGTTCGGCGGCCCGGCCCTCAAGGACCTGGCCTTCCCGCTGGTCATCGGCGTCATCACCGGCACCTACTCCTCCATCTACATCGCCGCCCCGGTGGTGGTGTACTGGGACCAGTGGTTCGGCGGCAAGGACAAGCTGAAGCAGCACGCGTAAGGCTTTTCAGCCTTGCGAAAAACGCGGCCCGAATGGGCCGCGTTTTTCGTTGGCGCTACGCGCGAAGGAGAACGGATCAACCTTCCCAGCTCACCCAACCCGCTCGCCCGGGGATCTCTCGCCGGGTGATCATCTTGGCGGGCGGATTGGCGGCTAGCAGTTCGGGCAGCCAGTCGGCGTGGGTGCGGGCGACGATGCCACGCTCGTTGAGTCCGCCCAGGAAGGTATCGAAGGTCTCGAACAGCGCCCCGCCCTCGACCTCGGTGTGCAGAGCGTAGACGTTGAGCGCGTCCTCGCGCACCAGGTCCCAGACCTCGCGATTCACCTGGTCCGGCGTGCGGCCATCGAGACCCAGCAGTTCGTCCAGGGTGGGCAGGGTGGTGGGGATCTGCAGGGTCTTCTGGGGCTGCCCTTTCACGATGGGGTAGAAGGGCGCGAAGCCCCGGCAGTCGCCCGCGTAGGCCAGCCCGTAGGCCTCCTGCAGCTCCAGGGTGGTGTCGTTGCAGCGCCAGGCGGGGCTAACGGCGCCCAGGGGCTTCTCCCCGAAGATGGTGCCGAAGGCCTCGTGGGCGTTGGCGTACCAGTCAGCCAGCCACTTCCGGGATTTCCGGTCCAGCAGGTCGTGGTACTGCACGTGGTCCCAGCCATGGATGCCCACCTCGTGGCCTGCGGCCCTGGCGGCCTGCATCTGGGTGGCTGCGCGCTTCCAGATGATGGGCGCGGGCAGCAGGGTGCCGTACATCATGGTCTTCAGGCTGTACAGCTTGCCCGGTCCCGAGGTCCGCCGCATTTTGGCCAGGAAGCCCTTGCGGAAGATGCGGCGGATGGCCTTGCCGCTGTTGTCGGGGCCGAAGCAGAAGTAGAAGCTGGCCCGCATGCGGTGCTTGTCCAGCAGGCGCAGCAGGGTCGGAATGCCCGTGAGCGAGCCTTCCAGGGTGTCGACGTCCACGCGGAGGGAAATGGCCTTCATGGGGCTCCTTGCAAGCTCCATTCCACCCGCGAACGGAACCGGCCACAAGGGCGGGGGTGGGGACGGCCACCCATCCCGGCGGCCCGGGCGGAGGGAAATTGAGACAGAGACTCCTCCATTCCATCCCCGGGAAGCCATGCCAGCCAAGGCACTCCGTCTTTCCGTCGAAGGCCAGTGAAAAAGTCGGAGCCGCGGCCGTTATCCGATTTATGATCATCGCCGCACCCCCGACAGCACATCCATAAGGAGGCATGGCCATGCAGAAGTCCCTCCACATCGATCCCAACAAGTGCACGGGCTGTCTGCAGTGCGAGATGGCCTGCTCCTGGGAGAACTACCGGAGCTTCACCACCGCGAAGTCGCGGATCAAGGTGTTCAGTTTCCACGAGGCGGGCCGCTTCGTGCCCTACACCTGCACCCAGTGCGACGAAGCCTGGTGCATGATCGCCTGCCCGGTGGATGCCATCAGGCTGGATCCCGACACCGGCGCGAAGATCGTGCTGGAGCCCACCTGCGTCGGCTGCAAGGTCTGCACGATTGCCTGCCCCTTCGGCACCATCAACTACGTGGCGCAGACCGGCAAGGTGCAGAAGTGCGACCTCTGCGACGGCGCGCCGGCCTGCGCCAAGGCCTGCCCGACGGCGGCCATCACCTATGTGGACTCGGACTGGACCGGCCTCGACAAGATGCGCCAGTGGGCCGGCAAGACCGACACCAACCAAGCGACGGCGTGAGGAGAGACTGCCATGGCATGGACCAAGAACGTCCTTCGCGTGAATCTTGAGGCGGGTACCTGCACCACGGAGCCCCTGAACATGGACTGGGCCCGCGACTACCTGGGCCAGCGGGGCCTCGCCACCAAGTACTTCGTCTCTGAGACGGATCCCAAGGTGGATCCCTTCTCCCCCAAGAACAAGATGATCTTCGTGACCGGTCCCCTCACCGGCACCATGGCCGCCACGGGTGGCCGCTACTCCGTGGTCACCAAGGGGCCGCTCACGGGCGCCATCGCCTGCTCCAACTCCGGCGGCTACTTCGGGGCCGAGCTGAAGTTCGCGGGCTGGGACATGGTGATCTTCGAGGGTGCTGCTCCAAAGCCCGTCTACCTGCTGATCACGGATGGGAAGGCCGAACTGGTCGATGCCTCCCACCTGTGGGGCAAGACCGTCTGGGAGACCGAGGAGACCATCAAGAAGCAGCACCAGGATCCCCAGATCCGCGTGGCCGCCATCGGCCGGGCCGGTGAGAACAAGGTGCTCTACGCCGCCATCGTCAACGACCTGCACCGGGCCGCCGGGCGCTCCGGTGTGGGTGCGGTCATGGGCTCGAAGAACCTCAAGGCCGTGGCCGTGCGCGGCACCCGCACCGATGCCTACCAGATCGCGGATCCCGATGCCTTCTTCACTGCCGTGGATGCCGGCAAGAAGGTGCTGGCCGCCAACGGCGTGACAGGGCAGGGGCTCCCCACCTACGGCACCCAGGTGCTGATGAACGTCATCAACGAGCTGGGCGCGCTGCCCACCCGCAACCACCGCGACGTGCAGTTCGAGGGCGCCATGGCCATCGGTGGCGAGGCCATGCACGAGAAGCGGCCCACGGACGGCAAGGCGAACCTCGTCACCAACGGCGCCTGCTTCGGCTGCACCATCGCCTGCGGCCGCATCTCCAAGATGGATCCGGGCCACTTCACCATCAAGGACAAGCCCCAGTACCACGGCGCCTCCGGCGGCGTGGAGTACGAGGCGGCCTGGGCCCTGGGCGCCGCCAACGGCGTGTCCGATCTGGAAGCCCTCACTTACGCCAACTTCCTCTGCAACGAGGACGGCTTCGATCCCATCTCCTTCGGTGCCACCGTCGGCGCCGCCATGGAGCTCTACGACCTGGGCATCCTCACCAAGGAGATCGTCGGCTTCGAGCTGCCCTTCGGCTCCACCGAGGGCATGGTGAAGCTGGCGGAACTCACGGCCAGGGGCGAGGGTTTCGGCAAGGAGATCGGCCTGGGCTCCAAGCGGCTCTGCGCGAAGTACGGCAAGCCCGAGCTGTCCATGACCGTCAAGGGCCAGGAGTTCCCGGCCTACGATGGCCGCGGCCTGCAGGGCATGGGACTCGCCTACGCCACCAGCAACCGCGGTGCCTGCCACCTGCGCGGCTACATGGTGTCGCCGGAAGTGCTGGGCATCCCCGTGAAGATGGAGCCCCAGGCCACCGAGGGGAAGCCCGCCATGCTGAAGGCCTTCCAGGACCTCACCGCCGTGGTGGATTCCAGCGGCCTCTGCCTCTTCACCACCTTCGCCTGGGGCCTGCAGGACATCCAGCCCCAGCTCCAGGCCGCCTGCGAGGGCGACTGGTCCGAGGAGCGGCTGCTCCTCATCGGCGAGCGCATCTGGAACATGGAGCGCGAGTTCAACCTCGCCGCCGGGCTCACGGGCAAGGACGACAACCTGCCGCCCCGCCTCATGAAGGAGGCCGCCAAGACCGGCCCCCAGAAGGGCGCCGTGTCGAAACTCGACATCATGCTGCCCGAGTACTACCGAGTTCGTGGGTGGACACCGGAGGGTGTGCCTACCGCCGAGACGCGAACGCGTCTCGGCGTGTGAACGGACGCAGGCCTTTATGCGACACCTCATCATCGGAAGCGGGCCCGCCGGGGTGGTCGCGGCGGAGACCCTGCGCAAGGCCGACCCCGCCGCGGAGATCACGATGCTCTGCGGCGAGGCGGGCCCGCCCTATTCCCGCATGGCCATCCCCTACCTGTTGCGGGGGGACATCCCGGAGGCGGGCACCCACCTCCGCAAGGATGCGGACCACTACGCGCGCCTGCGCATCCAGCTGGTGCAGGCCAGCGCGAAGGCGGTGGATACGGCGGCCCGCACAGTGGATGTCGGTGGCCGGGGCCTGTCCTATGACCGGCTGCTCATTGCCACCGGCTCAAGGCCCAGCCGGGAGCGGATTCCCGGCATCGACCTGCCGGGCGTCCAGGCCTGCTGGACCCTGGATGATGCCAGGGCCATCCTCGCCCAGGCCCGGCCCGGCGCCCGCATCGTGCAGATGGGCGCGGGCTTCGTGGGCTGCATCATCATGGAGGGCCTGCTGTCGCGGGGGGTGGATCTCACGATCCTCGTCCGCAGCGGCTACATGGTGCGCCGCATGATGAACGCCACGGCCAGCGATATGCTTCGCCGCTGGTGCGAGGCCAAGGGCGTGAAGATCCTCACCCACACGCAGCCCACGGGACTCACCTCGGAGGGCGGCGTCCTCCGGGTCGCCCTGGCGGATGGGCGCGTCCTCCCCGCGGACATCTACCTGAGCGCCGTGGGGGTGGATCCGAACCTGGACTTCCTGGCAGGCAGCAGCATCGAGGTGGCTCAGGGCATCGTCGTCGACGACAACCTGCAGAGCAGCGTGCCCGGCGTCTATGCGGCCGGGGATGTGGCGGAAGCCACGGACTGCCTCACGGGGAAGCGTCAGCTCAATGCCATCCAGCCCAACGCGGTGGAACAGGGACGCATCGCGGCGCTGAACATGGCCGGCCGGGCCGCCCGCTTCAAGGGCAGCTTCGTGTTCAACGTGCTCACCACCCTGGGTCTGGTCTCCTCGTCCTTCGGGGAATGGCAGGGCGTGCCCGGCGGCGAATCCGCCGAGGTGCTGGACGGGGCCCGCTACCGCTACCTCAACCTGCAGTTCGAGGGCGACCGTCTGGTGGGTGCGAACACGGTCGGATTCACCGACCACGTGGGCGCCCTGCGAGGCCTCATCGAAGGCCGCGTGCGCCTGGGCGCCTGGAAGCAGCGCCTGATGGCGGATCCCACCCTGATCATGCAGGCCTACCTGGCAGCGGCGCACAGCGTAGTCTGAAGGCATGAGCACGCAGCAGGAGCGAAGGGCCACTTTGGCGAAGCCGAAGCCCGCAGGGCGCGGCGCAGGAGGCGACGCGTGAACCCGCAGCAGGAGCGAAGGGCCACATTGGCGAAGCCGAAGCCCGCAGGGCGCGGCGCAGGAGGCGACGCGTGAAGATCTCCCTCAAGCTCTTCGCCTCCCTCGCCGTCCACCTCCCGGCCGAGGTGCGATCCCGTCACCGCCTCGAGCTGGAGGTGGCGCCGGGCGCCACGGTGCTGGACGTGATCCGGGACCAGGGCATTCCGGCGGCCCAGTGCGCCATCGTGCTGGTGGATGGCGTGTGGGTGGCCCAGGCGGACCGGGCCGCCCGCGAGCTCGCGGAGGGCGAGGTCCTGGCCATCTGGCCCCCCGTGGCCGGAGGGTGAGTCCGTGCAGGTGAGTCTGGAGATGAGCCTCAACCGGGAGGACTTCCTCCGTCTTCTGCCCGGCGCCGTGGGAGGGGTCGAGGTCGCCGAGGCGGATGGCGTCTTCAGGGGCGCCGAGTGCGGCCTGCGCTGGACGATCCGGCTGCGGCCGCTCCCGGACCGCCGCCTGGGCAGCGTGGTGCTGCCCTGCCAGGCCGTGGAGATCAGCCTGGAGGGCCATACGGAGGTCGAGGCCGAGGCGTTCATGGCCCGGTTCCACCGGGGCTTCCAGCGGGGGGGCGGCTAGGCGCATCCCGCCTGCTTGGATGACCCGGTCGTCCCGTATAATCGCCGGATGTCGACGCCACGCCCTGCCGGAATCCTTCGCTCCTTCCCGCCCGTCTTCTGGCTGGCGAACGTCATGGAGCTCTTCGAGCGGGCGGCCTACTACGGCCTCAACTCGGTGCTCGCGGTCTACCTCACGAACAAGATCTCCGAAGGGGGCCTGGGTTTCACGGAACAGTCCGTGGGCTTCCTGCAGAGCCTCATCTACGCCTTCACCTACGTCATCCCCATCGCGGGCGGCGCCCTGGCGGACCGCTACGGCTACCGGCGCATGCTCCTGTTCGCCTTCTCCATCCTGTCGGCGGGCTACTTCATCGCGGGCAACGTCACGATGTACGGGGCGGTGTTCGCGGCGCTGCTGCTGATGGCGACCGGCGCGGGCCTGTTCAAGCCCATCATCTCGGGCACCCTCGCCCGCACCACCACCGAGGAGAACTCGGGGTTCGGCTTCGGCATCTACTACTGGATGATCAACATCGGGGCCTTCCTGGCGCCCCTCGTGGTGAGCGTGCTGAAGGGCTTCTCCTGGCGCTACGTGTTCATCGCCTCGGCCATCTACTGCGCCGCCATGCTGGTGCCGACGGTGTTCCTGTTCAAGGATCCGCCCAAGCCCGAGAACACCAAGAACCTGCGCGAGGTGGCCCACGGCGCGGCCATGGTGCTGGGCGATGCGCGCTTCATGCTGATGATCGTGGTCTACTCCGGCTTCTGGATCCTCTACTTCCAGAACTTCGGTTCCGTGCTCTGGTACCTCCGGGACTTCGTGGACGCCACGCCGGTGAACCGGCTCTTCGCCTCCATCGGCATCCCGCTGAAGTTCGACGCGGAGCACGTCACGGTGGTCAACGGCGGGACGATCATCCTGCTGCAGGTCCTGGTCAGCCGCATCGTCAGGAACATCCGCCCCCTGCCCACCATGGTCTCGGGCATCGTCATCGGCACCCTCGGCTTCCTCTGCCTCGCCGCCTCCACCAACGTGTGGATCTTCATCCTCGGCATCTCGGTCTTCTCCATCGGCGAGATGACCGCCCATCCGAAGTACTACAGCTACGTGGGCCTGGTGGCCCCGGCCGACAAGAAGGCCGTCTACATGGGCTACGCCTTCCTCTACGGCGTCATCGGCAGCCTCATCGGCTCGAGCCTGGGTGGCATGCTCTACGGCTCCATGCTGAAGCCCCTGGTGGGCCAGCCCGGCGCGGCGGCGGCGGCCCGCACCTTCTGGCTGCTCTTCGTGGCCCTGAACGTGGTGGCCGCCATCGGCCTCATCTTCTACGACCGGGTCTTCGCGGAGGACACGCCAGCGACCAACGAGAAGGCCCGGAAGATCATGCTCGGCATCTACGCACTGCTGCTCGTGGCGGGGCTGCTCTTCGTCCGGTCGGCACTCTTCGGCGGGGCGGAGATCTCCTACAAGACCATGGTCCAGGCCGTGATCATGCTGCTCCTCGGTGCCGGCGGCGCCGCGGTGAGCCTGCGGAGGCGCTGAACCGCCAGCTCAGCCGCGCCGGAAGCTCTGGGAGCGGTCGGTGCGCCGGGCCTGGATGAACCGGTGGATGGGTTCGAGATCGGTGTCCGGGCGCGGGTGCAGCACCACGCCCAGGCGCGTCGGGTAGTCCTGGCCCTGGAGGTAGGTGAGGTGCAGGACCTCCCCCGGACAGCGCAGGACGGCGCCATCCGGCAGCTCGGCGTCGATGTCCACCTGGGCGTGCAGGTCCACCATCAGCGGCTCGTTCAGGGCGAGCCCCACGCCGGTTTCCGTGAGGTTGACCAGCAGGGCCTCCAGCTGCCGTCCGCCCAGGCCGACGCGGACCTTGAGGGGCGTCTGGTCGGGCCCGGCCACCCGGACGTCGCGACGGTGGTGGAGGCGGGCCGATTCATGCGGCCAGTCCAGCCGCAGGAGGGTGCCCCCGGGCCCATCGTGGACGGGGGAGAGGAGGAGCGATTCCAGGGTGAGCACTTCGTCGCCCAGCAGGATGGTCAGGGTCACGGCCGTGCCGTCGGCGGGAACCGAATCCCGGACATGCAGGCCGGACAGCTCCAGGGTCGAGCCGGCGCGGAAGCCGTGGATCCGCAGGTCCCCAAGCAGCCGCGCGTTGGCATCCTGGAGCCGGAGGCTCGCCACGGCCCTGGTCAGGCGGGCCTGGTGGAGGAACTGCTCCAGGACAGGTGCGGACAGATGTGATGCGTGGCCCATGGGGTCCTGCCTTTCAAATGCCTTGACCCAGCCGCTCTGCCAGGTTGCGATGCAGCCCGGCGGCCAGGATGGCCTTGGCCGCGCCCTTCACGTCATAGTCGAGGCGGTGCAGCCTCAGGCAGTGGCGCTTGGGGTTGTAGGTCATGAACGAGACGCGGGGGTCCCGGTCGCGGGGCTGGCCCACCGAGCCCGGATTCACGAGGTACCGGCAGTGCGGCTGCAGCTGGAACCACTCGCCGGGCTGGAGGCAGATCCAGTTCAGCTGGCCCCGGGCCTCATCCAGCTCGAAGCAGCCGGGCAGGTGGGTGTGGCCGAAGAAGCAGAGCTGGCCCTCGAAGGCGTCGAAGGCCTGGCTGATCTCCCGCATGTGGAGGAGGTAGGCGTCCTCGTCCATGGGGGAGCCATGCGAGATCTGGTAGTCCTCGCCCACCCAGAGCGGGCCCACGGGCAGGTCCGCCAGGAAGCGCCAGTTGTCCTGCCGCAGGCGGTCGCGGGTCCAATCCGCCGCCTGCTTGGCGGGCAGGCTGAAGGAGCCGTCCGGCTCCAGGCCCGCGCAGACTTTGTCGTGGTTGCCGCGCACCATGTACCGCGGGCGCCATTCCTTCACCTTGTCCAGCAGCTGATTGGGGTTGGCCCCGTAGCCCACCAGGTCGCCCAGCAGCACGAAGCGGTGGATGGCCCGTCGCCGCGCGAAGCGCAGCACGGCCCGGAGGGCGTGCAGGTTCGCGTGCAGATCGGAGAGGATCAGGTCCAAGGGATGTCCAGGGGAGGCATCTCAGTCTAGCAAGGCTGACGCGAGGTCCCGCGAACTGTGACCAAAGGCGAGGAGCATGTCCGCTTGCGCCCAGGCCGGCATCCGCCTGCGCCAGCGGGCCATGAAGACGGCCGGGTCCTGGGCCAGGGGGCGCTTGGGATCCCGCCCCGCCCGCTCCCAGGCCCGGGCGGGCGTCTCCGCCAGCCACAGCGCGGCGAAGCCGCTGGCGTCCACGGCCAGGCGGTTGGCCTCGGCCTCCCAGGCACCCCCGCCCAGGGCCACCACCGCGGGCGCCGCCAGGAGCCCGGGGAGAAGCTCCGATTCCAGGGCCCGGAAGGCCGCCTCCCCGCGCGCTTCGAAGAGCTCCGCCACCGCACGGCCGGCGTGGCCCTCGATGACCGCGTCCAGGTCGTGGAAGGGCAGGGCCATCCGGAAGGCCAGCAGCCGGCCCAGGGAGGTCTTCCCGCCGCCGCTGCCGCCCAGCAGCACGAGGCCCTGGCCGGGACGGAAGGGGGGGCGGACCCGCCAGCGCTCCCGCTGGATCGCCCAGCCGAGGGCGGCCGGGTCCGCGGCGCGGTGGATCTCGCCCACCATGGCCAGGGACTCGGCGCCGGCCTCGAAGCAGGGGCCGGCATCCGCGAGGGTCAGGCCGCCGATGGCGATGGGGGCGATGGCCTGGGCGCGGAGGGCTGCGCAGCCCGCTTGCAGTCCTTCCAGGCCGATGGGTTCGGCGTGATCGGCTTTGGAAGGCGTGCCCCGGAAGGGGCCAACTCCGGCGTGGTCACAAGCGCGGTTCACGGCCGCCCACTCACTGGCCTCGTGGGTGGAGGCGCCGAGGTGGAGGCCCGCCAGCCCCGGCAGGGCCTGGGCTTCACGGGCGGGCAGGTCCTCCTGGCCCAGGTGCAGGCCCCAGGGGGTCAGGTCCTCCCGGGCGGCGAGGATGGCCAGATCCGCGCGGTCGTTGACGCAGATCATGGGCCAGCCCCCATTGGCAGCCGCCTCGGCCAGGGCCGTGCGCAGCTCCGTCCACTGGGCCTGCGCGTCCAGGGGCTTGCCCCGGAACTGGACCAGCGGAAAGCCCGCCTCGCCCAGCTGGCGGATCTGCGCGGACAGGGATTCGGGGCGCGAGGCGTCGGTGATGGGGTAGAGGGGCGGGAGGCGGAGCATGGGAACTCAGTCTACAGACTGACCTTAGACTTCGGGCAACGCATGCGTTGCCCGAGGGAGTCTGGAGTCTGGAGGTACTGCTTGTTGGTGCGGCGCCATGCGCCGCGTCAATCATCCAGATTGGCGCCGACCCATTCGGTGTGCCTCGCCCAATCTCAAATGATCATCGCCGCCGAAGGCGGCCACAGGAATCTGTACCTCCAGACTCCGGACCCCAGCCTTCATTACGCCGCTTCCCCATCCGCGAACTGCAGCCGCACGAGCTTGGCGTAGACGCCGTCCTGGGCGATGAGGCCGTCGTGGGTGCCGCGCTCGACGAGGGCGCCCTGGTCCATGACCCAGATCTCGTCGGCGTCGCGGATGGTGGAGAGCCGGTGGGCGATGGTGAAGGTGGTAAGCCGGTGGCTCACGCGCTCGATGACGGTCTGGATCTTGGATTCGGTCTCGGAGTCGATGTTGGCGGTGGCCTCGTCCAGCAGCAGCACGGCCGGTTCGAGGTAGAGCATGCGGGCGAAGGCCAGCAGCTGCCGCTCGCCGGCGCTGAGCTTCTGGCCCCGCTCGCCCACCTGGGTATCCAGGCCCTGGGGCAGGCGGCCCACCAGGTCCTTGAGCTGGCTCTGGTCCAGCACGGAGGCGAGGCGGGTCTCGTCCAGGGGACGGTCCAGCACGATGTTGTCGCGCAGCGTTCCGGAAAAGACGAAGACGTCCTGGAGCACCAGGCCGAAGAGGTCGCGGAGGCTGCGCAGGGTGAGGTGGCGGGTGTCCGTCCCGTCGACGGTGATGCGGCCCTCGCGGACGTCGTAGAAGCGCATGAGCAGGTTGATCAGGGTGCTCTTGCCGGCCCCCGTGTGGCCCACCACGGCGATGCGCCGGCCCTTGGGGATGACGCCGCTGAGTTCCCGCACGACCTTCCGGCCGCCTTCCTCGTAGGCGAAGGTCACGCCTTCGAGCCGGATCTCCCGGGCGAAGCTGGCGGCCTTGGCGCCGGGGATCTCGGGGATCTCCTCGCGGTTGTCCAGCAGGCGGAAGATGCGCTCGCTGGAGGCCAGGGCGGTCTGCATCACGTTGTAGCGCTCGGCCAGCTCGCGGATGGGCCGGAAGAAGCGGCTGGACTGCTGGATGAAGGCCAGCAGCAGGCCCCACGTGATGGCCCCGGCCTTCAGCTTGAAGCCCGCATAGAAGATGAGCGCGGCCAGGGTGCCCGAGGTGATGAACTCCACCACCGGGAAGAACACCGCGTAGGCGAAGATCGTGCGGAGGAAGGCCTGATAGTAGTCCTCGTTGAGGACCTTGAACTGCTGGTCGCTGCGCGACTCCTGGGCATTGATCTGGACCAGGCCCATGCCCGAGATCTGCTCCTGCAGGAAGGCGTTGATGGCGGCGTAGCGGCGCTGGGTCTCGCGGAAGGCCTCGCCCGCGCGGCGGCGGAAGAACTCCGTGGCCACCAGCAGGAAGGGCAGGATCACCAGGGCCACCAGGGCCATGCCGGCGTGGGTCCAGAACATCCAGGCCACGATGGCCAGCAGGGACAGCGCGTCCCCCACGATGGCCACGAAGCCAGACGCGAACATCTCGTTCAGGTTCTGGACGTCGCTGGTCACCCGGGTCATCAGCCTGCCCACGGGGTTGCGGTGGAAGAAGTCCGTGCTGCGCCCCATGAGGTGCGCGAAGAGCTGGACACGGAGCTCGAGCATGGCCTTCTGGCCCACCTTGGCCAGCATGAAGTAGCGGGCGAAGCTCACCAGGAACCCGGCGATGAGCACCCCGAAGAACCCGGCCACCATGGGGCCGCCGCCCTTGAGGCTGCCCTCGCCCATGAACCGGTTGATGAGGCGCAGCGTCAGCTCCGAGGGCAGCACCTCCAGGAAGGCGCCCAGGGCCATGAGGACCAGCAGCAGGAGCAGCGCCGCCCACTGGGGCTTCAGGTAGCTGGCCAGGCGCCAGAGCAGGGCGTGGCGCATGGGGCGATCATCGGTGCGATCGGATTGGAAGAAGGCTCCCTGTTCGGACATGGGCCCATTCTCCCACAGGACGTGGAGAATCCCGCGCCGACCCTGCTCCGGGACCAGGGATGCCCCGGCGGAGCGGGCGCGGGGCTCATGTAAACTGGAAGTTCGCCCGGAGCCTCGATGAACGCCTGGATGCCCGTTCTTGTTGCCGCCACCCTCGTGGCCCAAGCCCAGGCCCCCGCCTCCAAGGCCGACGCGGCCATGGAGAAGCGGCTACGGCGGGACGTGACCTTCCTGGCCTCGCCGGAGCTGAAGGGCCGCGGCAATGGCTACCCCGAGCTCGACCAGGCCGCCCGGCGCATCGAGGGCGAGCTCAGGGCCCTCGGCCTCAAGACCCAGATCCAGCGCTTCCCCTTCATCGCCAAGGTGGTCCGCGAGCGCCAGGAGGCCGCGCTCCTCCAGGGCGACCGCTCCCGGTCCCTGGTGTGGGGCAAGGACCTCGAGGCCCTGGGCCTGAGCGGGGATGCCAGCTTCCGCGGCAAGGCCCTGGCCTTCCTGGGCTACGGCGTGCAGATCCCCGGCGGCTATGACGACCTGGCCGGCCTCGAGCTGAAGGACCGCGTCGTCGTGATCGCCCGCTCCGTGCCGGATCTCGACGCCTTCGCCCACCTGCCCCGCGGGGAGCGGAGCCTGCTGGCCCGCCTGAAGAAGCTGGAGACCGCCAAGGTGGCCGGTGTCATCGTGCTCGAAGAGAACGGACTCCGGCCCCTGCAGCGCGAGGAGGGTCCCGTGAAGGTGGACGTCCCGGTGCTGGGCATGACCAGCGAGGCCCTGGGCGGCGCCTGCGGCGACCTGGCGGCCCGGTTCAAGAGCATCAAGGAGACGGGGAAGCCCGCCAGCCAGGATTTCGCCTCCGCCCCTTCCGTCACGCTGAGTCTGGAGCTGAAGCTCCGCCGCGAAGAGGCCCAGGTGCCCAACGTGGTGGCCGTGATCCCCGGCCGGGATCCCAAGCTCCGGAAGGAATTCATCGCCCTGGGCGCGCACATGGACCACCTGGGCATGGGCGAGCGCCACAGCATGGGCGGCGCCGAGGCCCGCGGCCAGGTGCATCCCGGCGCCGACGACAATGCCTCCGGCACGGCCATGGTCGTGGAGCTGGCCCGGGCGCTGAAGCAGGCCCGGCCCAAACGCTCCATCCTGCTGCTCCACTTCGGCGGCGAGGAGGAGGGCCTGCTGGGCTCCCAGTACTGGGTGCAGCATCCGACGCACCCGCTCGAGTCCGTGAAGTTCATGCTCAACTTCGACATGGTGGGCCGCCTCGACCTCAAGGCGCCCAAGCTGATGATGGGCGGGCTCGGGGCCCCGAAATCCGCGGTCGAAGCGGCCCAGAAGTTCGTGCCGAAGGATTTCGCCGTCAGCGCGGACGTGGGCGCCAGCGTGGGCGGCTCCGACCACATGAGCTTCTCCCAGGCCAAGATCCCCACCTTCTTCTTCTTCACCGGCATCCACGGGGAGTACCACCGGCCCACCGACACGGCGAACCTCATCAACTTCCCCGGCATGGTGAAGCTGGTGGCCTTCGGCAAGGCCGTCTCGCTGGATCTGGCCAACGCGGACACGCTGCCCGCCTTCGATCCCGAGACCGCCAAGCTGCCCTCCCGGGGCGACGGCGGGCCCATGCGCATCGCCTTCGGCACCATCCCCGACTACGCCGACAACCCGAAGGGCTTCCGCATCAACGGCGTCTCCAAGGGCGGCACCGCCGAGACCATCGGCCTGCAGACCGGCGACATCCTCATCCAGTTCGGCGACAAGCCCGTGAAGAACGTCTATGACTTCATGGGGGCGCTGGGTGCCTTCAAGCCGGGCGACAAGGTCGTGATCCAGTGGCTGCGCGGCGACCAGCCCATGCAGGCCGAGGCCACGCTGAAGGGCCGGCAATGAGACTGGCCACGCCGTCCGGGTTCGCCACGGAGGTCTTCCTCCTGGAGGCCCCCGACCGGGAGCTGCTCCCGGAAGGGGCGTGGACCCTGGTGGGCGACCTGCGGCTGCGCGAAGCCTGGGCCCGGGCGGGCATGCCCGAGCCGGAGCACGCCCTGTGGGTGTCGGTGCCGGAGGAGGAGAAGAAGCTGCGCACGGTGATCCCCTGGCTGGAGCACTGGGCCCGGATTCCGCTGCATCGGGATGCCACCGTAGTGGCCCTGGGCGGCGGCGTGCTGTCCGACCTGACCGGTCTGGCGGCGGCGCTCTTCCTGCGCGGCATCGCCTGGCAGGTGTGGCCCACCACCCTGCTGGCCATGGCCGATGCCGCCCTGGGCGGAAAGACCGCCGCGGATCTCTCGGCGGGCAAGAACCTGGTGGGGGCCTTCCATGCGCCGCGCCGCCTGGTGGCCTGCACGGACCTGCTCACCGGCCTGCCCGAGCGGCACCTGCAGAACGGCCTCTGGGAGCTGGTGAAGACGGCCCTGATCGTGGGCGAGATGGCCTGGGCCCAGGAGATGCTGCAGGAGGAGACGCTGAAGGTCGCCTGGGTGGAGCGCGCGCTGGCCTTCAAGGCCGGTGTGGTGCACCGCGACCCCCGCGAAGCCGGGGAGCGCCGCCTGCTGAACCTGGGCCACACCCTGGGGCATGCCCTGGAGGCGGCCTCCGGCTACCGGCTGCTGCACGGCGAGGCCGTGGGCCTGGGCCTCCTGGGCTCCTGCCTCCTGGCGGAGGAGCAGGGCCTGAAGCCCTTCCCGCCGGGCCTGCTCGAACCGCTGGTGCGGCGCCTGGCACCCCTGGCCCCCCTGGTGGCGCCCTGGGCCGACTGCCTGCCCCTCCTGGCCCGCGACAAGAAGGCGGTCCACGCCTCCGGCTCCACCCAGGACGCCCCCGCCACCGAGATCCAATGCATCCTTCCGCGGCCCGGCGAACCCGCCGTGCAGCGGGCGCTGCCCCCCGAGGCCTGGGAATCCCCCCATGCCAGGCTCCTCGCCCTGCTCCACCAGGAGTCCGTCCGTGTCTGATTTCCGCGCTTCACTGCTCGTGGTGCTCCTCGCCGGGGCCCTCGCCTCCGCGGAGGATGTCCGCGCCCTCATGCTCCAGGCCCGTGCCCTCCAGCTGCGGGGCGGTGGGGCCGATCCCACGGCTGCGGCGGCCCTCTACCGGCGCGTGCTGGCGCAGGTCCCCGAGAGCGCCGAGGCCAACCTGCGGCTGTCCGAGGCCCTCCAGGAGGCCCAGGATGCCGATGCCGCCGTGGCCCCGGCGAGGAAGGCCGTGGAGCTGGCCCCGCAGAACGCCGAGGCCCAGGCCCACTTGGCCCTGCTCCAGTTCCAGCGGGCCCAGAAGGATGCCGCCCTGGCACCGGAGGCCATCCGGGAGCTGAAGGCCGCCACCCTCCGCCTGCCCCAGGATCCGGAGCTCTGGGCGCGCCTCGGTGAGGCCTCCGAGACGGTCAAGGACGGGGAGGGGGCCCTGCGGGCCTGGCTGCGCCTGGGCCGCATGCGCCCCAGCTTCGGACCCGCCTGGGAGCGGGCCTTCATCCACGCCCGCGCGACCCAGAACTACGAAGGCAAGCGCGAGGCCCTGCTGGCCCTCAATGCCCGGCACCCTGAGGACCGGCACCTCCGCTTGCTCGAGGAACTGGCCCGGGAGCAGATCAAGGCCGGCTACCTGGCCCATGCCGAGGAGAGCTTCCTCCTGCTGGCCAGCCACGTCCCCCAGGAAGCCGGACTGTGGGAGAACGTGTCCCTCGTGCGCATCCAGACCGCGCGCTGGACCGAGGCCCTCGAGACGCTGGCCAAGGCCGAGGCCCTGAAGCCCAGCCCCACCCTCACCTTCCACACGGCGCGGGCCCTCATGAACCTGGGCCGCTTCGAAGAGGCCGAGCGGCGCCTCCGCGGCATCGTGTCCCAGGAGATCGAACCCCAGTGGATCGGGGATGGTGCGCCGATGCTGTACGCGGAATCCCTCCTGCTCCAGGGCAAGGGCAGGGCCCTGCTGGCCTTCCTGAAGGACCGGCGCCCCCGCCCCCACACCGACGGCGAGGCCCAGGTCTTCAAGACGCAGGCCTGCATCAGCCTCAACGACTGGAAGAGCGGGCTGGACGCCCTCAAGGAGGGCATCGCCCGCTACCCGAAGGTGCCCTTCTTCCAGCAGGCCGCCAAGCTCCCGCCCAGGTACCTCGAGTACGCGGTGTTCTCCCGCAAGGAGACGCGGGCCGCGCTGGAGCAGCTGCACCTGGAGGGCATGGCCGCCCTCTGGCAGGAGTTCCAGCGCTGGGACAAGTGCCTCGAGGCCCTGGAGCGGGCCCGCACCCTCTCCCCGGTGCGCCGCGTGGACATGCTGATCATGCAGAGCCAGGCCTACGACCAGCTCGATCGCCATGCGGAGTCCCTGGCCGTGCTGCGCGAGGCCCAGGCCCTGGAGCCGGCCAACCCGCTGGTGCAGAACAACCTCGGCTACCTGCTGCTGGAGCAGGACCGCGACCTGGAGGAGGCCGCCGCCCTCATCGAGGCCAGCGCGAAAGCCACGCCGGACAACGGCAACGTGGTGGACAGCCTGGGCTGGGCCCAGTTCAAGCTGGGCCGCGTCGCCGAGGCGGAGGCCACGCTGCGCCGCGCCGCGGAGCTGAGCCCCTTCAGCCCCGAGGTCCGCAAGCACCTGGGCGAGGTCCTGGTGAAGCAGGGCAAGCTGGCGGAAGCCGCCGAGCAGTGGGACCGGGCCCTGGCCTTCGTCTTCCCGGATCGATCCGCCCTGGAGAAACGCCTGGGTGACCTGCGCATCCGCATCGCCAAGGAGCAGGCCGCGAAGCTGGAAGCGCCCACGGCCACGCCAGCGACCCCCGCCGTGAAACCCGATGACGACGAGGACGACCAGTGATGCCGCTCCAGGCCCCGCCGCCGGTGGTCGCCCCCGCGCCCGCGGCGCCCGTGCGGGCCCAGTACGGCTGGGGCTACGCGGGCGCCGATGGCGAGGGCGTGGGCACCCTCAGCCTGCTGATGGAAGCCGCCAGCGGCAAGCTCATCCTCGAGCTGCACGCGCCCGGGGAGCGGCTGCTGCTGCTGGAGGGGGATGCCGCCTCGGGTTACCGCCTGCAGGTGCCCCGCCAGAAGCTCGACCAGCGCGCCACCTACCTGTCCCAGCTGCCGCTGCCCTTCCTGCCCCAGGTGCTCAGCGTGGAGGGCCTGCTGCACCTCCTGCGCACCGGCGAAGGCACCGGCGTGTCCATCCTGAAGAAGGACGCCCAGGGCCCCCTCAAGCTCCACTGGCGCGGCAAGGATGCCCGTGGCAAGGACCAGCAGGTGTGGCTGGATCGGAAGCGGTGGGAGGGGAAGTAGTTCCCCACCGCCTCGGGCGAAGGGGCCGCTAGTCGCGCTTGGCCTTGAGGGCGGCGTCGCGGCGATTCCGACGGCGGCTTCTCGTGGCCTTGGGGGAGATTCCAGTGGCGCGGATTCTCTGGTGGTGGGTCTGCAGCTGGGTGTGCACCCGCGTCAGATAGGTGTGGGCGTCGGCCTGGGTGGTCAGCTCCTGGACCCGGCGGGCGATCTGGGCCTTGTCGGTGGGATGGAGCCGCGCATCGATGATGCCCGCGAGTTCGACGAAGCCGCGCAGGCTCGGCCCGATGGGATGCGACTCGTCCGGATTGACGGGCTCAGCCAGGGGCCCCGTGGGTCCGCTGGGCGGGTTGCTGGCATCGTCGGCACAGTTGAATCCCGACTTCGCGGCTTCCGGCAGCGTCCAGGGGGCATCTGAGCGGGGTGCCGGGAGGGACAGGAGGTGGGAGAACTCCCTGGCCGTCGCGTCGCGATGGGTGAGCGGTGAGAGCCCGTAGATCTGTTCGATGGTGGCCAGCAGGGAGCCGTGATCGTACTGGGTGTGATCGATGAGGTTGCAGTTCTGGTCGCCGACGCCGTTCGCCTGCACGGACGGGATGAGGGGCGAGACCACGAGGGTGGGCACCCGGACGCCTTGATGATCGAAACGGAAGCCGTGCCCGTTGTTGTCGGGGTCGATGATGTCGCCCGGGGGGATGGCCGCCGGTGGTGGGACATGGTCATAGAAACCACCGTGTTCGTCATAGGTCACGACGAGCAGGCTTGAGGCCCAGTGGGGGGACCGGCGGATGGATTCGTACACGTACTTGATCAGGGCATCGCCGCGGGTGACATCGTCGAGCGGGTGCTGGCTGTTGCCGCACTGGAAGTTGGCATGGTGCGTGAACACGTGGCCGTAGTCTGGCTCGATGAACACGTAGGCGGCGCTGAAGTCGCTGTCCTGGAGATCCTCGGCGAGGTCGTCAAGGCCGTGGTAGTTGGTCGCCATGGTCGCGAGATCCATGCCGGCCAGGGCTGCAACCTGCGGGAAGGCATCGCCGTGGTAGACGCGCCAGTCGTACTCCTTGCTGTCGAGCGCATCGTAGATGGTGCCGTTCTCGAACTGGTAGCCATCGAGCTGGGAGATGGCGATCTCCGCCGTGCTGGGGCTTCGATCCAGCCCGCCGGAGGTGGCGGCGTGGAGGAAGAACCGGTTGGGCCACGTCGGCCCCGGGAGCGCGGAGAACCAGGAATCGCAGAGGGCGAAGTCGCGGGCCAGGGTGCTGATGACCGGCACCTGGTCGGCGGTGAAGCAGGCCATCACCGTGCCCAGATCCGCCAGCGCGGCGGCCTTCAACGTGGTGTCGGTCTCGGCGTTCGCCTGGTTGGCGTAGTTGTCCACGAACCCCGCCAGGGTGAGCGGACTCGGGTACACCCCCGAGTAGTCGCACTTGTCGTCGTTCGGCTTGCCCTGGATGGTCGTGGAGGCCAGCTGGAGCTGGACGTCGCAGAATTCGTGGGGGGGATCCACCGGAAGCCAGAATGGCGCCCCGGCCTGGATCCAGAAGGTCTGGCCATTGTGGATGTTGGTTTCCAGCGAGGACGGTCCATTGACCGTCGTCACCAGGCCCGTGACGGCGTCGATGCCCACTCCGAGGGTCCAGCCGACCTCGACGTCCGGGCGGGCGGTCGAGATGCCCAGCATGTGATCGAAGGACCGGTTCTCGAGGACGAGGACGAAGATGTGCTTGACCGGCCCGCCGGGTCCGAGCGGTCCGCCGAACACGTGGCACGGGATCCACAGCACGACCCACACAATGTAGGCCACGATGGTCAGGACCCAGTAGACGACCCAGGCGAAGGCCCGGCACACCCACTTCGCCAACCAGTACCACGCCTGGCAGACCCAGTTCGCCACCCAATAGAAGCCGATGCACACCCACTTCGCCAGCCAGTAGAACGCGTCACAGAACCAGCTGCACGGAGCCCAGTCGCAACACTGGTTCGAGCCTTCATCGGCCCACTGCGCGCATTTCCGCGACCCCTCGTCCCTCCAATCCGAGCAGTTCTTCGAGCCCTCGTCGGCCCACGTCGTGCACTTCGAGACCAGCCACGAGCGCCACTCGTCCCGGGTGCGGATGATGCTGTAGCGAAGCTCACCGCAGAACGACATGTCCGCCTCCCTCTGGAGCGCCAGCGAGACGGCGGAACAACCGGCCCCGTTCGAGGTGCCACTGGACTCTCGACACGAGGATGCCCGCCACCTTGCCGACGGCGGCCGCGACGAGGCTCCAGCCCAGGACCGTCGCGCCCAAGGCGATTCCTTCACCAAGGCTCGTGGCGCCACGGCGGACGGCGAGCAGGGATCCGAGGAGCAGCGCCGCGAGCAGGCAGGCCGCTCCCTCCGAGCAACCACAGGCCTGACGCAGGCGGACCAGGCGGGCCGAGGTTGTCGCCAGATCGGCATCGTCGAGAGCGGCCAGGTGGGCTGGCACCAGATCTGAGCTTCCCCGGGAGCGAAGCGATGCGAGCAGATGGGCTTCAAGCTCAGCCCGGACGACCTCGTGGGCAGGATCACGCGGGGATGTGCACGCCATGGTCACCCTCTGTGGTGGTTGATGGATATTGAAAAAAACGGCAAATAATGAATTTCGTGATCCTTTGATCAGCATCTGCCATGCCAGCTTGTTTGTTCGTTAACTAAATATTATTCATATATTTAGGCCGAGGGTCATCTTTGGGCCTGGGTCGACATGGACCCACCAGCTGACTCGCCCACTTGATGGGGCGCATTCAAGCCGCAGCGGAATGAGCACCTTATCCCGGAGTGGGTTGGTTTTGGCCCAGGCCTGCGGCCCGCTTCGTGATCCATCCCCGGTAGGACGGCCACGAAGGTCAAAACCCCATGGGTCAGGCAGTGCGGGTAGGGCGTCTGGATCCTGCCCCGGTGACTGCGGGTTCTGGTTGCCGGATCACTTTCCCGACGGTGCTGGCGGAGCCGGCTTCCCCGCGGCGATCCACGCGTTGAGGATGGCGTCGCCGAGGTGCTGGCCGGCGAGCTGGAGCTGCTGTTTCACGACGGGGCCCTGCTTGGACCAGAAGATCATCCAGTAGGCGGCGGTGCGGGCCTTGCCGCGGCCGCTCAGGGGGGTGGTGCGGTCGGCGTCGCGGTCGTCCTCCAGCAGCTGCGGAATGAGCGCGTGGGAGGCCCTGAGCCAGTCCCAGGGGCGGACGAAGAAGGCCTTGTCGGGCTGGGCGGGTGGCACCGCCAGGTCCTCGGCCGTGATGTGCCGCTCCACCAGGCCGCTCTCCCAGCGGCTGTGGACGCCCCGCTGGTTGCTGAGCTGGCCGTCGTGGTTGTCGGTGGTGTGCAGGGGCACGTGGGCGTCGCCGATGTAGTGGCCGAGGATGGCGGTGGCGAAGGTGACGCGGGCGGGATCACCGGCCCGGAAGGCATCCACCAGGTCGCGCCAGCGGTCCTGGATGATCCAGGGCACCACGCCGCGGCGGTAGAAGTCGCCGCCGAGCTTGGCCTGGGCCTCCTCCAGCGTGCGGGGCAGCTGGTCCGGTCCGCCGTAGGGTTCCAGGTCCATGAAGTGGCGCGGCCCCTCCTTGCGATCCTGCCGCCAGTGGTCGGGGTCCGAGGCGTGGTCGCAGACCTCCGCCTCGCGTCCCTGGAACCAGGCCCGGGGGCCCTCAGGCAGCGATCGGATGGCGAGGGTCGAGACGGTCCGGTGGCCCTTGTCGCCCCAGGACCAGAGGGGGGAGGTGACGAGCAGGATCAGCAGCGACAGAATTCTCATGGGGACTTGCCTCGACCTGGGGAGGAACCCCACGAAAGGTGGTTCACTGCGCGAATCCGCCATGCGGATTCGCGCAGGGGTGCCGATGGGAAACAGCCACCCCTATTCCGGGATGGTCCCGGTCCGCTCCCAGCGGGTGCGGGTGAAGAAGTGGCGGGCGGTGTCGATGAAGTCGCCGGCGACATCCTGGGGGCCGGTGGGCACGCGGCCGTTGTCGTTGTCGGTGTCGCCTTCCTTGAAGCTCCACCAGACCAGGAAGGGGCGGCCGCGCAGGTGATCCACGGGCAGGAAGCCCCAGTAGCGACTGTCCTCGCTGTTGTCGCGGTTGTCGCCCATGGCGAAGACGTGGCCCGGCGGCACGGTGATGGGGCCCAGGTTGTCCTTGAAGCCGTCCTGGCGGAGGCTGTTCATGGACTGCATCTGGTTGCGGTCATGGAGGGCCAGCACCTCGGCGTCGGCGTGGCGCCAGAGGCCCACGGGGCGCTCCACCTCCCCGGCATCGCGGGTGGGTGGCCAGGGGCCGGGGGTGGGGCCTTCCGGGCTGCGGCCGAACATGTGCTCGAAGGCACCCGTCACCTGTCTGCCGTTCACGTAGAGCCGCTTGTTGCGCATTTCGACGGTGTCGCCAGCGAGGGCCACGCAGCGCTTCACGTAGTCCTGGTCGCGGTCGAGGGGCCAGCGGAAGACGATGATGTCGCCCCGCTTCACGCCGCGCATGGGAAAGAGCGACTCCTCCCAGCCCCACTGGGGGGTGGCGAAGATGAACTTGTTGGCCAGGAGGTGGTCCCCGATCATCAGCGTGTTCCGCATGGAGGCCGAGGGGATCTTGAACTGCTGGCCCACGAAGGTCTTGAAGAACAGGATCAGCACCATGGCGAAGCAGATCACTTCGAGGTTGTCGCGCACCATGCCCTTCTCGGCGCCCGGGGGCAGGGCGATCTCGAGGTCTTCGGGGGCGGTGGTCGGTTCGGCCATGTCGGCTCCGGGGCTGGCGATCAGGGACGCTTGATGGCGGGAAGGGTGGTGAAGCCGTAGGCCACCAGCCGGTTGACGGTGACCCAGGCGCCAGCGCGTTCCTCCCGGGTCTCCACCTCACCCAGGTTGGGCAGGTAGAGCGTGCGGCGCCGGGGGCCCCGGGCCGGGCGGGACTCCACCCAGATGCCGACCGGGTCGGCCGTGACCGGCAGCAGGCCCGCGCCATCCCAGGTGGCCCGGCCGACGACCTGGAACGCCGTGCCCCGCTCCGTCCAGGCCGTGGTGGCGGGGAAGCCCGCCGGCAGGGAGACGGAGAGCACCTGGCCCTGGTCGGTCACGAGGGAGACGCCGCCATCCTTCTGGCGGAAGGTCATCGGCATCTGCCCGTGCGTGCTGGCGACATCCACCTGGATAAGGTCCGGGGGGCCGGGCGCGATGGCGGACTTGGCCACCCGCACCTGCAGGCGGTTGGCGCTGCGCTGGGGCTGGGGCTGCGAGGGATCCTCGAAGGCGAGGGTGAGGCCCTCCTCCCAGGGGCAGTAGACCTTGGGCGCCTCCGGAGGCTGGCAGGCCAGCCCCAGCAGCAGGGCGGCGGGGGCGAGGCGTGCGAATCCGGGCAGCAGCCGGGGCATCAGCGGTGGCCCTTGTTGAACCTGGCCACCAGGTCCGTCAGCGAGGCGCCGCTGGCGGGGCTGGGCGCTTCCGGCGGGTTGAAGGTCATGACCCGGGGCTCGCGCTCGGGGCGCGCGGGACGGCCACCCTCGGGGCGGGGCGGACGCGGACCCTCCGGGCGGGCGGGGCGCGCGCCTTCGGGCCTGGGCGGCCGGACGCCTTCAGGACGGGGCGGACGGGGGCCTTCGGGACGGGGTGGGCGCGGACCCTCTGGGCGGGCGGGGCGGGCACCTTCGGGCCGGGGGGGCCGTGCGCCCTCAGGACGCGGTGGTCGCGGGCCTTCGGGCCGGGGCGGGCGGGGACCGGCCTGGGCGGCGCGGGGCTGGCCCTCGGGGCGGCTGGGACGGCGACGGTGCTGCGGGGCCTGGCCGGCGCCCTCGGGCGCGGCCAGCAGGGCCTTGATGGAGAGGGCGATGCGCTTGGCCTCGAGGTCCACCGCCAGCACCTTCACCTTCACGGCCTGACCCACACTGAGGGCGTCGGCGGGGTTCTTCACGTAGCGGTGGGCGATCTCGGAGAGGTGCACCAGGCCATCCTGGTGCACGCCCACGTCCACGAAGGCGCCGAAGTCGGTGACGTTCGTGACGATGCCCTGGAGTTCCATGCCCACTTCCAGGTCGCTGGGCTTGTTCACGCCCTCGCGGAACTGCACGATCTCGAAGCGGTGGCGGGGGTCTCGGCCGGGCTTCTTGAGCTCGGCCACGATGTCCTTCACGGTCTCCACGCCAAACTTCTCATCCACGAGGAGCTTGGGATCCAGGGCGTCCAGCACGGCGTCGTTGCCGATGAGCTCGGGCACGGTCTTGCCCGCCAGCTGGCAGATGCGCTGCACCACGGGATAGCTCTCGGGGTGCACGGCAGAGGCGTCCAGGGGATCCTCGCCATCGGGGATGCGCAGGAAGCCCGCGGCCTGCTGGAAGGCCTTGGCGCCGAAGCGGCCCACTTCCATCAGCTGCTCCCGGCGCTTGAAGGCGCCGTGCTCGAAGCGGTGGGCCACGATGCCCTTGGCCAGGCCCTC
This sequence comes from Geothrix sp., assembly GCF_030219325.1. Taxonomy (NCBI): domain Bacteria; kingdom Pseudomonadati; phylum Acidobacteriota; class Holophagae; order Holophagales; family Holophagaceae; genus Geothrix; species Geothrix sp. Next base: position 2,452,707 of record NZ_CP126625.1, on the reverse strand, counting down.
GCCGATGCCCGCCACGTAGGCCAGCAGCTTGTACGAGGCGCTGTTGAGGTCCACCCCCACGCGGTTCACGCAGCTCTCCACCACGTCATCCAGGCCCTTCTTCAGGGCGGTCTGGTTCACGTCGTGCTGGTACTGGCCCACGCCGATGCTCTTGGGATCCACCTTGACCAGCTCCGCCAGGGGATCCTGGAAGCGCCGGGCGATGCTCACGGCGCCGCGCACGGTGACGTCGTGCTCAGGGAACTCCTCCCGGGCGATGTCGCTGGCGGAGTAGACCGAGGCGCCGGCCTCGCTCACGCTGATGCAGATGAGCCCGGTGCGGTTCGTCTCCTTCAGCCACTCGCGGATGAAGGCTTCCACCTCGCGGCCGCCGGTGCCGTTGCCGATGGCGATGGCCTCGATGGGGTTCTCCGTGCAGAGCTTCTCCAGCAGGGCCCGGCTGCCATCCAGGTCGCGCTTGGGCTCCAGGGGATAGATCACCTCGTTCTGCACCAGCTGGCCCAGGCGGTTGATGACCACGAGCTTGCAGCCCGTGCGGATGCCGGGGTCCACGCCCAGGGTGCAGCGCTGGCCCGCGGGGGGCGCCAGCAGCAGGTGGTCCAGGTTGGTCTGGAAGACCTTGATGGCCTCGGCGTCGGCCTTCTTCTTGGCCTCGTAGCGCACTTCCGATTCGATGGCGGGGGCCAGCAGGCGGTCGAAGGCGTCGCCGGCCACCTCGTTGAGGAAGCGGCGGTAGCCGCTGCCGGGGTTGATCTGGACCTTGGTGACCAGCTGGCTCACCAGGTTCTCGCGCTCCACCACCAGCTTCACGGTGAGGATGTCCTCCTTCTCGCCCCGGCGCAGGGCCAGCAGGCGGTGGCTGGGGATCTTCCGGATGGGCTCGGAGAAGTCGAAGTAGGGCTTGAAGCGCAGGGCGGCCTGATCGGCCTTGCGCTCTTCGCGGATCTCGGACTTCAGCACGCCATGCTCGTGGAACTCCAGGCGCAGCCAGGCGCGGATGGCGGCATCCTCGGTGAGGCGCTCGGCCAGGATGTGGCCCGCGCCCTCCATGCACTCCGAGGGGGACCGCAGGCCGTCCTCGTCCTTGATGAAGGGCTCCGCGATGATGAAGGGATCGGCGCCGCTGTCATCGGCCAGCAGGGAGTCCAGCAGGGGCTCCAGCCCCCGCTCCCGGGCCGTGGTGGCCTTGGTGCGCTTCTTGGGCTTGTAGGGCAGGTAGAGATCCTCGAGCTCGGCCTTCACCCAGGTGGTCTCGATCTTGGCCTTCAGCTCGGGCGTGAGCTTGCCCTGCTCGTCGATGGACTTGAGCACGGTGCGGCGGCGGTCCAGCAGGTCCTTGTAGTAGGCGTGGCGGTCCTCCACGGCCCGGATGGCCACTTCATCGAGGGAGCCGGTCGCCTCCTTCCGGTAGCGGGCGATGAAGGGGACCGTGTTGCCCTCCTCCAGCAATGCCACGATGGCGGCGACGCCTGCGCGGGGGAGCTTGAGCTCCTTGGCCATGAGGTCGAGCACTTGATCCACACCTGCTCCTTGCCATCCCCGTTGGAGGGAAAAGGCGATGATACCAAGGCGGCGCGGTTCTGGCTTCCCGTGGACCCGGGCTTCGGCCGGGAAGGGGATTCGCGCCGGGTGCTCCCGCCCTTGACAACCCTGGGACAGCGGACCACCGTGTGCTACCGCTTCCAAAGGAGATCCCCATGACTTCGAGGTCAAGGTTCAGCGGATGGCTCTGCGCCGGGCTCGCGCTGGGCGGGGCCAGTCTGGCCGCCCAGATGCCCAATGCCTACGGTGCGCCGATCAGCCTGGAGCAGGCGAAGAAGCCCGCAGCGGCCGCGCTTGCCGAGGCGGCCAGGAACAAGTGGACCATGGCCGTCGCCATCGTCGACACCAGCGGAAACCTCGTCTACTACGAGAAGATGGACCACACCCAGGTCGCCAGTGCCCATGTCGCCATCGACAAGGCGCGCTCGGCCGCGATCTACAAGCGCCCCACCAAGGCGCTGCAGGACGCGGTGGCCGCCGGCGGCGCGGGCCTGCGCATCCTCGCGCTCCAGGGGGCCATGCCCGTGGAAGGTGGCGTCCCCCTCATCGTCGACGGCAAGATCATCGGCGCCATCGGAGTGTCGGGGGACTCGAGCGCCAACGACAACCAGTGCGCCATGGCCGGGGCGGCCCAGCTGAAGTAGGGCGGGAAGGAATCAGCGATCCAGGATGACCTTGCGGCGCTGGCCTGCCTCGGGCCGCTCCAGGGACCGGAGGGCCTTCTTCCAGTGCAGGGCATCGAGGCCAGTGCCGATGACCACCGCCGCGCAGGCCGCGGCCGACCCGTCCCCGAGCAGGGGCAGGGGGGAGATCTCCAGGCGGCCGTCCGCCAGCTGGAAGGCCCAGCGGTCGCTGCCGTCGTTGCGCAGGGCCCAGCCTGCAAACACGCACACGCCCTTGGCCCGGAGCACTTCGCCCTGGGCGGGCGGGGCCAACAGCAGGGCCTCCAGGGCGGCGGGGTCCACGGGATGGTCCCAGGCCAGGCTGAGGGCGCGGGCCTCCGAGAAGCTGGTGGGGCTCGAGGCCGCCCAGCCCTCCGGCAGGGGGCGCACGTCACCCAGCCAGGGATCCGGGCTGCCGTCCGGGGCGATGCCGTGCCGCGTGAGGACCAGCGGGATGTGCCGGAAGGCGCTGCGCACCTCTCCCTCCCAGGCCACGGCCGCCGAGGGATCCAGGTCCGCCTTGCTGAGGTGGACGAGGCTGGCCAGGGCCGTCTGGCGGTGGAGCAGGGGCTTCGTCTTCAGGTGATCGACGGGGGTCAGGCAGGAGATCACCGTGAGCAGACCCGCCAGGCGCAGGCGCCCCTCCAGCGCCGCTTCGTGCTCGAGGTCCAGCAGGTCCGTGGGATCGGCCAGCCCCGTGGTCTCCAGCACCACGCGCTCGGGGCGCTGGCCTTCGGGCTGGTCGCACCAGGCCCGGAGCGTCGCCACGACGTCGTCACGGAGGCTGCAGCAGACGCAGCCGTTCACCAGGTTCTCCACGCCCGCCAGCTCGGGCCGCTCCGCATCGACGAGGGTGCCATCCACGCTGATGGCGCCGAACTCGTTGATGAGCACGGCCACCCTCCGCCCGGCGGCCACCTCGGCCTTCAGCAGGCGGTTCACGACCGTGGTCTTCCCGGCGCCCAGGGGGCCGGTGACGATGAGGATGTCCAGGGGCGTGCGTCCGTCCATCCATCCATGATGCCGCCCGCAGCGGAAATGTGAGAGCGTTGAAGCGTGGACACCCTCGATCTCAGCTACCGCCTGACCGCTTCCCTGGTCGGCGCCATCGCCCGGGCCTGCGCCAAGGGCCTGCCTGAAGGCTGGCGGGTCCGGCTGGAGGCCGGGGCACCGGAGCAGTCCGCGCCGGGTTGGGTCTGGCTGCACGCGGTGAGCGTGGGGGAGCTGCTGCTGGCGGATGGGCTGATCGGCCGCCTCCGTACGGCGGGGCAGCGCGTCCACGTGAGCACCGGCACACCCGCCGGCCTCGACCTGCTGGCCCGGCGGCTGCCCGCCTGGGATGCCGGCACGGGGCGGATCAGCGGGGGCGCGTTCCCCCTGGACGATCCTGCGGGTCTGGAGCCGTTCCTTCGCCAATCCCCGGGCGCCTTCATCGCGCTGGAAACCGAGCTCTGGCCCGGCCTGATCGAGGCCCTCGAATCCCGCAGCATTCCCCGGCTGGTGGTGAACGGCCGCCTGACGGAGAAGTCCCTCCAGCGCGGCGGGCCCTGGCTGCGCAGGGCGGCGGGCCGGCTCACGCTGGTGGCTGCCCGGGACCCGGAGAGCGCGGAGGCCTTCCGGCGCCTGGGCGCGCCCCGGGTCGAGCTGGGGGGCAACCTCAAGGCGGACCTGCCGCCGCCCCGGCCCCTTCCGGAAACCTGGGCGGCGCTGCGCTCGGCCTGGGCGGGCGACCCGGTCCTGGTCGCGGGGAACACGCTGGAAGGGGAGGAGGACCTGGTGCTGGGCATTTGGACGGCCGTCCGGGCCCAGGTGCCGGGCCTGCGCCTCATCCTGGCGCCCCGGCAGCCCCGGCGCTTCGACGCCGTGGCGGCGGAGCTGTCGGCGCAGGGGCTTCCCCACCGCCGCGCCTCCGATCCGTGGCCCGGGGAAGGGGCCTGGCGCGGGACCGGGATCCTTCTGCTCGATACGCTGGGCGACCTCGCCTCCGCCTACGGGGAGGGCACCCTCGCGCTGGTGGCCGGGGGCTGGGGACATCCCGGGGGACACAATCCGCTCGAACCGGTGCAGGCGGGTGTTCCGACCCTGGTCGGCCCCGGCTTCGCCAACTTCGCGGACCTGGTCCCGCCCCTGCGGGAGGCGGGCCGCCTCCAGGTGGTCGAGGCCGCGGACCTCGAGCGCGAGGTGCTGGCGCGGCTGGCGGACTCCCCCCTCCGCCCCCTGGCCCCGAAGCCCCTTCCGGAGGCGCTCACGGGGGCGCTCGAACGGACCTGGGCCTTGATCGCGCCCCATCTGCCGCCGGTTGGATAGAATCTGCCCATACGGAGCCGCCATGAACCGAAGGGCCGCGCACATCCTGCTGATCGACGATGATCCGGCCGTGCTGGACATGGTGCACTCGGCCCTGGCCCACTACGGGATGGAGGTGCATGCCTATCCGAACGCCGCCGAGGCGCTGGATCTCATGCAGAATCCCTCGGCCCCCCAGTTCGACCTGGTCATCACCGACATCAACATGGAGGGGCTGGACGGCTTCGACGTCATCCACAAGGTCAAGGCCATGCAGCCGCGCCTGCCCGTGGTGCTCATGACCGGCCAGGCCTCGGTGGACTACGCCATCCGGGCCATGCGCATGGGCGCGGCGAATCTCTTCATGAAGCCCATCGCCATTCGCGAAATGATCCAGAGCGTCTTCCACCTCGTGGATCTGCACCGGGACTTCCGGCTGGCGGATGACGGCCTGCGCGGCCTGGTGAACGAGCGGCGCCACTTCCTCTTCCGCTCGGACGAGCTCGACGTGCCCACCCTCGTGCGCCACCTGACGGACCGCCTGGTGCCCATGGGCTTCGCCTCCCTGAGCAACCTGGACGTCATCGCCATGGCCTTCCACGAGGCCCTGGTGAACTCGCTCGAGCACGGCAACCTCGAGCTGGAATCGAGCCTCAAGGGGGATCTCTTCGCGGAGGAGGACCCCTACGTGAGGCTGCGCCAGAAGCGGATGGCGGATCCCGAATACGCGGGGCGGCTCATCGAGGTGAGGCTGGCCATGGACACCGAGCGCTTCGAGCTCGAGATCAGCGACGAGGGCCAGGGCTTCGACGCCAGCCGCATCTCGCCCATGACCGGAGATTCCGACATGGTGCCCCACTGCGGCCGCGGCCTCCCGCTCATCCTGCTGGTGATGGACGAGGTGCACTTCAACGAGAAGGGCAACCAGATCCGGCTGGTGCTGCGGCGGAAGTAGGCGCCCGATCAGCAGATTCAAGGAGCCCGGGGGCGCCTCCGATAGGTGCTTCAAGGATGGTCTTGTGAATTTCCGACCCGAACCTGAGCACTCACTGGATTCCCCCTGGGGGACGCACGCCGGGGAGGACGCCTCCGCGTCGCCGGGCCGGACCGCCGAGACCGTGGAGGCCCAGTCCATCCGGGCGCATCGGAGCGTCTGCCTCTGGCTGGGCCACTACTTCGTCATGCTGACGCTCTTCCGGCTGTTCTACTCGCGGCCCGACTTCCTGCGGCGCGCCCTCGCCTTGGAATCGCTGGTGGCCCTGGTGCTGTTCTACGGCGTGGGCCTCCTGATCCATCGCCTGGTACCCCGGATGGGCGGCCTCGAGAACGTCGGGCTCCTGCTCCTGGCCATCGCCCTCGGCAACAACGTGTTCCTCATGGCCTGGCTTCCGGGCGAAGTGCAGCTGGTCAACTTCGTCCTGGTCCAGGTGGTGGCGGGGGTGACGCTCCGTTCGACCTGGCGCTTCGTGCTCGCCCAGTGCCTGTGCGTCGGCCTGGCCCTGGCCTCCCTGGCCCACTGGGTGGATCCCGGACTCCTCACGGGTAATAGCTTCATCATTCTTTCCGCCACCCTGCTCAGCACCTTGATCTGGCGGTACCTCAACCGCCTGATCGCCGCCCTGTCCCAGCTGCGGGAGAAGGACCGGGTCATCCTGCGGCAGCGGACCCGGCTCGTGCGAGAACTGCGCGACTCCCTGGCGAACATCCGCACCCTCCGGGGCCTCATTCCCATCTGCGCCCACTGCAAGCGGGTGCGGGATGACGCCGGCTTCTGGCAGCAGGTGGAAGCCTACGTCCACGAGCGGTCCGGGGCCAAGTTCAGCCACAGCATCTGTCCCTCATGCATGGTGGATGTCGCGGACGACTTCCGGCGCATGGGCATCCCTCTCAAGTCGGAGCGGAAGGCATAGAAAAAGCGCCGGACCAGGTCCGGCGCTTTTCTCTTCGGCGTGGTGGGACTAGAAGGCGCCTTCCACGAAGGCCTTCAGCTGCGGCTTGGGCTGGCCCCCGATGAGCTTGTTCACGGGCTTGCCGTCCTTGAAGACGATGAGCGTGGGAATGCTCATGATGCCGAACTGGCCGGCCACCTGGGGGTTCTCGTCCACGTTCATCTTCACGAACTTGGCCTTGCCGGTCATTTCGGCGGCCAGCTCGTCGAGGACGGGGGCGATCATCTTGCAGGGGCCGCACCAGGGGGCCCAGAAATCCACGAGGGTGACGCCCTGGGCGACGGCCTGGGGGAACTCGGCGTCAGTGATGTGGGCCACGAGATCGGACATGGGAACTCCTTTCAAGTTCAGGTTCAGGGGATGGGCAGGGGGCCGTCAGGATTGGCGCCCCCCCATTGGGCAATGGTGAAGATGTTCATGTACCGCTCGTTCGTCTCCCGCAGGCGCTGGGCGAGGACTTCGCACAGGGCGTAGAGGATCTTGAGGGCGAGCTTGTGGTAGGCGTCGATCACGGACCGGAGTTCCTGGAGGGGGATGAAGAACAGGTCCGAGTCCTCGTTGGCGATGGCGTCCGCAGCGCGGGCGGCCGAATCGATGAGGGCCATCTCCCCGAAGAAGGCAGGGGGTTCAAGCACGGCCAGGGCCTCCTCGCCCGTGGCGCCCTGTTTGGAGATCCGGACGGACCCCTTCATGACGACATAGAGGCCATCGCCGGGATCCCCTTCCCGGAAGAGGACCTCGCCAGCCTTCACCGAACGGACCTGCCCGATGATGAGGATCTGCACCCGTTCGGCCTCGTCCAGGTTCCTGAACAAGGGCGACTGGGTCAGGAAGGCGGCGTCGATCAACGCTGATCCGTGGAGAGGGGGGCCGCGGTGGGCTCCAGGGGCACGTGGGCGCAGAGGTCGAGGCCGAAGCCACGAAGGCCAATGTACTTGGTTTCATGGCGGCTGAGGAGGCGCATTTTCCCGATGCCGAGCTGCCTGAGGATCTGGGCGCCCACGCCGAAATCGCGGTCGCTCATGGCCTGCGGCTGGACCGGGCCCTCGTCGGCCACGCCGGGGGTGTGGGCATGGCGGCGGAGGTAGACCAGCGCGCCCCGGCCCTCCTTGGCCAGGACGCCCATGGCCTTCTGGAAGAGCCCCGATTCGAAGCCGTGGAGGTCGTCCGGCAGGGTCTCCACGTGGACGCGCACCAGGGGCGGTTCCCCGCCGGCGGCAAGGTCGCCCAGCACGAAGGCCAGGTGGCTGCCGCCGTCCAGCAGGCTCTGGAAGCGGTGGACCTTGAGCTCGCCCCACATGCTGGCCATGGTCCGGATCTCGAGGGGCTTCACCAGGGGCTCCTGGCGCAGGCGGTAGGCCACCAGGTCGGCCACGGTCACGAGAAGCAGGCCGTGCTGGCGGCAGAAGGGGACCAGGTCGGGCACCCGGGCCATGGTGCCGTCGTCCTTCATGATTTCGCAGATGACGCCGCTGGGGTGCAGGCCCGCCAGGCGGGCCAGGTCCACGCTGGCCTCGGTCTGGCCCGTGCGGGTGAGCACGCCGCCGGGGCGGGCCCGCAGGGGGAAGACGTGGCCCGGCTTCACGAAGTGCTGGGGCCTGGCATCCGGGGCGATGAGCGCCTGGATGGTGCGGGAGCGGTCCTGGGCGCTGATGCCGGTGGTGGTGCCCTCCCGGGCCTCCACGGACACGCAGAAGGCCGTCTCGAAGGGGCTGGTGTTGTCCCGGACCATGAGGGGGATCTGCAGCCGGTCCAGCACCGGGCCCTCGAGGGCTGCGCAGATGAGGCCCCGGCCGTGGGTGGCCATGAAGGCGATGGCTTCGGGGCTCACGTGCTCGGCGGCCAGGGTGAGGTCGCCCTCGTTCTCCCGGTCCTCGTCGTCCACCACCACGACCATCCGGCCCTGGCGGATGGCTTCGATGGCTTCCTCGATGGAGGCGAAGGGGGAGTCGGGGCGGGCGCTCATAGGACACCCAGCATCGCTCATGAGACCTCCCGGGGGAAGGGCGCACCCGGCGGTATGTGCGCAGTCCTATGGTATGGTTGGGCATCCGCTTCACCTTCACGAGAGGAACAGCCCATGTCACAGGGTGTGATCCAAGGCTCCATGCGCGAGGCGCCGCTGCCCGACATCATCCAACTCGTGAGCCAGGGGGGCAAGTCCGGGTGCTTCCACGTGCAGCAGGAGGCCTCCAAGGCCCGCATCTACCTGAAGGATGGCCGGATCATCCATGCGGTGACCCACGCCGGTGAGGGCTTCGAGGCCCTCATGGAGGTGGCGCTCTGGATCGAGGGCACCTATCGCTTCGAGGAGGTGGTGCCCGATGTCCCGGCCACCATCACCAAACCCAATGCCTCCATCCTGATGGAGCTTGGCCGCCGGATGGACGAGTGGCGGGTGATCAGCCAGAAGGTGCCTTCGGTGGACCTCTATCCGGCCTCCACCCTGTTGCCCGGCGAGACCCCCCATGACGTGAACCCCCGGGAGGCGCGCCTCCTCGCCATGGCCACCGGCTACTACACCGTGTCCGAGCTGGCCGAGCTGACGCAGAAGCCCGTGCTCACCGTCGCGAAGGACCTCTACGGCCTGGTGATGGCCGGGCACGTGGTGATGAAGGGGCTCCGGTCCGGCAAACCGCCCAAAGCGGACGCCCCGGTCAGCGAGCCCGTGCGGGAGCTCACACCCGTGTCCACCCTCCTGGGCACCGCTCCGGCCTCGGGACCGGTCAGCCCGGAATCCCGCGAGGACGAGACTGCCATCGTGCGCCTCCAGGCGCCTCCCCCCGTTCCGCAGATGCAGGGTTTCCCCGAAAGCGACGAGCCCCTTCCGGAAACCGTGGGTGGCGGCGTGGCCGGTGTGGTCCCCCCCGTGGCGGCCCCTAAGCCCGCGCCGGTCATGGATGATCCCCAGCGCATGGTCAAGCTGATGAACTTCACCCAGCGCATCGCCCAGGCCGCGAAGATGGTCCTCCCGGAGGGCCAGCACGAGATGGTCAACCGCCTCCAGGCCAGGGCCACCCAGCAGATCATCTCGGGCGATGGCCCCGAGGCCGTGAAGGGCCTGGCGCTCGCCATCAGCCGCGGCGCGGTGGATGCCGGCTGCGATGCCGACATGGTCCGCACCCTCAACACCCACCTCAAGGCGCTCTTCTCAACCAAATAGGCTTCCTGATGACTTCGCGCTTCCTGCTTGGCCTCGCGGCCGCTGTCCTGCTGCTCGCCACTGGATGCAAAGAACCGGACGGCGCCACCGGCGGCACGACCGGAGCCGCGCTCTACGCCTACGACAGCGCCACCTCGACCGTGTTCGTCTTCTCGGATCTGGGTACCGTGTACGACGGCACCGCCACGTCTGTGGCGCCCAGCAAGCAGATCACCTCCTCGGTGTTCAGCAGCAAGATCAGCAGCCTCGCCTGGGGCGGCCTCTGCCTGGATGCCACGCATGCCTACCTCTACCTCGTCTCGGATTCCGGGAACATCGTGCGCGTGAGCAACATGCGTTCCCAGAGCGGGACGGTGAACAGCCTCGAGGTGGTCTCCTTCAGCCTCTCCAACACTGGCCGCCTCTCCGGATCCACCTTCGGGCAGGCCGCCCTGGATCCTTCGACCGACACCCTGTACATCACCGAGAACAGCGGCAGCGGCACCCAGATCTGGGTCGTGGCCAATGCCAGCAGCCAGGTGCAGGATGCCTCGGTCACCCTCCAGGCGCTGCAGATGAGCGGCGACAGCGGCGGGACCGGCGTCGCCGCCGGCTCTGGATCGGTCTATGGCTTCATGCTGGACGGCAGCACGGTGGGCACCGTGGTGACCTACTCGGGCCCCCGCCTCCGCAAGGGCACCGCCTCGGCCTTCACCGATGCCAACACCCTCATCGGCAGCTCCACGCTCATCGGGAAGTACGGCTCCCTCGCCCTGGACACGAGCGGCAAGCTCTTCGTGGCCCGCCACAACACGGACGCCGGGGCTTCCACGGCCCCGATCCAGGTCTTCGCCACGGGCCTCTTCGGCCAGGCCTACAACCAGCCACCCACCTCCACGCTCGGGGATGCCACGGCCCAGGCCGATCTGCGGGTCATCGCCCACGCCGGCACCAAGGACTGGCTCGTGGGCCTCCGGGGGAACGGCACCACCGCCTACGACACGATCTTCATCTGGAAATCACCCACCGGGGGCACCGCCGCCAAGGCCATCACGGTCACGCCCGCCAGCTCCCTGTTCAAGGGCGTGGCGGTGGACGGGAACGCCTCGTGACGGGACTGCGCCTCCTGGGCCTGCTGCTCCAGGACGTCCTCCGCGACCTCTTCCGCCACCGCGGCCAGTATGTGCTGGCCGTCCTGACCCTGGCCTCGGGCCTGCTGCTGGCCGGGGGAGGCCTGTTGCTGGTGGAGAGCCTGGACCGCTTCGTGGGGCGCCTCGAAGGCATGGCCAAGGTGGTGGCGTATGCCGCCGAGGGCCGGTCCCTGGACGAGACCGCCGGCCGGCTGAAGCGGGATCCCCGCTTCCGGGAGGTCCGGCGCATGTCCGCCGAGGAGAACCGGAAGCGCTTCCTCTCCGCCACCCGTGAGGCGGGCCTGCTGCTGGAGAGCGCGGGCCAGGACGCCCTGCCCGAGAGCCTGGAGCTGACCCTGCGCCAGGATCTGGCCTCCGGTGGCAGGGCGGTGGAGGTGGGCGAGAGCCTTCGGGGCATGCCGGGCGTGGGGGACGTGCTCGTGGACCAGGAGCGGCTGGAGAACCTGCAGCGCATGGCCCGCATGCTGCGCTCCGCCCTGGCCACCCTGGGCGTCGTGCTGCTGCTGGCCGCCGGCTTCGCCACGGGCAACGTGATCCGCATGAGCATCCTCGCCCGGGAGGAGGAGATCTCGATCATGCGTCTGGTCGGCGCCTCGGAGAGCTTCATCCGCACGCCGCTGCTTCTCGAGGGCGCCTTCCTGGGACTGGTGGGCAGCCTGCTGGCCCTGCTGGGGCTCTTCGGCCTCTGGTTCCCGCTGTCGCGGGGCGTGGGCGGCCTGTCACCCCTGCTGGTGGAGCTGGCCCGCCTGGGCTTCTTCTCCTGGGGCAGCATGCTCCTGCTGGCCTTCGTGGGGGCCGCCACCGGAGCCCTGGGCGCCCTCTGGGCCTTCTGGGCCACCCGCAAGGCCCAGCGCGAGGAAGAGGCGCTGATGGAGGGCGCCGGCTAGGCTGCCTTCTTCAGCGCTTCCGGCCCCGGCCGAAGGCGGCCTCGAATTCGGCCAGGGCGACCGGATCGCTTTCGCGCTGTAGCGGCTCCCAGAACTCCTGGGGGTGGCTCTCCGCGAACTCGCTGCCCTGGGCGATGTTGAAGAAGATGTAGGCGATGAACTCCTCCTGGCGCTTCTGGATGTAGCTCCGGAAGGGGCGGCTCAGGAAACCCAGCAGGGCGCTGTCCAGGGCCGTCCAGGTCTGGAGTTCGCCCTCCAGGCCGTTGGGCCCCTCGTGGTAGCGGTAGGCCGTGACCATCTTCGCGCCCACCGCCATGGGATTGCCCATCCGCCCCCGCTCCACCCGGCCGTCAGCGATGTAGATCCGATAGCCGGGCCGCTTGTAGATGAGGGTCATGGTCCCGTGCAGGCCCCGCAGGTCGTCGACGGTGAAGGTGGCCGGGGGGACCTCGAAGGTGTAGAAGGTGGGCACGAACTGGCAGTAGCGCCACATGGCCGCGCAGAGCCGGGGCCGGTCGTAGAGCTTCTCCACCGTGGCCAGACGCACCTTCCGGGGCGGGGTCCGGATCCGGAACGTGAAGTCAAGGCGACTGAGGATGTCCTGCACTGCGGCCCGGTGCTGGGGGGCCAGGGCCTCCAGGGGCAGCGGCCCCTGGGCGGACAGGCCCGAAGCCAGGAGCAGAAGACCGAGGAACTGGGGGACCACCCGACCGCGCATGGCTCCAGGCTATCGCAGCTCTGGCGCCGGCGCAGAGGCCAGGGCGAGCGCGTCCAGGGCCCGGGCGCGGATGAGGCCCTCCGAGGTGCCCCGCAGCGTGCAGCAGTGCCGCGCGGCGAGCTGGCCGCGGCGGATGGACTCCGCCAGGGGCCGGCCCTCCAGCACGTGGCTGGTGAGGAAGCCCACGGCCAGCGAATCGCCGGCGCCGTTGGTGTCGATCAGGGGCAGGTCCGAGGGCTCGGGGGGGAAGAACCGGATGCCCTTCCGGGTGCCCAGGGCACAGCCCTGGGCGCCCATGCCGGAGACCACGATGCGCTCGGGCCGGTCCTGCAGGAAGCGCCGGATGAGCGGAGCGGGATCGGCGTGGTTGGCGGCCGAGAAGAACAGGATGTCGGATTCACGGATGAAGTCCTGCCTGTACGCATCGCCGGGATCCACCACGTCCTGCAGGTCGCAGGCGACCACCAGGCCCAGCTCCCTGGCCATGGGCAGGAGGTGGCGGGCCCAGTCTGCCAGGTGGGAATGCACCAGCCTGGCGCCGGCCATGACCTCGCGGCAGCGCGCCGGATCCGGGCGGAGGCCCGAGGCCGCGCGGGCATCGTAGAAGTTCTTCCGGCGGCCGTCCGGGTACATCACGTTGATGCTGCGGGCGGTGCCGGCGGGATCCGTGAACATGCCGCGGACATCGACGCCATCGCGGGAGAAGGCCTCGCGCACCATGGCGCCGCAGGCATCCTCGCCCAGGTTGCCGATGAAGGCCACGCGCCGCCCCAGGGCCGCGTAGCCCCGGCTGGCGTAGACCCCCGCCTGGCCGGGCGTGTCGAGGTTCTCCGTGAAGTTGGCCTCGACGCTCCAGTCCACCTCCCGCCCCGGCAGGAAGACGTTCGTGTCGACCCCGGCGCAGCCGAGGACCACCACCTCAGGGGACGGCCTCAACCCTTCCATCGCCGTGCATCCGCTTCGGACAGCCCGAGCTGATCCAGCACCCGGGTCGCGAAGGTGTCGAAGAGGTCCTCCAGGGACTTCGGCCCGCTGTAGAAGCCGGGCATGATCGGCATGACGACGCCGCCCGCGTCGTGGATGCGGAGCATGTTCTCCAGGTGGATGCGGTTCAGCGGCGTTTCCCGCAGACACAGCACCAGGGGCCGGCGCTCCTTGAGGCAGACGTCCGCCGCGCGGCTCACCAGGGACTCGCTCACGCCCGCGGCGATGCGGCCCATGGCCCCCGCGCTGCAGGGCACGATGGCCATGCCATCGTGGCGGTACGAGCCCGACGAGATGTCGGCGCCCAGGTCGCGCTCATCGCGCAGGCCCACCTTGGGCAGGGCTGCGAGGTCCTTCGGCGTCAACCCCACTTCATCAAAGAGGCAGCGCTTCCCCGTGGGCGAGAGCAGCAGGGCCACGTGTTCCACCGCCGGGCTGGCAGAGAGCCGCCGGAGGACGGCCACGCCGAAGGCCGAGCCGGAGGCTCCGGTGATGGCGAGGGTGAACCGTAATCCCATAGACGGGCTACTCCGTGACGGGGCGGTAGGGGCCGAAGAAGATGGCGTTGAAGAGGAGGCGCCGCGTGAACGGCGTCTGGGCCCGGAAGACCGGATCGCCCGCCAGCAGGATCACGGCGCCCAGGCCGGACCGCTCGCGGATGGCCCAGGCGGTCTGGTGCAGCCTGGCCTCCATGGCCTTGGGCAGGAGGCCGGAGACCTTCAGATCCTCCTTGGCGAAGTGGAGGGGGTTCTCCCCGCCCGCGCTCAGCTCGAGGATGGGATCGCTGGTGTCGAGCACCGCTGCGCCCTGGTCCGCGTGCAGGCCCCAGGCCAGGGGATGTGAGCCATCCACCCGGACCTTCAGGAAGGTGCCGGGGATGCTCTCCTCCAGGGCGCGGTCCTCCCGCTTGTCCCAGGGGCGCACTAGCTCGGCGGGATCGACCTTCGGCGCCTCCCGCTTGGGATCCTTCTCCTTCAGCCGCGCCTCCTCCGCGGCCTTGGCCAGCAGGTGGAAGCCCGTGGGCGTCAGGCCGGCCCGGGAGGCGTAGGCGGCGCCGCCCTGGAAGGCCAGCAGGGTGCCGCCCTCCGCGATCCAGGCCTTCAGCTTGGCTGCGCCGCCCTCGCCGAGGACCTGCTGCCAGGCCCTGCCCTGGGCGCTGTCGTGCCCCTGGCTGTCGTCCACCAGCACGAGGTGCGTGAAGCGCGCCAGCGGCGTGGAGCCCAGGCGATCCGTCCGCAGCTGCACGAAGGGCAGGCCCGCCTCGGTCAGGGTGTGGGCCAGGGCGCCGAAGGCGGGGGCGTCAGCGGGCCGGTCCATGAGTACGGCGATCCGGGGGGCCTTCAGGATGAGGGCGCGATTCGAGCCGAGGTCGGGTCCCGAGGTCATCTGGGCCGTATCGGTGGCGAGCACGGGGTGCCGGTTGAGCTGGCCCAGGGCCTCGAGCCTGGCCTTCAGGCCGGGGGGATTCCCGCTCTTCCGCAGGACGATGGTGCCGGCGTCGAGCTTGCGGTCCTGGAACTGGGCGGGTTCCGCCAGGGCGGTGGCCTTGAATCCCTCCAGCAGCAGCGTCGCCAGGGTGCGCTCCACGCCTTCGTGGCCGGCGGGCAGGAGGTAGCCCCAGGCGGCCTCAGCAAGGGCGGTCGGCGCGGCGTCCGGGCGGATCGCCGTGGCGACCTTCGGCCGGGCCTTGGCGCGCCAGGCGGGCACGTGGAAGGCGATGGGCAGGCTCCAGGCGGTGATGTCGTAGGTGGGCTTGGGACCCATGCGGGCCTCACCTTCGAGCAGGGCCTGGGCCAGGGCGCCCTTGGGCTGATCCAGCGGCACCAGGTAGCTGCCCGCGGGCAGGCCGGCGGACCGGGCCAGGCCGATGGGCTCGAGGCCGGACGTGGCCAGCTCGGCGGTGGTGCGCTGCACCTCGATGCCGTTCCGCTCCAGGAGCGTGGCGAGCTGACGGGCCCGGGCGGGATCGTCCCCTTCGGCGAAGAGGAAGGCGCCGGCCCTGTCGCCCAGGGCCACCTGCTCGCGCCGGGCCCGCTGGAAATCCAGGAGGAGGGGCTGGCGCTCGGCGGCGGCGGTGGCCACGGTGGCGAGGCTGGCCGCGGCGTGGCGCCGGATCCGGCTCTCCAGGGTGAGGATCTCGCCGTCCAGGCGCCGGTAGGCCACGCCGCCCTGTCCGGCCACTTCGAAGGTCATGCCCACGGCGCCCTGGAAGGTGGGCCAGGAATCCCCGTAGCCCGGGTAGAAGAGGTCGAACACGTCGCGGCTGAAATAGGCCCAGCCCCGGGCGTCGAAGGCCTGGGCCACGCCCTTGCCGAAGGCCGCCTGCCACCGTCCCGAAAAGGCCTTGGGCAGGGCCTCGTGGATGGGCTGCATGGTGGGGGGGAAGTAGTAGCTCGTTTCCGGCTGCATCTCGTGGAAGTCCGCCACCACCTGGGGGTTCCACTGCAGGAAGGCGGCGGTCTTGGCGCGGGTCTCGCCCTGGGTCTGCCAGGCCCAGTCGCGGTTCAGGTCGAAGAGCCGGTGGTTGAATCGGCCGGCGGGCCACCGGGAGGTGTTCTGGGCATCCGCCGGATCGTTGGCGATGAAGGGGGTGGTGGCCTCGGCGACGCCCTGGAGGTGGCGGGCCCGGCCATCCGGGTTCTGGGTGAGATCCATGAGGATCACCACCCGGTCCAGCTGCCTCAGCACCTCGGGGCTGCGGGCCGCGGCGAAGTGGTAGGCCACGGCCAGGGCGGCCTCGGAGCCGGAGACCTCGGAGCCGTGGACGGAATAGCCCAGCCACACGAACACGGGGCTGGTCTCGGCGATGCGCCGGGCCTCGTCCTCGGAGCAGGTCCTCGGCTCGGCGAGCCTGGCGTTCAGCGCCTTCCATTCCTCGAGGCGCTTCAGGTTCGCGGGCGAGGTGATCACGAGGAAGGGCTGCTCGCGGCCCTCCTCCGTGACGCCCAGGGTCGTCAGCCGCAGGCGATCCGGCGCGGCGGCGGCCAGCGCCCGCGCGTAGGCGAGGAGGGCCTCGTGGCTCGTGTAGCGCTGGCCCAGCTCGGGCTGGGGCACCTCCGGCCGGTGGTCGGAGGGGGGCAGCAGGCCCGCGGGCAGGCCGGCGACGAGGGTGGAGGCGCAGAGCAGGGCGGCGGGGGCGAGGCGAATCGGGACTCCCATGTTCAGTCCAGCTCGAGGAAGGCAGGACCGGCGTTGGTGATGGAACCGGCGCCGAAGGTGATCACCAGATCCCCGTTCCGGGTGAGGCGCTTGAGGGCTTCCGGCAGCTCCTCCACCCGGCCCACCAGGTGGACCTCCTTCTGGCCGTGGGAGCGCAGCGCCTCGACCACGGCGGCGCCATCCACGCCCTGGAGGGGTTGCTCCCCGGCGGGGTAGACGTCGGTGACGAGAACGCAGTCCGCCTCGAAGAAGGCGGTGCCGAACTCGTCCAGCAGGGCCCTGGTGCGGCTGTAGCGATGGGGCTGGAAGGCCGCCACCAGGCGGCGGTCGGGGAAGCCGGCCCGGGCCGCGGCCAGGGTGGCCGCGATCTCCGTGGGATGGTGCCCGTAGTCGTCCACCACCAGCACGCCGCCCCGCTCGCCCTTCAGGTGGAAGCGGCGGTCCGCTCCCGTGAAGCTGGAGAGGCTGGCCCGGATGACGTCGGGCTCCACGTCGAGCTCCAGGGCGATGCCGATGGCGGCCAGGGCGTTCAGCACCATGTGGTGCCCGGGGACGCCGAGGCTGAAGGCGCCCAGGTCCGCGCCCTGGGCCGTCACCTTGAAGTGCGTGCGGAAGCCGTCCTGCCGGATCTCCCGGGCGCGGATGTCCACCTGCGGGTGGGTGCCGTAGGTGCGGACGCGGCGTTTCAGGCGCGGCCGCACCGCGGCGGCGTTGGCATCGTCGAGGCAGAGGAAGACGGAACCGTAGAAGGGCACCTTGTTGGCGAAGGCCACGAAGGCGTCCTGGATCTCGTCCAGGTCCTTGTAGTGGTCCAGGTGCTCGCGGTCGATGTTGGTGATGACGGCCAGGGTGGGATTCAGCATGAGGAAGCTGCCATCGCTCTCGTCGGCCTCGGCCACCAGGAAGGGGCCCTTGCCCAGCTTGGCGTTGCTGCCGATGGTGCCGAGCTTGCCGCCGATGACGATGGTGGGATCGATGCCGCCCTGGTTCAGCACCTGGGCCACCATGCTGGTGGTGGTGGTCTTGCCGTGGGAGCCGGCGACGGCGATGCCGTATTTCATGCGCATGAGCTCGGCCAGCATCTCGCCCCGGGGGATCACCGGGACCTTGGCGGCATGGGCCGCCACGACCTCGGGGTTGTCACCCTTCACGGCGGAGCTGATCACCACCACCTGCGCGCCCTCGATGGCGCGGCCCTCATGGCCCAGGTGGACCGTGATGCCGAGGCTGCGCAGCCGCTGGGTGGCGGCGCTCTCCTTGAGGTCGGAGCCGGATACCTGGTAGCCCAGGTTGGCGAGCACCTCGGCGATGCCCGACATCCCGATGCCGCCGATGCCCACGAAATGGATGTGCTGGATCTTGCCGAACACCTGGAAGCCCCCATCTTGGAAAGCGCCAGCATACCGCCATGGCGGGCTGCGCGAGACGGATGGCATGGGTCTGGCATGATAGAAGTTCCATTCCGATCCAAGGAGGTGTGCGATGCGAACCTGGTTTCCGCAACACCGTTTCATGACCGCAGTTGCCGGGCTCGCCCTGGCATCGACCCTCTGTGGCGCTTCGCCACAGGAAGGCAAGGTGCCACGCCCCCAGCCCCAGTCGCCCCGGGACAAGGGCAACAGCGCCACCCTCCCCGCCCCCACCCCCCAGACGACGCGGGAGCCCGATGCCAGGCTTCCCAAGCCCGGCATCATCCATCGGACGACGGATCCCGGCCGCACCCGCGTGAAGGTCAGCTACTACCCGGGCACCCGGACCATCGT
This sequence comes from Geothrix sp., assembly GCF_030219325.1. Classification (NCBI taxonomy): domain Bacteria; kingdom Pseudomonadati; phylum Acidobacteriota; class Holophagae; order Holophagales; family Holophagaceae; genus Geothrix; species Geothrix sp. The sequence continues at coordinate 2,434,464 of NZ_CP126625.1, read as the reverse complement.
GCCGCCCCCCTGGGTCCGCTGCACGTCGATGCCGACCCTGGACTACTGGCGCGGCCGTGACCTCATGGCCGAGATCCAGTGGCTGTCCAGGAGCGGGTTCATCCCGGTGAGCCCCATCGGGGACAGCGTCGACCTCCTCACGGACTACGTGCAGACCCCGGCCGGCTGGCGTGCCTACGGCATCTCCGTGCCCGCTGGCGGCACCGTCCAGGTCGAGGTCCAGCACACCAAGACGGCCTGGTTCCGCCTCATGCTCGTGGACAAGTGGGGCACCCCCGGGCCCGGGATGATGCAGGCGGCCATCGCCCACCAGCCCGTGATGGTCACCTACAAGAATCCGAAGGATGAGGCCACCGCCATCTACGTCATCGTGGATGATCCCGCCTGGTGGTCCGATGCGAAGGACCCCTACACCCTGGCGATCCGCCGGGACTGGGATCCCGCCAAGACCGACCTCAGCCAGGTGAAGATGGTGGCCGGCCTCTGGGGCGCCAGCCCCAGCGTCAGCGCCGAGTTCCGGGGACCCAGCCTGACCGGGCCTGCCGTGTATCCGCATTGAGCATCTGTGTCTCTTACGCAAAACCGGCCCCGCATGGGGCCGGTTTTGCGTAAGACCGACACTAGGTCCAGGGACATGCCTCCGAGACCTGCATCCGGAAGGCCCGCGGTTCGACGGTGAGCTCGGCGCGATCGCGCTCGGCCACGGGCTCGCCATCCAGGTGCCAGGGCAGGGGGCGCTCCAGGCGCATGGTGGCCTTGCGGAAGCGCCCCTCGTGGCGGAGCGCCGTGCGTCCGCCTTCCCGGAACAGCACGTGGGCCTCGGTCAGCAGGTCGAACCAGGAGGGACGCGCCAGGGTCGCCCACTGCAGGGCCCCGTCGGTGGGATCGGCCCCCGGGGCGATCCACAGCCCCGAGCCGTACTGGGGCAGATTGGCCAGGCAGAGGCTCCAGGCGGTTTCCGGCAGGTCGGGCTGGGGGCCCTGGAAGGCGGCCCGGATGCGCTCCAACCGGCCATGGTCCGCAGCCATGGGCTCGGCCTGGGCGTCCCAAGCGAGGCGGGTCTCAGGCCAGCTGCGCCACAGCTGCCAGCAGGCCCGGGCATAGGTGCCGAAGCCCCGGCCGGGCATCGCGTCGAAGCGGTGGGCCACGGCGGCCTCGAAGCCGGTACCGCAGAGGTTCAGGAAGGGCTCGCCATCCAGTCGCGGCAGGTCCATGCGCAGCTCCCGGCCTTCCAGCAGGCGCCGCAGCGCCCCGGCGGGTTCCAGCGGCGTGCGCAGGCCGCGCACCAGCCCGTTGCCGCTGCCGCCGGGGATCGCGGCCAGGGGCACGGGACAGCCGCGCTGGATCAGGGCCTTCGCCGCATGGTGGATCGTGCCGTCACCGCCCCAGATGAAGAGGGGGCCCTCGGCGCGCTGGGCCTGGTCGATGGGCGGTCCGAAGTCCCAGGGCGGACCGAAGGGCAGGGGCTCCACCCGGTCCCGCAGCTCCGCGGGCAGCGGCCGCAGGAGGGCATCGGGGTCCTTGGGGGAGGTGCCGGAGGCCGGGTTGAAGAGCAGCGGCAGCTTCATGCGCGGAACCGCTCTGGCGGCGCCTCCAGCCGCAGGTCTTCTCCGGTGACGGGATGCTTCAGCCCCAGCCGCCAGGCGTGGAGCCACAGGCGGTCGGAGGCGGCGCCGCCATAGAGGGCGTCGCCCACGATGGCGTGGCCCAGGTGGACGAGGTGGACGCGGATCTGATGGGTGCGGCCCGTGTGGATGCGGGCCACGATCCAGTGGCCGGGCACGAGGCCGGCGGTTTCTTCCGCCGTGGCGGGGCGGAAGTCCGTGCGGGCGGAGCGGGGCTCGATGAGATCGACACCGGCGGAGCCGGATTGGGGGTTGGCGGTGCCGAAGCGGCCGGGATCGGCGCCCCGGATGCGGCCGATGGGGGCGTCCACGGTGCAGGCCTCCAGGGGCGCGGAGATGCGCGCCAGGTAGAGCTTCTCCAGATCGCGGCCCGCGAAGGCCTCGGCCAGGCCCTTGTTGGCCTTGGGATCCTTGCCCAGCACCAGCAGACCCGAGGTGCCCTGGTCCAGGCGGTGGTGGAGGAACAGGCTCAGGTCCGGGCGCTGGGTCTTCAGCAGGGCCAGCAGGTCGTGGCGGTCCGTGGCCCAGGTGCCCTGGGTGGCGAGGCCCGCGGGCTTGTCCACGGCGATGATCCAGGCGTCCTCGAACACCACCGGGATGGGGGTGGTGGGCACCGGCGGCAGGTCGGGATCGAAGGCCACCCGCACCTCGATGCCGGGTTTCACCACCTTGCCCGCCACCTTCACGCGCTTGCGATCCACCTGCACGCCGCCCAGCTTCAGGGCCTCCCGGGCCGAACGCCGGGACAGCTCCGTGCGCTTGGCGATGAGCTGATCCAGGCGCAGCTCCGCGTCCTCGGGGTCCACGGTGAAGGTCCATTTGCGCAGCGTCATGGTTCCAGAGTAGCTGGTGCCCCGGATTGCCTCAAAAAGCGAGGCAATCTGGGGTGAGGTTTGGCATGCTGGTGGGTGGAGGCTCCCATGATCCGAATGCTTCGCGCCGGGCTGTTGATGGCTGTGACGATGCTGGCCACGGCCGCCGACCTTCCCCTGTCGGGCTGGGCGCTGAAGCCGGGGTCCGCTGCGAGCGTCTCGGGCCTGCGCCTGGCGGCCACCGCCGCGGGGACGGAAGCCACCCTGGCCTCGGGTCCGGTGACCCTGAAGGTGGGCGAGCTCTACCGCCTGAGCGCCACCATCCGCACTGAAGGCGTGACGGCCGATCCTCTGGCCCGCTATCCCACCGCCCTGGGCGCCTGCCTGTCCATGGAGAGCTTCCCCTTCACCAACGCCTCGCAGAGCGTCGCGGGCACCTCGGAGCGCAAGGTCTCGCTGCTGTTCCTGGCCACCAGCCCCACGGACCGCGCGCAGCTGCACCTGGGCCGCAACGGCAAGGCCACGGGCGCCGCCACCTTCAGCGCCGTGAAGCTGGAGAAAGTGGAAGACGTCACGGCCTTCATCCCCATGGAAACCGTGCGATGGGCGGGCAAGGGCTTCCGCTACGAGATGGGTGGCTGGACCTTCCTGCACATCGAAGGCGCGCCGTACGCCCGAGGGCGCCAGCACGGCGAGCTCATGGCCGATGAGATCGTGCGCTACATCACCAAGCTGGGCGTGCTGAAGAACAATGCCGACCCCGTGCGGGGCTGGGCCGACCAGCGCCAGGTGGCGGATGCCCTGTTCTTCCGCAAGTACGACGTTGAGTTCCTGGAGGAGATGAAGGGCATCGCCGATGGCGCGGTGAAGGCCGGCGCCAAGTTCCGGGGCCGGGACCTGGACCTGCTGGACATCGTCACCCTGAACAGCGCCGTGGACATGAGCCAGCTGCAGGAGGGCCTCAACCATGCCGCGCACCCGCTCAGCGGCCGTACCTTCATGACCGGCGACGACGAGGTGGAGAAGGCCGGCAAGGGCGACCACTGCTCCTCCTTCGTGGCCACGAAGGGCGCCACCAAGAGCGGCCGCTTCATCTTCACCCAGCTGTTCATGTGGAACGGCTACACCGGCACCGAGTGGGGCGTGATGCTGGACATCGTGCCGGAGAAGGGCCACCGCGTGGTGATGCAGACCTTCGCGGGCGGCATCCACAGCGGCACGGATTGGTACATCAACGGCTCGGGCCTGGTGATCGGCGAGACCACGGTGGGGCAGACGCCCTTCAACCCCGAGGGCACGCCCCAGAGCAACCGCATCCGCAAGGCCGCCCAGTACGCCGCCACCATCGACGAGGCCGCGGCCATCCTCTTCAAGCAGAACAACGGCCTCTACACCAATGACTGGACCATGGCCGACACCAAGACCGACGAGGGGGCCTGCTTCCTGCTGGGCACCGAGAAGACGAAGCTGTGGCGCACCGGCGCCAAGGGCAAGCCCGCGGACACGCCCGGCAACCACCGCGACTTCATCTGGGCCAACAACAACAACCGGGACCTCGAAGTGCGCGGCGAGTACGGCGCCAACCCCGAGAACGCCCCGGCCGATCTCGCCTTCAACACCTGGAACCGGGACATCGCCTTCCAGGAGGCCTTCCGCACCTACGGTAAGGGCGGCTTCGACATCGATGCTTCCACCCGCATCCTGGCCAGCAGCCCCATCAACCGCCCCCACGCCTGCGACGGCAAGCTCACCACCTCCGAGATGGCTGAGAAGCTGGTCTTCATCGCCCACCAGGGCAAGACCACCCTGCGCGAGAAGCTGGTGGGTGGCCGCTTCATCGCCGACCTGCCGGGCGCCACGCCCCACCTGACCCATGGGTACACGACCTTCAGCCCCATCTGGGTGACGGAGAAGCTCCAGGCTGCCAGGGCCGCCTGGAGAGAGGAAAAGCAGGCGAAGGCTGCGCCCTCGCCGGATGTGAGCGGGATGAAGGAGGCGAATGGCTATGAGGCCAAGGGCCTCTGGTCTGGCACCGTGAAGCCCGCCACCGATGCGGAGAACTGGTTCGTGAGCGCCTCCGCGGCCTACTGGCAGCAGCTCAAGGGCCTGCCCGCCGCGCCCGCCAAGGCTTTCGAGGCCCAGGCCGCCACCCTGGCGGACCTGAACACTCGCTACCTGTACCTGGATGCGAAGGAAGGCGCCCAGGCGCCCCTGGCCACCGCCACCGCCTACGACCGCTACGGCGCCTACCAGATCCCCCGCATCCGGGGCGTCTTCGCCCTGCACCAGCTGCGCCTGCACCTGGGCAACGCGGCCTTCGCCAAGGCCATGCGCACGGTCCATGAGCGCTTCAACGGGAAGCCCGCCCGCACGGCGGACCTCATCAAGGCCCTGTCCGAAGGGGCGGGCCGCGACGTGGCGCCCATCCTGAAGCCCTGGCTGGAGCGCGCCGACCTGCCCACGCCCCGGATGAAGGTGGACGTGAAGAAGGCCGAGGCCGGCTACGCGGTGACCCTCACGGTGGACCAGACCGGCTTCGCCTATCCCTTCGTCGCCGCCGTGAACCTGGAGACCGCCAAGGGCGCCCGCCTGGAGCGCATCCAGATGACGGGCGCCACCGGCACCTTCACCTTCCCCAGCGAGGCCCAGCCCACTCGGGTCACCTTCAACACCGGCAACGACATCCCCGTGGCCCGCGCGAACTTCTGGGTGCTCGGCAACGTGCTGGATGACTGGACCGCCACGCGGCTGATCTATGGCACCGCCCGCGAGGTCGAGGCCCAGCGCACCCTGGCCCTGCAGTACCGGGACACCCTGGCCGAACTGACCACCGAGGTGCTGCTGCCGGTGCAGACGGATGCCGAGGTGAGCGACGCGGAGCTGGCCGCCAGCGACCTCCTCCTCTTCGGCGGCCCCGCCGACAACGGCGTGGCCGCCCGGCTCCAGGCCGAAGGCCGCTTCCCCGTCGAGGCGGGTCCCGGCTGGTTCAAGTGGCAGGGGCGCACCTACGGCCGGCCCGATGACAGCCTCATCGCCGCCTTCCCCAATCCCTGGAACCCCAAGCGCTTCCTCGTCGTGGTGCTGGCCAACAGCCGCATCCAGCAGTGGGCCATGACCAAGGCTTGGCCCCGCGGTCTCCCCGGCTGGGGCCTCTACCGCGGCGGCGACGTGCAGTTGAAGGGGCACGCGCTGGCCGAGCACGCGAGTCAGGAGTTCAAGCCCTGACGCAGATTCCACGGAGAGCAGGAAGCCGCCAAAGGAGCCGGGGGCGGTGGTTGGAATGAGTTCGTTTTTATGGAATTTTTCTTTGGCGGGAGCGCGGCTGGGGGGTAGCTTGGAACTGCTATCCCAGTTGGTAAAAATTTTACAAGTGAGCACTCGATGCCCTACCTGACCGAACTGATCCATGAGGGAACGGGCCTCCTCCGCCTCGGGCGGGGGGTCCTCACGGGCCAGGAGATCCTCGATGTGATCGCCGCCTTTCCGGAGGGCATCTCCACCCCCGAGCGCATCACCCATTGCCTGGTGGATCTGACGGGCGTGACCAGGCTGGAGGTATCGAACCGTGAACTTGAAGCCATCGTCGCGACGGACAGCCTGAAGCTGAAAGGCACGAACCTGACCCGCGCGGCGATCGCCGCGCCCGAGGATCTGACCTACGGGGTGTCGAACATGTACCGGGGCCACGCCTCCCACTCGGGCATCGAGATCCGGGTGTTCCGGACCCTGGCCGAGGCCAAGGCCTGGCTCTGTCCGGACGGGACCGCCAAGCCCTGACACCCGCTGATGACGAATCAGCTGCCCGCTAGATCGAGTACCCGTGGCTGTCAACCTCCAGGGCCTGCTGGCGGGTGGCGAGGTCGGCGAGGGTGGTGGCTTTGAGGACGGCCCGGGCGGCCTCGGTGCTGCGGGTCCAGAGCTCGCGCACGGCGCGGGCGCCGTGGGTGGCGTCGGGGGGGAGGCTGAGGCCGCCAAGGCGGCCCTCGAGGGTTTCCAGCACCTCCAGGGCACTGATGTGGCTGGGGTGGCGGGCCAGCTCGCAGCCGCCGCTGGGGCCGCGCTGGACCTTCACCAGCCCGGCAGTCTTGAGGCTGCCCAGCAACACGCGCAGGAACTTGGGCGGGAGCCCCTGGCGGCCGGCGATGGCGTCCACCAGGATGGGGCCGCGCCCCGCCTGCAGCGCCAGCTCCACCATGAGCTGCAATCCATAACGTCCCTTGGCAGAACCTTTCATGATCGAACCTCCGATGCCATCCTAGCTCAAGTATATAATCAAAACAATTGACAAACTTGACAATTTTTCATTCCTTTTCATACTTCAGATTCCGGGCCGCGCCCGATCCCTGAAGGAGGTGCATTCATGAGTCTGGCCACCGCCCCCATCACCCGGCCCAACCGCGTGGAACACGCCTACGACCTGGTGGGCTACACCCCCGTGGTGCGCCTGAGCCGCATCGTGCCGGCGGGTTCCGCCAAGGTCTACGTGAAGCTGGAAAGCGCCAACCCCGGCGGCAGCGTCAAGGACCGCATCGCCCTGAGCATGATCCAGGACGCGGAGGCGCGGGGCGTCCTGAAGCCCGGCAGCACCCTGCTCGAAGCCACCAGCGGTAACACGGGCATCGGCCTCGCCTTTGTGGCGGCGGCCAAGGGCTACAAGATCACGCTGGTGATGCCCGACACCATGACCCAGGAGCGCCGTGCCCTGCTCAAGGCCTACGGCGCGACGCTGGTGCTGACGCCGGGTTCCGGCGGCATGAAGGCGGCCGTGGACAAGGCCCAGGAGCTGGCAGACGCCGATCCGAACTACTTCCTGGTGCGCCAGTTCGACAATCCCGCCAACCCCGCCGTCCACCGCCGCACCACGGCGCTGGAGATCCTGGAGCAGGTGCCCGAGCTCGACGCCTTCGTGGCGGGCGTGGGCACCGGCGGCACCGTCACCGGCGTGGGTGAGGTGCTGGCCAAGGAGAAGCCCGGCACCCTGGTGGTGGCCGTGGAGCCCGAGACCTCGCCGCTGCTGAGCACGGGGCAGGCGGGTCCCCACAAGATCCAGGGCATCGGGCCCAACTTCGTGCCCAGCATCCTCAACCGCGAGGCCTTCCAGCGCATCCGGCCCGTGGGCTATGACGACGCCATCGCCATCGCCCGCCGCCTGGCCCGGGAGGAGGGCCTGCTCACCGGCATCAGCACCGGCGCCATCGTCTTCGCGGCCCTGGAGGTGGCCAAGGAGCTGGGTGAGGGCAAGACCGTGGTGGCCGTGCTCTGCGACACCGGCGAGCGCTACCTGACGCACCCCCTCTTCGCGGAGATCGACGGGCCCGCCATCTGAAGCCATCCCATCGAACCAGCGTCAACCGAGGGCTCTCCGGAGCCCTCTTTTTTTGGCCCACCCCTTGACGGCAGGTCTGTCTGCTTTACTGTATTAGTTCACTGATACAGTAACCCTCGCCCGGGAGGCACGGGATGAAGACCCTTCTTCAAGTGGACCCCGCCGAAGCGGCCCCCCTCTGGCGACAGATCGAGGAGGGCGTGCGCCGCCTGGCGGCCTCCGGGGGGCTCTCGGCCGGGGCGCTGATGCCCTCGGTCCGGGACCTGGCCCGGGATCTGGGGGTGAACCCCAACACCGTGGTGAAGGCCTACCAGCACCTCGTGGAAGCCGGCGTGCTGGCCGTTCGCCGGGGCGACGGCACCTACGTCGCGGACTCGCCCCCGGCCTTCCGGGCCAGCGAACGGGCGGCCCTGCTGCGCGAGGGCGCCCTCCGCTACGCCGCCACGGCCCTGACCACCGGGGCGGACCTGCCCGAGGCGACGACCTTCCTGGCGGCAGCATGGAAATCCATCACCCGTAAGGGAGGCAAGTCATGACGATCACCCAGGCACCCCCCGCCGTGGACTGCCGGAACCTCAGCGTCCGCTACGGCCGGATCCAGGCCCTGGACGAGGCCTCCTTCACGGTTGCGCCCGGCCAGGTCTACGCCCTGCTCGGGCGCAACGGTTCCGGCAAGACCTCCCTGGTCCGGTGCCTGCTGGGCCACCAGAAGCCCCTCGCGGGCCGGGTGGAGCTGCTCGGTCAGGACGTCTGGTCCCGCCGCACGGAGCTCATGCAGCGGGTGGGCGTGGTGGCCGAGGAGCCGGACGCGCCGCCGGCCATGACGCCGCGCCAGCTGCTCGGGTTCTGCGCGGACCTCCATCCCGGGTGGGATGCGCTCGCCGCGGACGACCGGCTGAAGCGCTTCCGCGTGCCCCTCGACGTCCCCTTCGGGAAACTCTCCCGGGGCCAGAAGGCGCAGCTCGCCCTGACCCTGGCGCTGGGCCCCGGGCCCGAACTGCTGGTGCTGGATGACCCGACCCTGGGCCTGGATCCGGTGGCCCGGCGCGAGGTCTACGACGAGCTGCTGAGCGAGCTGGCGGACCGGGGTACCACCATCTTCATCACCACGCACGATCTCGCGGGCATCGAGGGGATCGCCGACCGGGTGGGCATCCTCCATGAGGGACGGCTCCTGCTGGATGGCAGCCTGGAGGAGCTCAAAGCCCGCCACCGCAAGGTGAGCTGGGCGCCCTTCCAGGCACTGCGGCCCGAGGAGCTGGCGCCCTATGCCCCGCTGCGGATTCGCGAAGGCGGGCTCGGCGGCGAGGCAGTGCTGTCCCAGGGCGATCCCGCGCGGTTGCTGGACGGCGACCGACCGGACCTGAAGGTGCATGCCCTGTCCCTGGAGGAGCTGTTCGTCGCCCTGGTGGGCGCGGAATCGGAGGTAGCCTCATGACCACCCTCGCTGTCTTCCGCCGGGAATGGATCGGCCGCCGCAACGTCTTCCTGCTGGCCCTGGGCATGGGCTTCATCCAGCTCATCGGGCTCCGATTCGATCCTGATGGGGGCTCCCTCCACGACAAGGCCACCTTCATGGCCATCGGCACGGGCACGCTGTTCGCCTGGGTGGTGGCCGCCCTCTTCGGCGCCACGATGGTGGGGCGCGACCTGGAGGAGCGGCGCTTCGGCTTCCTGCTGAACCAGCCGCTCCGGACTGGCGAAATCTTCGCCGGCAAGGTCGGGGCAGGGGTCGGCATGGCCGTGTTGTCCGCCGGTCTGCTCTGCCTCCCGCCGATCCTGCTGGGCGGCATCTGGAGGCAGCTCCCTCTGAAGGAGGTCAGCCGGATCATCGGCCTGTGGCTGGCCGGGGGCATCGTCCTGCTGCTGTTCTTCCATGCCGTGTCCATCCAGGTCCGGTCCCGTTCTTCCTGGCTGGCACTGGATCTGGCCGCCTGGTCCGGCTTCGCCTGGGGCGTGCGGCTGCTGAGCCGGAGGCTGATCTCCGCCGGGGCCTTCGAAGCCATGTTCCATCTCTGGCTGGTGCTGCTGGTGGTGGTGACGCTGGGCCTCGCGCTGGCGGGTTACCTCCAGGTGGCCGAGGGCAGGGCGGACCTCCAGCGGGGCCACCGCTGGGTGTCGGTGACGCTGGCCACCAGCCTGGGGCTGGCCCTGCTGATCGGCTGGGCGCAGGTGGCGTGGGTGCTCAAAGATGGCCCCAAGATCCGGACCGTATCGCCCAGGATCCGCTAGAGTCGTCTGTCCCGAGGCCCTCATGCGGAACTCCGTCGCCCGTCTCATCCGCCCACTCCTTCCGGTCCTGCTGTGGGCCGGGTCCGGCCTCGGCCTTGGCGCCCAGGTGCCCGCGGAGAAGGCCACGGCCTTTGAGCGGGCGGTGGTCCAGGAGATGAGCGACGCCCGCATCCGACCGAAGGCCTATGCGAAATACCTGCGGGAGCTGCGGGATGCTTTCGAGGGAAACCTCTGGCACCGGCCAAGGCGGGTGCCCCTGCGCACGGACGAGGGCGTGGCGGCGCTGGATGAGGCCATCGCCTTCCTCGAGGCTGCCCGCCCGGTGGGGCCGCTCCGCTTCAACGAGGGGCTGGCCCTGGCCGCCCGGCGGCACGCGCAGGACCTGGGCCCCCGTGGGGCCCTTGAACACGTGGGCTCGGATGGCGCCAAGCTCTCCGACCGGCTCAACCGGCTCGGCACCTGGCATGGCCTCGTGGCGGAGAACATCAGCACCGGCGAGCCGGAGGCGCGGCAGGTGGTGATCCAGCTCCTGGTGGACGACGGCGTGCCCAGCCGGGGACACCGCCACAACCTCTTCAACCCGGATCTGCACCAGGCCGGGGCGGGCAGCGCGCCCCACCGCGACTACCGCGTGGTGACGGTCATCGACTACGCGGACGGCTTCGTCCCGAATCCCTGAGTGGCCGATTCCTGCTAGCCTGGGCCATCCCTTGGGTGAGAGATGGCTTTCCTTGCGCGGCTTGGCGCGCCCGTGCGCGGCTTCCTGGAGTTCCTGGGCGACCAGGCGCACCTGGTGCTGCGGACGCTGCGGGGCGCCCTCCTGCTGCGCCTGGACCAGCTGGCGGTGGTGGGCAGCCAGACCCGACTGCAGATCCGCTTCACGGGGCTCGATGCGCTGTGGCTGGTGAGCGGCACGGCCCTGCTGCTGGGTGCGGTGACCCTGATCCAGGCCTTCAGCCAGCTCTCGGGCCTGGGCGCCGAGAACTACATCGGCGCCCTGATGGTGCTGATCATCCTGCGCGAACTGGGCCCGCTGCTCACGGCGGTGCTGGTCATCGGCCGCAGTGCCACGGCCATCTCCGCGGAGCTGGGCGCCATGCAGCTGAACGGCGAGGTGGACGCGCTGGCCACCCACGGCGTGAACCCCTACCAGTACCTGCTGCTGCCCCGCTGGCTGGGTGTGCTGGTCTCGGTGTTCGCGCTGGTGGTGTTCTTCGACGCGGCGGCCCTGGGCGGCGGCTTCCTGGTGGCGAAGCTCAAGTACGGCATCACCTTCGGGTTCTACATGGACTCGGTGCGCCAGGCCCTGTCCAATCGCGACTTCGCGGCCACCCTGCTCAAGGTGGTGCTCTTCTCGGGGGTCATCGCCTTCCACGCCTGCCACTTCGGATTGCGCATCCGCCGCAGCCAGACCGAGATCCCCCAGGCCGTCACCAAGACCGTCGTGTCGGCGCTGGTGGCCGTGTTCTCCCTGGACGGCCTCATCGCCGCCCTCCTCTACTTCTGACGGGGCCGCGATGATCGAGCTCCACGACCTCGCCCTGGACGCCCTGGATGGCCGCCTGCTGCTGGAGTCGCTCGAACTCGCCGTGCCGCGGGGCGGGAACCAGCTGATCACGGGACCCAGCGGCTCCGGGAAGAGCCGGCTCCTGAAGGTGATCGCCGGGATCGAACGCCCGGCCCGGGGCCTGGTCCGGGTGGGAGGCCGCCAGGTCTGGCCCGGAGATGGGGTGCTGTCCCTCATCGGACAGGTGCGGCTGGGCTTCGCCTTCGCGTCGGGCGGGCTGCTGTCGAACCTCACCCTGCGGGAGAACGTCGCCCTCCCGCTTCGCTTCGAGGGGATTCCGCCCGGGGAACTCCGGCAGCGGACCGAGGCCGCCCTCGAGCGCCTGGACCTGCTCGCGGTGGCGGACCTCCGCCCCCATGCGGTGAGCGCCTCCGCGCGCAGGCATGGCAACCTCGCGCGGGTGCTGGCCATGGATCCCGGTCTGATCCTGCTGGATGACCCGCTGGAGGGCCTGGATGCCACGGACCGGGGCATCGCCCAGGATCTGATCAGGACCTGGGCCGCCGACGGCGTCTGCACGCTGGTGATCGCTGCGGAGGAGGCTGGTTCCTTTGCCTACCTGGAGGCGGGGCGCCTCCAGCTTCACCGTGCGCCGGTGTCAGTGGAGTCCCCATGAATTTCGAGAAGCAGGATGCCCGTCTCGGGCTGCTCGTCCTCGGGGCCCTGGCCCTGTTCCTCGCGCTGGTGGCCTACAAGAACGCGGGCGCGGTCACGGAGCGCAGCTACCCGCTGGTGGTGCGGCTTGAGCAGATGGAAGGTCTGGCGCCCGGCACCGACGTGCAGCTGAAGGGCTTCCGGGTCGGCTCAGTGGAGCGCGTGGACATGCGGCTGGAAGGGAAGTCCTATCACTTCCTGGCCCGCATCTCCGTCCGCGAGGACATCAAGCTGTGGCGCGGGACCCGGGCGAACCTGGCGCCGAAGGGGGTCGGCAGCGTGATGCTGGACCTGCGGCTGCCCGAGGTGGCCGAGCGGGTGGTGCCGCTCGTCGCGGGGGACGAGATCCCCGGGGACTCGGGCGTGTCCATCGCCGGCGTGCTGGAGCGCACGGACCACCTCATGGCCAGCCTGCAGGCGGGCGTGGACGACCTGCGCGGGCGCCTCGAGCGCAAGGGCCTGGGCGACGTGCTGGAGCATCCCTCCGTGCGCCAGGCGCTGGTGTCGCTGGATGGCACGCTGAAGGAGTTCCAGGTCCTGGCGAAGGAGAGCCGGGGGCTGGTGGGCCATGCGGACCGCAGCATGGGCGAGGCGGACAGGGCGCTGGCCGCCCTGGACCAGAGCCTCAGCACGGTGCGCAGCCTGATGGAGAAGCGCGGGCCCGAGCTGGATCAGATCCTGGTGAGCCTGGCCTCGACCCTGAAGCAGGCCGACGCCTTCATGAGCCGCTTTTCTGCCCAGAACCACCCGGAGCTGGAGCAGAGCCTGGGGAGTCTGCGCCGCTCCCTGGCCTCCGTCGAGGAGCTGCTGGAACTCCTCAAGCAGAAGCCCAGCCGGGTCGTGTGGGGCACGCCCAGCGACGCGGAACGGGAGAAGGCGAAGAAGCAGGTGGAGGCTGGGAAGCAGGTTCCGCCGAAGCCCTAGGGTTCCAGTTCGGCTGAAATGGCCTGCAGCATCTTGCGGAGTTCGACCACGGAGAAGGGTTTCTGCAGGGTGGAGACGGAGGGGAAGTCGGCCAGCAGGATCTTGAGGTCCGTGTCCAGGAAGCCCGTGGCGATGAGCACCCGGACGGCGGGCCGCAGCTGGAAGATGCGCGGCAGGGTCTCGGCCCCGGTCATGCCCGGCATGTTGTGATCCAGGATCACCAGGTCCACCTCCAGGCCTGCACCCAGGCGGCGCACGGCCTCCAGCCCGGATGAGGTGGTCTCGACCCGGTGCCCCAGCTGCTCAAGCATCGGGGGCAGGATGTCCCGGATGAGCTCGTCGTCGTCGACCAGCAGGATCCGCAGGGGATGATCCGGGTGGGCCACGGGCAGGTCCTCGGGCTCGCCCGAGAGGGTCCTCGTGACCAGGGCGGGCAGGTGGAGGCGGATGCGCGTCCCCTTGCCGACCTCGCTCTGGATGTCGAGCGAGCCCCCGTGGGCCTTGACCGTGCCGTAGACCATGGCCAGGCCCAGGCCCGTGCCCCGGCCCTGGGGCTTGGTGGTGAAGAAAGGGTCCGTGACCCGGGAGAGGATGTCCGCCGGAATGCCCTCGCCGGTGTCGGCCACCTCCAGGCAGACCTGGTCGCCCTCCTGGAAGGTCCTGACCCGGAAGGTGCCGCCCCTGGGCATGGAGTCGAAGGCGTTGACCGCGAGGTTCATGAAAGCGCTGCCCAGCGAGCTGCGCTCCCCCATGATCGGCGGCAGCGTCTCGTCCAGCTCCACTTCGAAGGTGAACCGCTGGCGGCTGGTGCGGACGAGCAGATCCAGCTCCTCCCGGAGCAGGGTGTTGAGGTCCAGCCGCTGGGCCTGCTGCAGGCCCTTGCGGGCGAAGTCCGTGAGGCCCTTCACCAGGTCGCGGCCGCGGCTGGCGGCGTTCTCGATGGTCCGCAGGGACTTGAGCAGGGCCTCGTCCCCCTCGCGCTTCAGCTGGAGGAGGGTCGCCATGCCGAGGATGGCCCCGAGCACGTTGTTCATGTCGTGGGCGATGCCTCCGGCCAGGCTGCCGAGGCTCTCCAGCTTCTGCGCGTGCTGGATCTCCGCCTCCATCTTCCGGCGCTCCTCTTCGGCGCGCCGGCGCTCGCTCAGGTCCTGGGCGAAGACGAGGATGGCGGGTCCGCCGGGAAGGTCGATGTAGGCCGTCTGGACCTCCACCCAGACTTCGCGCCCCCGGTAGGTGAGGAAGACCTCCTCGATCGCCGGGACGGTCTCCTCGTTCTGCTCGACGGTGTGGATGCGCTCGCTCACGAGGTAGCGGTACTGGGGATGGATGAAGCTCAGGATCTCCAGCCCGATGAGCTGGGATGGATCATCCGCATCCAGCAGCCGCGCGGCCGCCAGGTTCACGTCCGTGAAGCGGCCGTTCCGGTGGATGATCATCGGGGCCGGGGAGGACTGGAAGAGCTGGTGGAACCGATTGGAACCGTCCTCCATCTCCTTCATCATCCGCAGCTGGTCCCGCGATGCATGCACCAGCCGGCGCACCCAGGCCAGGATGCCAAGCCCCCCCATCAGCCACAGGGCGAGGACCGACAGGACCGAGATGGATTCGTGGGTCAGGCCGAAGACGGTCGCCCCCGAGCCCACGGGCACGGTCACGCTGATGCCGCCCCTGACTTCGCCCGGCTTGTAGCCCTGCTGCCCGTGGCATTTGAGGCAGCTCTCCTCGACCAGGAAGGCGCCCATGAACCGCAGGACGGGCTTGCCGTCCTGCTGCAGGACCTCGGATTGTTCCCGGCCGCCCCGCTCGAACGATTCCAGGGCCCTGCGTTCCCAGGGGTCCGGGGCGTTCTCCGACCGGATGGGATTCAGGCTGGTGATGTGCGCCTTGAGCCCGTAGTCCCGCTCGGCCAGCTCGTGGACCATCCTGGTCATGTAGGCGGGGTTCACCAGGGTGAGGGCTTTGCCATCGGTGGTGGTGACGTCCCGGTGGGGCAGGTGGGCCAGGTGGGGATTGGGTGGCGTCCTGGCGTCCTTGGGGACGTAGACGCCTCCCCGTTCCGCCGCCCAGCGGCGGTAGGCCAGGTCCTTGCGGTAGCTGTCCGAGGCGCGGTTGTAGGCGATGACCCGGTCTTCGCGGATCGAGAAGTACATGTCGGCTCCGAGCGCCGCGAGCACCACCAGGGACCAGGCCCCGAACAGGGCGAAGAAGGCCCTGAAGGTGCCGGGTACTGCCGGGAGGAGGAGGGATCGGAGGGACATGTCAGCCAAGAGAAGGTGGGGGAATGGCAGGGTTCAGGCGTCGCGTTCGCACCAGGCGACGAGGTGTTTCGCAATGGCGCCCAGGGGGGCCTGCTCCTCGACGCCGCCGCGCATGAAGGCCGCGCGGGGCATGCCGTAGACGACGCAGGTGGCCTCGTCCTGGCCGAGGGTCCGGGCGCCCTTCTGGCGCATCTTCAGCAGGCCGCGGGCGCCGTCATCGCCCATGCCCGTGAGGATGACACCCATGGCATGGGCCCCGCAGGACGCGGCCACGGAGTCGAAGAGCACGTCCACCGAAGGGAGATGGTGCGATACGCGGTCCCCGGCTTGGAGGATGGCCACCAGACCCACGCTGTGCCGGCCGACGGTGAGGTGGGCCTCGTTGGGCGCGAGGTAGACGGTGCCGGCCTTCAGGGATTCGCCATCCTCGGCTACCTTCACCCGGGCCCGGCTGCTGCGGTCGAGGCGCTCCGCAAAGGCGGCGGTGAACCCGGGCAGCATGTGCTGGACCACGGCGATGGGCGGCAGGTTCTCGGGGATCGACTCGAAAACCTGGCGCAGGGCCTCGGTCCCGCCTGTGCTCGAGCCGATGGCGATGAGGGCCCGGCCGGCCTTGGCGCGGGAGGCCAGGGCGGCCAGCGAGGGCGGGGTCTGGAGCGGGGGCCGGGGGCCGCCCACCCGCGCCAGGGACGCGGCGTACACGGTCTGGGCGATCTCATGGCCCATCCGCTCCAGACCCGCCGCCTGGTCCATGGTGGGCTTGCCGATCACGTCCACGGCGCCCAGATCCAGGGCATCCAGGGCCGTGGTGGTGCCCTTGGCAGTGAGGCTCGACAGCATCACCGCGGGCATGGGGTGGGCCTTCATCAGCTTGCCCAGGAAGGTGAGGCCGTCCATGCGGGGCATCTCGACGTCCAGCGTGAGCACGTCCGGATCCAGCTCCTTGATGCGCTCGCGGGCATCGTAGGGGTCCTTGGCGGTGCCCACCACCTCCAGCAGGGGATGGCGGGACAGGATGTTGGTCAGCACCTGGCGGACCAGGGCACTGTCATCCACCACCAGGACGCGGCGCTTCCGCTCCATGTTCATGTGAACAGCTCCACGTCACCATTCATCGGCCGGCCGACCACTTCCTGGATGTAGGTGAGCTCGCGGTTGAGCACGGTGTCGTTGTGCGTGGTCTCCATGCGCTTGACCAGCACCTGGCCCGTGTGGGGGAAGAAGTAGACCTTGCGGGGGAAGGGCCCGCCCATGTCCTCGCTCCAGAGCGGGATGTCCTCGTTGCGCAGGAACTCCCGCACGAAGTCGACGTTCTGCCCGCCCACGTCCGTGGACATGCCCCGCATCACCTTGCCGCCCCCGAAGGCCTTGGCCACAAGGCGGTCCCGCTGCGCCCCCAGGTGCAGCAGGTTGTTGATGAGGTATTCCATGGCCGCCGCGCCGTAGCGGGCCGCGAAGAACACGTCCGGATCGCGGTCCCCCTGCTTCACCGGGAGCATGAAGTGGTTCATGCCCCCCACCATGGCGATGGGATCCATGATGCAGGCGGCCACGCAGCTGCCCAGGACGGTGACGATCACCTCGTCCTCGGCGGTGGCGTAGAACTCGCCGGGCAGGATCTTCATGGCCTGGCGGTTGAAGTTGCGGTCGAGGTACTTGGAGGCACGGCCGTGGACCAGGGGGACGGGCGGGCTCATGACGCCACCTCCCGGCGCCGGTAGATGGTCTGGCCCAGGGACTGGAAGCCCAGGGTGGTATCCAGCAGCGCCTCTGAGTGGCCCACGAAGAGGAGTCCGTCGGGTTCCAGCAGGTCGTGGTAGCGCTTCAGGAGCTTGCGCTGGGTGGGCTTGTCGAAATAGATCATGACGTTGCGGCAGAAGATGGCCTGGAAGGGCGCCTCGGGCACGGACCAGCGGTCCTCCAGCAGGTTCATCTGCCGGAAGGTGACCAGCTGCCGCACCTCGGGCCGAACCCGCACCTGGCCCTCCTGCGCACCGGAACCCTTGAGGAAGGCCAGGCGTTTCCAGGAGTCGTCCACCCCTTCGATGCGGGCCATGGGATAGACGCCGTGGGCGGCGGTCTCCAGCACTGCCGTGTCCAGGTCCGTCGCCAGGATCTGGATGTTGGCCGCGGAGCCGAACCCCTGCAGCAGGGTCATGGCCAGGGTGTAGGGCTCCTCCCCGGTGGAGCAGCCGGCGCTCCAGATCCGGATGCGGCGGGAGGCGGCGTGGAAGGGCTGGATGAGCGGCACCAGCCGGGTGAAGTGGTGGCCTTCGCGGAAGAAGCTGGTGAGGTTGGTGGTGAGGGCGTTGATGAACTCGGACCACTCCGGGGCCTCCGGATTCTCCAGCCGCTGCAGGTACTCCTCGTAGGTCTGGATGCCCAGGATCCGCAGGCGCTTGGCCAGGCGGGACTGCACCATGGTGAGCTTGTGCGCGGCCAGGGCGATGCCGGAGTGGGCATGCAGCAGGTCGCGCAGGGCGGTGAAGGTGGCGGTGGACAGCTGCTCCCGGCCCTGGCTCAGGGCCTCGACCTCGGAAACGCGGGACCGGTTCATGCTCCGACCGCGGCGGCCCCAGCCTCCAGCCGCATGAGACCGGGAACGTCGAGGATGAGGGCCACGCGGCCGTCCCCGAGGATGGTGGCGCCCGAGATGCCCTCCACGCGGCGGTAGTGGGTCTCCAGGCTCTTGATGACCACCTGCTGCTGGCCCAGCAGCTCATCCACGGCCATGGCCGCGCGGCGGCCCTCGGATTCCACCAGCACCAGGAGGGTGCGGTCCGAGGCGTCCTGGCCCGAGCCCACGGCCAGCAGGCGCTGCAGGCGCACCACCGGGATGAACTCGCCCCGGAGGCTGATCACCTCCCGGTCGCCCTTCACGGTCTGCACGTCCGTGCCCCGGGTCTGGAAGCTCTCGAGCACCGAGGCCAGCGGGAACACGTAGGTCTCCTCGGCCACGCGGACGGTGAGGCCGTCCAGGATGGCGAGGGTGAGGGGCAGCACCAGGCGGATGAGGGTGCCCCGGCCCGGCTGGCTCTCCACCTCGATGCGGCCGCCCAGCGCCCGCACGTTCTGCTTCACCACGTCCATGCCCACGCCGCGGCCGGACAGGTCCGAGACCTGCTCCACGGTGGAGAAGCCGGGCTCGAAGATGAGCAGGTTCAACTCCTCGTCCGAGGGACGGAGGCCCGGCTGGATCAGCCCGCGGTCCAGGGCCTTCTGGTGGATGCGATCCCGGTTGAGGCCCTTGCCATCATCCTTCACCTCGATGTGGATGTGGCCGCCCCGGCTGGAGGCCCTCAGGGCGATGGTGCCCATGGCGGGCTTGCCGGTCTTGAGGCGCTCCTCCTTGTCCTCCATGCCGTGGTCCACGGCATTGCGCACCAGGTGCGTGAGGGGATCCACCAGCATCTCGATGAAGGTCTTGTCCAGCTCCGTGGCCTGGCCCTCCATGACCAGCTCCACGTCCTTGCCCAGCTGCTTGCCCAGCTCGTGGACCATGCGCGGGAAGCGGGAGAACACCATCTCCACGGGCACCATGCGGATGCCCATGACGCGCTCCTGCAGCTCGCGGGTCTGGCGGTCCAGCTGCATGAGGGCGGCGCTCAGCTGCTCCTCGCCCTGCATGGTGTTCGACTGCTGGGAGGCCTGGGCCAGCATGGCCTGGGTGATGACCAGCTCGCCCACCAGGTTCACCAGGCGGTCGATCTTGTCCGTGGCCACGCGGACGGTGGAAGCCTCGGCCTGGTTGCGCTTCTTCTGCTGCTGGTCGAGGGCCTTGGTGACCACCTCGGGCTTGACCTTGCCCATGTCCACCAGCAGCTCGCCCAGGCGCTTCTGCTGCGACAGGGCCTCGCGGATGTCGGCGGGGCTGACCCCGGCTTCGGTCTGGAGGATCTCGCCCAGGGACGGCACCGCCCCCTCCGGGCTCAGGGGCTGGATGCGGAGGTTGTCGCCTTCCGCCACGAACTCGAAGATGTCGTCCACGTCGATCTGCGGGTGGGCGGTCTCCAGCCGGATGTCCCAGGCCAGGTGGCAGTCCTCGGGGTCCATCTGCTCGAACGTGGGGATCCGCGTCAGGTCGGGCCAGATCTGCAGGGTTCCTAGCTTGGCCAGGTCGCGGAAGAGCCGCTCCAGGTTGATGCCCCGGCGGAAGGAATCTGTGGGCGCCTCGAAGCGGATGGAGAAGCCGCGGCCGCCCTTCATGGCCACGGTCCGGGCCGGGGCCTGCGTCGCCGCGGCGGGCGGCGGGGCGGTGGAGACATCCTCCTGCAGCTTGGCCATGAGGGCCTCTTGCGACTGCTGCTCCTTGGCGGGGAGCGGCTCCCCGCGGCGGGCGTGGTGCAGGTGGCTGCGGATGAGGTCCACGCCCTGCAGCATCAGCTCCCGCAGGTCGGGCGTCATGGGCCGCGTGCCCTGGCGGACGGGTTCGAGGGTGCTCTCCAGTTGGTGGGTGAAGGCGGCGACCGCCGGGAAGCCGAAGGTGGCCGCGTTGCCCTTGATGGAGTGGGCGGCCCGGAACAGGGTGTGGAGGTCCTCGACCTCGACCGCAGCCAGGTCCATGGAGAGCAGGGTGGCCTCCATGCCGTCGGCCAGCTCGGTGGCCTCTTCGAAAAAGGCATCTCGGAATTGGGCCATCGCATCGGACATGGGGAACCTCAGAGGACTTTGTTCACGACGTCCAGCAGCTTTTCCGGGCTGAAGGGCTTGACGATCCAACCCGTGGCGCCGGCCTCCTTGCCCTTCATCTTCATGGAGGCGTCGGATTCGGTGGTGAGGACCAGGATCGGCGTGAACTTGAACTCGGGCAGGGCGCGCAGGCGCTGCACCAGCGTGATGCCATCCATGCGGGGCATGTTCACGTCGGTGACGATCAGGGCCAGCTTCTTCCCCGCGGCCACCTCCAGCGCCTCCACGCCGTCGCCCGCCTCGAGGATGTCGAAGCCCGCGCCCTTGAGCGTGAAGGTGATCATCTGGCGCATCGTGCTCGAGTCATCGACGGTGAGGATGAGACGGCCCATCGTTCGGCTCCTGGTCAGAAAAGGTCGACTTCGCCGGCGGCGAGCGTACCGCTCTTCACCGCACGGAATTGGACGCGGGCCGCCTCGATCTGGCCCAGGGTGGCTTCCAGCGCCGCCAGGGCGGGGCCCTCCGGTTCACCGGCCTTCAGCCGGACTTCGAGATCCTTCCAGGCCTGGGACTGCTCCAGCAGGTTCCCCAACTCCTTGAGGCAGGCCATGAGGGTCTGGTGCACCAGATCCTCGAACTGGAGGCTGCGCACCACGTGGCCCACCTGCTCGGTGACTTTGCGGGCGTTCTCCTCGAGCTGCGCGACCAGGTCCTTCACGACCCAGTTGGAGGTCCGGAGGGACATGACCAGGGCCTCGGATTCGCCACGCGAGGCCAGGGCCACGTTCATGTCCTGGCTGGCGATGGCCTTCACGTGGGCGTCCGTGCGCTCCAGGGCCTGCCGCGTGCCGAGCACCTGCTCCTGGATGGTGTTGCTCAACGCGGTGCTGCGGTCGGCCAGCTTGGAGACCTCGCCCGCCACCACGGCGAAACCCGCCCCGAACTGCCGGGCGTGGGCGGCCTCGATGCTGGCGTTCAGGGAGAGCAGGTGGGTGCGGCCGGCGATCTCCGCCAGCTCATCCAGCATCGACTCCATGCGGAAGGAGCGCTCGCGGATGTCGTCGACTTGCTCGGCGAGCTGGGCGGTGGACTCGGAAATCTCGGTGATGTGGTTCACGAAGCCATCGAGGGTGCCCATGATGGTGGCGCTCATGGCGTCGAAGCTGCTGCCGGCCTCGCCGCCCGCATCACCCTCCAGGGTGCTCTGCATGGCCGCCTGGATCTCCCCCGCCAGCAGGTGCTGGTGCTGCACGCTGCGGTCGAGGGTCTTCAGGGCGTCTTCCAGGGTGCCGGCGGCCTCCCGCACCAGGCTGTCCACCTGGAGCAGCTCGGGCGTCAGGAAGTTTACCTGGCCCTCCAGCATGCGGGCCTCACAGGCGGCCAGACGCAGCAGGGCCTGCCGATTGTCCCCAGCCGGGAGCACGGGCGCCTCGATGGGCGCGGGACCTGCGGCGGTGTCCCCGGAGAACCACCGGCTCATGGATGGGCCCCGTCGAAGAGGTGGGCCATGCCCAGGGCGGCGAAGCGGGCCTGCCACTCCTCCCTGGCGCCCACCACCGAAAACGAGAGCCCCTTGGCCCGGAGATCCCGGTCCATGGCGCCAAGCAGCTGGAGCCCGGACAGGTCCAGGTCTCCGACGGAGGACAGATCCACCTCCGCACTGCCGTTCCCGGTGGTGAGCAGGGGCAGGGCCTTCTCCCACTGCTGATGGATGCTGAAGATGTCCAGGTCGCCCTCGAAGGAGAGCCTTGGGCTGGAAGGGGCCGCTTTCCGTGCCATGGCTTCAGACCGTGGCGCTTTCCAGGGCCATCAGCTCGCCATCGGAGAGCAGGCGGTCCAGGTCGAGGAGGATCAGCATGGATTCGGCGCCCGTGGCTCCCGGCAGGCTGGCCAGGCCCGCGATGAACTCGCGGCCCAGGGCGCTCTGGGTGCCCAGCTCCGGCGCGGGCCGGATGGCATTGGGATCCAGATCCAGCACGTCGGACACCGAGTCCACGCGGATGCCCAGGGTGCGCCCCTGGACCTCCACGATGACGATGACGGGCCGGGTGTCCTCCGGGGCATCCCCCAGGGAGAACCGGTGCCGCAGCTCCAGGATGGGGACGATGGCGCCCCGAAGGTTGATCACCCCGGGCATGTAGGGCGGGGCCTTGGGGATCCGGGTGATGGTGGCCTGGGCCTGGATTTCCCGGACCTTCAGGATGGGCAGGGCGTACGCCTCGCCGGCGAGGGCGAAGCAGAGCACCTGCTGGAGACCTTGGGAACTGGCTTCAGTGCTTGCCATGTTGTTCTCCGCAACGGTCCAGTGGCTGCAACCGGGCTACAGATGGTTTCGGAAGAAGGGAATCAGCGCCTGAGTACCTGCCGGGGCAGGCTCAGAAGGCCTCCCAGTTGCCGTCATCGTCGCTCTTGGGAGTGGGGACAGGCTGTTTGGCGATGGCGAGCTCCTGGCGGGCAGAGGGGCGCTTGAGGGCCGCATGGCCGTTCTTGGCCATCTTGGGGGCGGGGTGCGCGGTGACCGTGGTGCGGGCCTTGGGCGCGGCCGCGGTGCGCCGCACTTCCACGCCGGTCCTGAAGCGGCCGACGATCTCGGTGAGCGCATGGGCCTGGGCGTCCAGGGATTCGGCGGCGGCGGCGGACTCCTCCACCAGGGCCGCGTTCTGCTGGGTGACCTCGTCCATCTGCACCACGGCCTTGTTGATCTCGTTCAGGCCCGTGCTCTGCTCCTGGGTGGCATTGGCGATCTCGCTGACGAGCGAGGTCACGCGCTGCACGTTGGCCACCACTTCCTGGATGGTCTCGCCCGCATGGGCGGCGACCTTGTTGCCGTCCACGGACTTGGCCACGCTCTCGCGGATGAGGCCCTTGATCTCCTTGGCAGCATCGGCGCTGCGCTTGGCCAGGTTGCGCACCTCGGCCGCGACCACGGCGAACCCGCGGCCCTGCTCGCCGGCCCGGGCGGCCTCGACAGCGGCGTTCAACGCCAGCAGGTTGGTCTGGAAGGCGATTTCGTCCACCACGCCGATGATCTCGTTGATCTTGGCGGAGGACTGGTTGATGGCCTCCATGGCGGCGATGACCTGGGTGACGGCGGCGCCGCCATCCTGAGCCACCTGACGGGCCTTGCTGGACTCGTGGTTGGCGGACTTGGCGTTGTCGGCGGTCTGGTTCACGTTGCTGGTGATCTGCTCCATGCTGCTGGCGGTCTCTTCCAGGCTGGCGGCCTGTTCCTCCGTGCGGCGGCTCAGGTCCGTGTTGCCCATGGAGATCTCGCCCGAGGCCGTGGAGATGGCCATGGCGCTCTCCTGCACCTGCAGCATGGATTCGCGCAGGTTGCCGATGGTGCTGTTGAGGATCTCGCTCATCTGGCCCAGCTCGTCCTTGGTCTGGATGTCCGAGTGGATGCTCAGGTCACCGCCGGCCACCGCCTCCAGCACCTCGCCGAAACGGTTCAGTGGGCGGGTGATGGCACGGGTCATGACGATCCCGGTGATGATGCCGAAGGCCACGCCCACGCCCATGATGACCAGCATCATGGTGGTGGCGGCGCTGGCCAGCGCGGCGTTTGATTCAGCG
This sequence comes from Geothrix sp., assembly GCF_030219325.1. Classification (NCBI taxonomy): domain Bacteria; kingdom Pseudomonadati; phylum Acidobacteriota; class Holophagae; order Holophagales; family Holophagaceae; genus Geothrix; species Geothrix sp. Next base: position 2,410,861 of record NZ_CP126625.1, on the reverse strand, counting down.
GATTCCTTGGCCAGCTTCAGCTTCATGTTCTGCAGGACATCGAGGGCTTCGTTCACTTTCGCCTGGCCTGCGGCGCCATCACCGCGCATGAGGGCTTCCGCCTCCTTCGACTTGCCGGCTGCCGCCAGGGCCAGGACCTTCTCGGCAATCGCATCGTAGGCGTTGTTCGCATCCTTGTAGGCTTTGTAGGCTTCCTTGCCCTTGTCGGTGAGGAGGGTCTTCTGGAAGGATTCCTCGGTCTTCGTGAGGTCGACCTCGATCTCCTTGAGCCGCTTGCCGAACCGGTCCACATCGCCGGTCATGATGGCGTCGCGAAGGTTGACCCGCTGCCGCTGGAACAGCTGCATCATGTCCCCCATCTCGCCGAGGGGCACGGTCATCTTCTCGTAGAGGTTGGTGTCGGCCACTTCGATCGTGTGGAGCTTCTGGATGCCGATCGTGCCGACGATGGCGGCGATGGCGGCGACGATCAAGTACGAGCCGATGAGCTTGGGGCCCATCTTGATGTTGTCGAGGAAACTCACGGAAACCTCCTGGTGTGGGGTGTGGGATGGGTGCAATGGGTGGAAGGAAAAGTGGTCGAATGGCAGATGGCTGTCGGAACAAGATCGGGAAATTACCTGTATGTTGTTGTTCCTATCAAGCCAAACAAGGGCATCTCGGTCGGATGCGGGATAGGGCTTCATCGGTGGACGGGGAGGGCGGCTGAGTTATTGACGACCCGCATGTGATGTTCATCACAGGTTGCATTTGGGAATTTCCGATCAGTGGTTGAAATGGATAAGAGCGTCTGGGAAAAACCCCGGGCACCCAAGATTCAATGTCCAGAAATCCAGGCCGAAACCGAGGACAAGGTTCTATTGATGAGCTCATCGGCTATGACCCCAGATCCACTCCCGAAAAACGCCGCCCGGCGCCTGCGGATGGCTCTGTCCCTGGGCGCGGCCCTGATGGCGATCACCTCCCTGGTGGGCACCTGTCTCCGCACGCCTCTGCTCGCGGCCATGGGGCCGGGCCTGGTGCCGATGTCGCCCCTGGGCGCCGGCCTGGTGCTCCTCCTGGCGGCGGCCTTCTGGGGGGCGGAGTGGCGGCCTGATGCCCTGGGGATCAGAAGGATCGGCCTCGCCGCCACCGCCCTTGCCGGCGGGGCCGGTCTGGCCTTCGTCATCAGCCACGTTTCCGGCGGCACGCTGCCCTTCGAAACCTCCTTGCTCCGGCTCTGGCCGAACCTCCAGCTGACCTCTGTGCTGACGGATCTGACCCTGTTCGGCGCGGCCGCCTCCTTCCTCGCCAGGCGCGCGCCGTCCAAGGGTGGCTGGGCGGCCCGGCAGGCGGCCGCCATTCTGGCCCTGGTGCCCCTGTTGATCGGCCTGGTGGTGCTGGTCACCTATGTCTCGGGCGCCCCTCTGCTCTACGGGACGGGGTACATACCCATGTCCCTGCCGGCCGCCATGTGCGCGCTGCTGCTGGGGGCCTCCCAGCTCCTGGCCGCCGGTCGGGATACCTGGCCCCTGGCCGCCTTTCGCCTGGACCACCACCGGTCGAGGCTCGGCTTCTCTCCGAGGACGGTGGCCATCTACCTGGGCCTCGGGAGCCTGATCCTGGTTGGCGGCGCGGCGCTCTTGAGGCGGCAGATCCACGCCACGCGAATGCGGGTCCAGGCGGAACTCTCGACCATCGCGGACCTGAAGGCCAGGCAGATCACAGAGTGGGTGGTCGAGCGGCGGGGCGATTCCCAGGTGATCGCCGAGAGTGCGCTCATCCAGGTCCAGCTGCAGCGGTATCTGGCGGGCTCGCCCGCGGCTCTGCCCGAGCGGGACCTGAATGGCTGGATGGCGTCCCTCCAGCGGACCTTCAGCTACCGTCAGGTGGCCCTCTTCGATGCGCAGGGACGGGCGCGCCTGGCTGCCTACGCGGACCAGCTGATCCGGGAGCCGGCCGAGGATCCCTCGGAGCTCCGGGCGGCCTTGCAGGCCCCTGGGCTGACGATGTCGGACCTGCACCAGCATCCGGGCCACTCTGACATCCAACTGGGTTTCTGGATTCCGGTCCGGGCCACGGCCGGGAGACCGGCTCAAGGGGCGCTCCTGCTCCAGGTGGACCCCCGGACCTACCTCTACCCCCTGGTGGAGTCCTGGCCCACCGACAGCCCCAGCGCCGAGACGCTGCTGGTGCGGCGGGAGGGGGACCAGGTCCTGTTCCTCAACGACCTGCGCCACCGTGCCCACACCGCGATGACGCTGCGCCAGGACCTGACGACCAATCCCGACGGCCCCGCCACCCGGGCCGTCCTGGGCTACGAAGGATTGCTGGAGGGCCCGGACTACCGGGGCGTGCCGGTGGTGTCCGTGCTGCGCAGGATCCCGGGCACGACCTGGCACATGGTGACCAAGGTGGATGCCGCCGAGGTCTATGGCCCTCTGCGGCAGAAGGTCTGGCTGGGCGGCCTCGGCCTCATGGGAATCGTGCTCCTCGTCGGGGCGGGCCTGGGCGTGGTCCTGCGGCACCGCGATGCGGAGATGCTCCGGAACCAGCTGGATCTTACCCGGCGCTATGAAACGCTCATGCGGGAGGCCAGCGACATCATCCTCCTGATGGACGCTGAGGGCCGCATCCTCGAGGCCAACGCACAGGCCCTTGGCCAGTACGGCTATGCCCGCGCAGAGCTCATCGGGATGGACATCCTCGATCTCCGGGTGCCCGAGGCCCGCGCGGAAGGCCATGAGCGCTACCAGCGACTGCGGGAGTCCGGCTCTGTCCGGTTCGAGACCCTTCACCAGCGCCGGGACGGCAGCACCTTCCCCGTGGAGGTCAGCGCCCGGGCCCTGGAACTCGATGGCCAGCCGCGGGTCATGAGCTTCGTCCGGGACATCAGCGAGCGGCGGAAGAACGAACGCGAGATCCAGCGGATGACCCAGCTCTATGCCGCGCTGAGCCAGGTGAACCAGGCCATCGTGTGGTCGCCCGACCGGGAGGCGCTCTTCGCCAAGATCTGCGAGGTCATGGTCGAGTTCGGGAAATTCGACATGGCCTGGATCGGCCTGGACGACCACCGGGTGGGCCAGGTCCAGGTGGTCGCCTCCTGCGGCGACGCCCATGGCTACCTCGACCGGATCCGGATCGAGAGCGGCCCCACGGCGCACGGCGCCGGCCCCGTGGGCCGGGCCATCCGGGAGGTCAGTCCCTGCGTGGTGAACGATTTCATGGGCACCCCCGGCACCGAGCCGTGGCGGGCCGCCGCTCTGGAGTCCGGGTTCCAGGCCGTGGCGGCCTTCCCGATCCGGCGGGAAGGCCTGGTGATCGGGGCGCTGGCGGTCTATTCCCGGGAGAGGGGATTCTTCGGCGCCCCCGAGGAGGCCCTCCTGGTGGAGGCGGCCATGGACATCTCCTTCGCCCTGGACCACTTGGCCCTGGACGATCAGCGCCGCGGCGCGGAGATCGCGCTGCTGGAGAGCGAGCGGCAGCTGAAGGAGGCCCAGGAGGCGGGCGGCATCGGCACCTACACCTGGTACATCCGTGAAGACCACTGGACGGGCAGCCCGTACCTCGATCAGCTCTTCGGCGTCGGGCCGGACCACCCGCGGACGCTGGAGGGGTGGGTGGCCGTCGTGGCACCGGACTTCCGCGACCAGATGGCGGCCTACGTCGCGGGGATCATCGAGCGCCACGAACCCTTCGACCTCGACTACCCGATCCTTCGCGCCTCGGACGGCCAGCGCCGGTGGGTGCATGGGCGGGGGGAGATCCACCGGGATGCGGAGGATCAGCCGGTGGCCATGGTGGGCGTCATCCAGGACATCACCGAGCGCAAGCTGGCCGAACAGGCCCTTCAGAAGATCTCGGTGGCGGTGGAGCAGAGCCCCCTGTCCATCGTCATCACCGATCCCAAGGGCACCATCGAATACGTCAACCCGACCTTCACGCAGGTCACGGGCTACACGGCCGCGGAAGCGGTCGGGCAGAATCCCCGCGTGCTGAAGTCCCCCTCCACCCCACCGGGCCACTATCGGACCCTGTGGGAGACCCTGGACCGGGGCGAGGTCTGGGTGGGCGAGTTCGAGAACCTGAAGAAGGGCGGCGAGCCGTTCCACGAGCGGGCGATCATCGCCCCGGTGCGGGATGAATCCGGTATGCTGACGGGCTACATCGCCATCAAGGAGGACATCACCCAGCTCAAGCAGGACGAGGCAGAGCGGCGCTCCCTGGAGGCGCAGCTGCATCAGTCGCAGAAGCTGGAGAACCTGGGCAGCCTGGCCGGAGGCGTGGCCCACGACATGAACAACGTGCTGGGCGCCATCCTGGGGCTGGCCTCGACCCTCCGGGAAGCGGCGCAACCCTTCACGCCGACCGCGAGGAACCTCGACACCATCATGAACGCCTGCATGCGGGGCCGCGGGGTGGTCAAGGGCCTGCTCTATTTCGCCAGGAAGGACCTCCAGGAGGAGCGGTCCATCGACCTCAACGAACTGGTCCGGGAGATGAGCCAGCTGCTGAGCCACACCACCCTCAAGCGCATCCAGCTCAGGATGGAGCTGGCGGATGGGATCGGCCGCCTGCGCGGCGACCCCGGGGCGCTGAGCCACGCGCTCATGAACCTCTGCGTGAATGCGCTGGATGCCATGCCCGGCGGCGGCTCCCTCCTCATCCGCACCCAGGCGGAGGAGGCTGGAGGCCTCACCCTGCGGGTCGAGGACACCGGGGAGGGCATGTCGCCCGAGGTCCTGGCCAAGGCCATGGATCCCTTCTTCACCACCAAGCCCCAGGGCAAAGGCACGGGGCTGGGGCTGGGCATGGTCTACGGGACCATGCTGGCGCACGAAGGTACCTTCGAACTCCGCAGCGAGCTGGGGCGGGGGACCGAGGCCATCCTCCGCTTCCCGCCCAGCCGTGTGGGTCTGCCGGAGCCGGAGGCGGACGCGGCATCCGCACTTTCGCTCCAGTCCGGCCGGTCCCTCCACATCCTGCTGGTGGACGACGACGAGCTGATCCGGGAATCCGCGGGGCCGCTGCTGGAAGTGATCGGCCACACCGTCACCGACGCCTCCGCCGGGGCACGGGCTATCCAGCTGCTGGAGTCGGGACTGGCGGTGGACCTCGTGATCCTCGACATGAACATGCCCGGCCTGAGCGGCGCCGAGACGCTGCCCCGGATCCTGAACCTGCGCCCAGGTCTGCCCGTGATCATGGCCACGGGCTACAGCGACGATGAGATCACCCCGCTGCTGGAGGGCCGGCCCTCGGTGACCAGCATCCGGAAGCCGTACAGCCTCAAGGAAATCCAGCTGAAGATCCTGAACCTCGACCTCCAGCCTGCTCCGGAAACATCCGCCGGCTGAGGGCCCATGGCCACCACGCACTGACGATCACACGAGGACGACCATGCCCATCGCCGTTTGGAGCAGCCGATACGAGACGGGGATCGACACCATCGACACCCAGCACAGGGCCCTCTTCGATGCCCTGAACCAGCTGACGGAGGCCTTCCGGACCGGGACCTCGGAGGAGCACGTGAAGGCGGGCCTGAACGCCCTGCTGGCTTATGCCCTCGAGCACTTCCAGACGGAGGAGGCCTACATGAGGGAGAGGGCCTATCCCGGTCTGGCCGCACACCTGGCGGAGCATGAGCGCCTGGTCGGGAAGGCGCAGCAGCTGGAGGAGCAATTCCGCGGGGGCAAGGCGGTGACCATGGAGGTCACCATCTTCCTTGCCGACCTGCTGGCGCAGCACATCGACGAGTACGACCTGGCGATGGTCCGGTTCCTGACGGTGCAGCCTCCCACCGTGACGATCCAGCGTCTCTGAGGGAACGGATCCGATGGGTGTCCACCTGCGACCCGGGATGCCTTGATTCAAGGCGCCTGCAGGGGAAGCCGATGGGAAGGCAGTCACCCTTCCCAGGAGCAGCCATGGCCATCGCGGTTTGGAACAGCCGGTTCGAGACCGGCATCGCCATCATCGATTCGCAGCACAAGGCGCTCTTCGACGCGGTGAACAAGCTGGCCGATTCCTTCAAGGACGGCACCTCCAAGACGGCGGTGAAGGACAGCATGGATTTCCTGGTGAAGTACACCGTCGAGCACTTCCAGACCGAGGAGAAGGTCATGAAGGACATGGGCTATCCGAAGCTCACCTCGCACATGGCTGAGCACGCCCAGCTGGTGTCGAAGGCCCAGGAACTGCAGGGGAAGATCGCCGAGGGCAGGCCCGTGACGCTTGAGGTCTCGAAGTTCCTCGCGGATTGGCTGAAGCACCACATCAACGAGGTCGACATGGGCTACGTGGAGTTCAAGCGGACCCAGGATCGCAAGTAGGGCATCCGCCATCCCTGCCTGAAAGGAAGCGGCCGTGTCCAAGATCGTCGTGGTCGACGACAGCAAGCTCATGCGGAACCTGATCCAGCACATCCTGGAGGAGGCCGGCCACCAGGTGGATCCCTGGGCAGAGATCACGGCCATGGAGGTCTCGGATCGCATCCTGGCCTCGGGTCCGGATCTGGTGGTCACCGACTACCAGATGCCCGGCTGCAACGGCCTGACCGTGGCGCGGATGGCGAGGAAGGCCAAGCCGGATCTGCCGGTGATCGTGGTGACCGCCACCCACGACCACACGATCATGGACGCGCTCAAGAGCCAGGCCGTCAACCTCATCCTCCACAAGCCCCTCAAGGAGGAGGAGCTGGTGGCGGCGGTGGCTGGCGCCCTCGCCCCCGTATAGTCCTCAGATCCGGTCGAGCCCTTCCTTGCCCTGCATCACCTTCCAGGGCAGCAGTTCGTAGTTGGCCAGTCCGTGCTGGTGGAAGGGATCGCCCGCCATCAGGGCATCCAGGTCGACCAGGGGATTCTCGTCCTGGACCCGCACCAGCCACATGCCGCCGAAGCGTGGTTCCAGCGGCCCGGACGCCACCAGGACGCCCTTCGCCTGCAGGTCGCGGAGGTAGGCCCGGTGGGCTTCCGTGACGGCCTCGATCTCCAGCAGCGGGCGGCGGTAGCGGACGATGATCATGGCGTACATGGGGGCTCCTCCAGTCGGGTCTCGGGTCAGGGTTTCAGGAAAAAACCTAACACCGATGAACACCGAAAAAAAATGATGAACACCGATCAGGACGCCTGATTGGGCCCTGGTCCCCAGATGGGCGACAGCACCGTTTTTATCGGTGTTTATCAGCAGTTATTCGGTGTTCATCGGTGTTCTGCATTTTCTTTCTGAGTACGAAAAACCGGTCAGTCCCGCACGATCCGTGTGCCCACGGTGGCGGGGTCCTCGGTGGCCAGGGCCTCGGCGGTGGTGATGAGCACCTCGTCGCCGCCGCCATCCAGGAAGCCCAGGGCGCTCTCGATCTTGGGGCCCATGCTGCCGGGGGGGAACTGGCCCTCGGCCAGGTGCCTCCGGGCCTCGTCGGCCGTGAGGCGGTCCAGCCAGCGCTGGGTGGGCTTGCCGAAGTCCAGGGCCACCTTGGCCACGCCCGTGAGGATGATGAAGAGGTTGGCGCCCAGCTGGGTCGCCAGCAGGGCGCTGAGCCGATCCTTGTCGATGACGGCCTCCACGCCCACCAGGAAGCCGCTGGCATCGCGGATCACGGGGATGCCGCCGCCACCGCCCGCGATGACCGAGTTTCCCGCCTGCAGCAGGGTCTTGATGGCGTCGAGCTGGACGATCTCGAGAGGGTTGGGCGAGGGCACCACCTTGCGCCAGCCGCGGCCCGAATCCTCCTTCATCTTCCAGCGCTTGGCCCGCATCAGCTCCAGGGCGCGGAACTCGGGATAGAAAGGGCCCACGGGCTTCGTCGGGTCCTGGAAGCCCCGGTCCTCCTTGTCCACCACCACCTCGGTGAGGACCGAGGTCACCGGGGCGTCCACGCCGAGGAAGCGCAGCCGGTTGATGAGCATGCGCTCCAGCATGTAGCCCATGGAGCCCTGGGTCATGGCCCCGCAGACATCCAGGCTGTAGGGCGGCACCTGGCCGGAGGCCGCCTCCTGCTGGATGAGCAGGTTCCCCACCTGGGGTCCGTTGCCATGCACCACGCAGAGCGAGTAGCCCTCGGCCACCACCTTCGCCAGCATCTCGGCCGTCTCCCGGGCATTTTCCAGCTGCTCCTCCTGGAGCCCGCGTTCTTTTTCCTTTAGCAACGCGTTTCCGCCGATGGCGAGGAGTGCGATCTTTCGGGTCATGCCGTACCCCGGGGAAACGAGGATCATACAGGGGCGGCCAGGTGGCGCAAAGGACCGAGGTCACACTGCGCCCGGACAGGCCACAGAATCCTTGTCAGGGCCCCTGACCTTTTGCACCCTGTCAAGGACGGAGCGGACGGCCATGGACCCCAATCAGACCCACGACACCTACGAAGTGGAGGCCGCCACCCGCCTCAGCCGGCTCGGCGCGGCGCTGGTGGATGGCCTGGTGCTCGCCCCTCCGGTCATCGCACTGGCGATCCTGGTGCCCATGGCCCTGATGGGAGGGCGCGTCGCGTCCATGCTGGTCATCCTTGCGCTGTCCCTGCTGTTCCTGCTGGTCCTTCTGATCACCCAGATCGTGCTGCTGGTGAAGCACGGCCAGACCGTCGGCAAGCGGGCCCTGGGCATCCGCATGATCACCAGCGACGGTGAGATCCCCAGCATCTGGCGCGTCTTCTTCCTCCGCTGGCTGCCCTTCGCCGTCGTGGCCACCGTGGTGCAGCTGGTCCTCAAGGTCCAGGGCATCGGCAGCATCATCCACCTGATGGACGTGGTCTTCATCTTCCAGCCCACGCGCCGCTGCCTGCACGACCTCTTCGCCGACACCCACGTGATCAAGGCCTGAGGGCGCCGATCATGGGCAGCCGGGTCGCTCCGCTCACCCTCCTGCTCGCGGTGCCTGGGGTGGCGCAGGAACGGGCCCAGCCGCCCTCGCCAGCAGCGCCGGACGTTCTCGCCGAGGCGCATCGGTACTGGCTCGGGCAGGGAGAGGTCAAGCGAGACCGGATCCGCGCCGCGGAGCTGTACCTGAAGGCAGCGGAGGGAGGCGATCCCGAAGCCATGGCCCACCTGGGGCGGATGCATTTCCGTGGCGAGGGCATCCCGAAGGATGCCGCACAGGCCATGAAGTGGCTCAAGTCCAGCGCGGCGAAGGGCAACGCCCGGGGGCTCTACCACCTGGCGGAGCTGCACCAGAACGGATTCGGCGTTCCCGTGAACCACGCCGAGTACGCCAAGCTGCTGCGCCAGGCCGCGGACCGCGGATCCGCCGATGCCATGGCGGAGCTGGGGCAGTGCCACGAGTACGGCTCGGGCATCGGCTGGGATCCCGCCCAGGCGAAAAGCTGGTACGAGAAGGCCTCGGAGCAACCGAAATCCCGCTTCTACCCCATGACCCTCGCCTGGATGCACCAGAACGGTTCGGGTTTCCCGAAGGATGCCGAGGCGGCCTTCGAATTTGCCAAGCAGGCCACCGGGCAGGGCTATGCGGATGGTCCCCGGCGGATGGGAATGCACTTCCTCAACGGCATCGGCGTGCCGAAGAACCCCCAGGCCGCCCTGGCGTGGTTCACGCACCCTGATGCGCTGGAGGATCCGGCTGCCCTGGTGAGCCTCGCCGACATGCTCAGGACCGGAACTGGCGTTCCAAAGGACACGGATCGTGCGGCGGCCCTGTACCGCAAAGCGGCCAAGTCAGGCACTCCCGTGGCCATGTTCTGGGTCGCCAACTGCCATGAGAACGGCATCGGGGGACCCGTGGACTTCGCCCAGGCGGTCTCCTGGTATGCGAAGGCGGCCGAGCACGAATTCCACTGGGCCCACCCCCGCCTGGCCATGCTCTACCACCGCGGGCAGGGAGTGCCCCAGGATGACAAGCGGGCCGTCCGCTGGCTGAAGCAGGGGGCTGAGCTGGGCTCCGCCTATTCGATCTACCTGCTCGGGTGGTTCACGGAGAGCGGCTGGGCGCTGGAGAAGGATGGGGCCAAGGCCATCGATCTCTATCAGCAGGCCGGAGAGCGTGGTTGGGTTCAGGCCTGGTATGAGCTTGGGCACTGCTACCTGAATGGCGTCATCACCCCCAAGAACCTCTCAAAATCCGTGGAGCACTTTCGGAAGGCTGCTGACCTTGGATCAGTGGGTGCGCAGCATCAGCTGGCCTGGGCGTACCAATTCGGGCTCGGTGTGGCAGAAAACCTGACGGAGGCCGTCCGTTTTTATCAGATGGCCGCTGACCAGGGCAGTGGGGCTTCGATGAACCAGCTCGGCTGGTTCCATCAACACGGCCTGGTGGTGCCGAAGAACCCCGAGGTGGCCCTGGGTTGGTACCTCAAAGGTGGGGACCGAGGCGACAGCCGGGCCTGGTGGAACGCCGGGACGATGTACGCCTCGGGCTCTGGAAACATCCTCCAGGATCTGGGGAAGGCGCGGCATGCCTACGCCCAATCGGCCGACCTGGGTGAAGTTCAGGCCATGCGGGAACTGGGCCGGTATCTCGAAAACGGTCTGGGAGGCGCACGGGATGTTGATCAGGCCCTGGCCTGGTACAAGAAGGCGATGGAAAAGGGCGATGATCCGGCCAAGGCCGCCTACCTGCGGCTGACCATGCCGCCGCCTGTCATCGATGATCTGGACGACCTGCCCACGGCCCATCCCACCGAAGAGATGGACTGATGGCCCCCCCACCCGGCACCTGACAAGCGCTCTACGCCGTCAGCGCCTGCACCAGCAGCCGGTCCCGGTCCACCTGTTCGCCGATGCGGTAGGTGGCGTCGCCCGCATCGATGAAGCCGACCTTGGCGTAGAAGCGGATGGCGCGGGGATTCTGCTCCCAGACCTGCAGCCAGACGCCGTCGTGCCCCGCGGCCCCGGCCCGTGCGAGCACTTCCGCCATCAGCGCCTGGGCTGCGCCGCGGCCATGCAGGGTGCGATCCACGTAGAAGCGGGCCACTTCAAGCGGTCGTTCGAAGGGCACCGCGGCGGTGGCCACCTTGGGCCCGTGGGCCCGCAGCAGGGCGTAGCCCAGGGGTGCGCCGTCGACGTCGACCACCAGGGTCCAGTTGGCGGGATCCACCAGCTCCCCGGTCTGCTGCACCAGCCCGAAGGTCTCCGCCAGGTGCAGCTCCAGGTTCGCCTGTGGAATCAGCCCCGTGTAGGTCTCGCGCCACAGGCGCTCTCCCAGGAGCGCTAGCGCCTGGGCTTCGGTCGGAAGGGCTGTGCGGATCACCATCCCACGAGCTTATCAAAGTGGTGAAAACCCGCTACAATGCTCGTTTTGGCGAGCCCCCATGCACATCCAGGAACTCATCCTCCGCCTGCAGCGGTTCTGGGCCGACCGGGGCTGCCTCATCGGCCAGCCCTACGACCTGGAGAAGGGTGCGGGCACCATGAACCCGCTCACCTTCTTCGGCGCGCTGGGTGCGAAGCCCTGGAACGTGGCATACGTGGAGCCCAGCCGCCGCCCCGCGGATGGCCGCTACGGGGAGAACCCCTTCCGCGTCTACAAGCACCTCCAGTTCCAGGTGATCCTCAAGCCCAGTCCCGCCAAGGTGCAGGACATGTACATCGAGAGCCTGGAGGCCCTCGGCATCGACTTCTCCAAGCACGACCTGCGCTTCGAGGAGGACAACTGGGAGTCGCCGTCGCTGGGCGCCTGGGGCGTGGGCTGGCAGGTGGTGCTGGACGGCATGGAGATCAGCCAGTTCACCTACTTCCAGCAGGTGGGCGGCCTGGACTGCCGGCCCGTGAGCGCCGAGCTGACCTACGGCATCGAGCGCATCTGCATGTTCCTGGGCGGCTACGACAACATCTTCGACCTGGTGCACGGCGAGGTGAAGACCGATGACGGCGTCTTCCCGGTCACCTACGGCCAGATGCGTCAGCGCGAGGAGTTCGAGCTGAGCGCCTACAGCTTCGAGCACGCGGACCTGGACCTCCACCGCGCCCTGTTCGAGTCCTTCGAGAAGGAGGGCTGGCGTCTGCTCAAGGACCACGGCCACTTCCTCAGCGCCTACGAGCAGGCCCTCAAGATGAGCCACACCTTCAACGTGCTCGACGCCCGCGGCGCCGTGAGCACCACCGAGCGCCCCGGCATCATCAAGCGCGTGCGCGACCTGGCCAGCGCCTGCGCCAAGGCCTACCTGGAGCACGAGGAGGGCGCCCCCGCACCTGCGGAAGCCGTGAAGGGAGGTGCGAAGTGAGCGCCACCCGCACCTTCCTGCTGGAGCTGCACTGCGAGGAGATCCCGGCGCGGTTCCTGGAGCCGTTGAGCGAAGAACTCGCAAGCAAACTCAACTTGTTCGTTGCTCAAACCATCGGTTCTTCGATCCAACGTCGGGAACCGAATGGCCCTACCTGGCCTCCGACCGTGTTTACCCCCTTCCCAGAAGGGGTGAATCCCTCCGCGCTGTTCAGCTATTGCTACTCCCCGAGGAAATTGGCTTGGTTGATCGAGTTCCTCCCAATCGAGCAGCCCGATCAGACCGAAACCCAGGTGGGCCCGCCTCAGCGCATGTGCGTGGACGAAACAGGCAAGCCCACCATCCAGGGGGAGAAGTTCGCCGAGAAATGGGGCGTGCCGTTTTCGGACGTGCGTTTCGAACAGCCTGCCGGCAAGAAGGAACCCTGTGCGGTGGTGACGCTCACGAAGCAGGGGCGGCCCACCGCCGAGCTGCTGGCGGAGGCCCTGCCTGGGCTCATCGCCAGCCTGCACGTGCCCAAGGCCATGCGCTGGGGCAAGTCGGACTTCGAGTTCGTCCGCCCCATCCGCAACATCCTCTGCCTCTTCGGTGAGGAGGTCGTTCCCATCACCGTGGATGGCGTCACCGCCACGAACACGACCTGGGGTCATCGCCTCTACCACCGCCAGCACCCGGCGCCGGTGACAATCGCTAGGCCGGAGGCCTACGAAGCCGCCCTCGAAGCTGCGGGCGTGGTGGTCAGCGTGGACGTCCGCCGCGCCCGCATCGCCCAGCAGCTGGACGCCCTGGCCGCCGAGGCCGGGGGTCGCGTGGTGGCCGACGCCGAGCTGCTGGACACCCTGGCCGAGATCGTGGAGTTCCCCAAGATCGTGCGCGGTGACTTCCCCGCGAACTTCCTCGAACTGCCCAAGGAGGTGCTGGTCACGAGCCTCCGCGAGCACCAGAAGAGCTTCTGCATCGAGAAGGCGGATGGCGAACTGCTGCCCTGCTTCCTCACCGCCGCCAACCGCACCGACGATCCTGCGGGCTATGTGAAGGCCGGCAACGAGTGGGTGCTGAAGGCGCGGCTCTACGACGCGCGGTTCTTCTTCGCCGAGGACCGCAAACACCCCCTGTCCGACCGGCTGGAGAAGCTGCAGGCCCTCACCTTCCAGCGCGACCTGGGCAGCTACCACGCCAAGACCGGCCGCGTCGTGGCCCTGGTCAAGGCCATCGCCTCGCGTCTCTCCAACGACGAGGAACACATCAACCGCGCCCTGGAGGCCGCCCGCATGGCCAAGTGCGACCTGCGGACGCTCATGGTCGGGGAGTTCCCCGAGCTGCAGGGCATCATGGGCGGCGAATACCTCAAGCACGAGGGCGCCCACGAGGACGTCTGGAAGGCCGTGAAGGAGCACTACCGGCCCATCGGCGCCGACGATGCCATCCCCGGCACGCCCATGGGTTGTCTGCTCTCCCTGTGCGACAAGCTCGACACCGTCGTGGGCTGCTTCGCCGTGGGCCTCATCCCCAGCGGCTCGAAGGATCCCCTCGCCCTGCGCCGCGCGGGCCAGGGCATCGTGCGTATCTTGTGGGAGCAGGGCTGGGCGCTGACGCCCACCGACCTCATCCAGGCTTCGCTAAACACCGTGGGCCCCAAGGCCACCAAACCCGTTGCCGAGACCACGGAAGCCCTGCTGGCCTTCTTCAAGGACCGCGTGGCCTACCAGCTGGAGCTGGCCGGCTATGCCGGCTCCGTGCGCCGTTCAGCCCTGGCTGCGGGCTGGGAGGATCTGGCGGATCTGAAGGCCCGCTGCGAAGCGCTCTCGGCCTTCGCCGAGGATGCCCGCTTCGCCTCCCTGGCGCAGAGCGCCAAACGCATCGGCAACATCCTGAAAGACGAGGAACCTGCCGAGAGCCTCGAGGGCGGCCTGCTGGCGCAGGCCGAGGAAAAGGTGCTGGCGGAACGACTGGTCTGGCTGGAAGGCACAGCGGATCGGAAGGCACTGCTGGCCGAATTGGCCGAATTGGCCGAACCCCTGGAAGCCTTCTTCAGCGCCGTCATGGTGAAGTGCGAGGATCCGGCCCTCCGCGCCGCCCGCCTCAGCCTCCTCCACCGGCTGAGGCTGTCCTTCCTGCGCGTGGCGGACTTCAGCCTCTGGCAGTAGGTCCCAGATTCCAGCCACCCCGGCTCGGAGATCTCCATGTTCGCGATCCGACCCATCCACCTGGGGCTGGCGCTTGCGGCCCTCCTCCAAGGAACCGTCCTTCAAGCAGGGCGGAAGGAATCCTGGGTGGAGGTGAAGTCCCCCCATTTCGTGGCCTACAGCGATGCGGGCGAGGCGGAAGCCAAGAAGGCGCTGACGGGCTTCGAGGGGATCCGCAGCGTCTTCGGCACGATCTTCCCGGAGGTGCGGGTGGACCCGCCCAAGCCGATGGTCATCTTCGTGGTCGAGGATGAGGCCTCCATGAAGCGGCTGCTTCCCAAGCCCTTCGAGGGCAAGGATCCCAAACGGCCTGCGGGCATGTTCTACCAGAGGGAGGACCGCAATTACGCGATCCTCCGGCTCGATGTCAGCCATCAGTCGGACCAGCCCTATTTCGTCCTGTTCCACGAGTACACCCACAGCATCGTCCACCAGAACTTCCCCGCGCTGCCCACCTGGCTGGATGAAGGCCTGGCGGATTTCTACGGGGCCACGGAAATCCGGTCCGAGCATGTCTACCTCGGCCGGATCCCCGTGGGCCGGCTGGCCCAGCTCCGCAACCAGGCCCGGCTCCCCCTCGAGACGCTCTTCACGGTCACCCACGACTCCCCCCACTACCAGGAAGGGGAGAAGTCGGGCCTCTTCTATGCGCAGAGCTGGGCTTTCGTGCACTACCTGTTCATGGATGACCAGGCGCTGAAGGCCGGGTTGTTCCGGAACTACCTCAAGGCCGCGTCGGGAGGCGCAGATCCCCTGGCTGCGGCCCGTGCCGGGTTCGGGGACCTGGGCCAGCTGCAGGGAGCCCTCACCAGCTACTCTCAGCGGTCCCGGTTCGGGTTCTGGGACTTCCCGCTCACCGTGAAATTGACGGACCGGGACTTCCAGGTCCGTGTGCTCGACGAGGCGGGCTCCTGGGTGGCCCGGGCGGAATTCCTCATGGACACGGGCGAGGAGCTGCTCGCCCGTCCGCTGCTCGATCAGGCCGTGGCCGCGGCGGCCCAGCGACCCGAGGTCCAGGTGGCCCTGGGGCGGGCCATGGTCCTCCGGGGGGAGACTGGAAAGGCTGAGGCCGCCTATCGGGAGGCCCTGCGGCTCGGCACCCAGGATTTCCGCGCCCCCTTCCGCCTGGCCCAGCTCGCGCGGGAGCGCGACAGCCGCGATTCGGCGGAGATCATCGCCTGGCTTGAGATGGCGCAGCGCCTCCGCCCGGACTTTCCGGGCACACACATGGCGCTCTGCCAGCAGTATTCCTGGAGCCCCAGGGACCCGGACAAAGCGCTCCAGGCAGGCAGGAAGGCCGTGGAACTGGAGCCGCAGAACCTGTCCAGCCTGTTCAACCTGGGGGTTGCCTGCATGAACCTCGGACTCGAGAAGGAGGCCGAGGAGGTGGGCCATCAACTGGCGGGCTTCGCCATGACCCAGGTCGAAAGGCGCATGGCTGCGACCTATGCCGCATCGCTGGACCGGTTCCGGGCCCAGCGGAACGCCCGCAGCAACGAGCCCCTGGTCCCCGGCCTGGTGGATGCCAAGGAGCTCCCCGTGCGTCCGGTACCCCTCGAGCCCCTGAAGTTCAGCCTGCCCTCCCACCTGGCGTCCCTGGGGCGTGAGGTGACGGACCTGGTGGGTGAAGGCAGGACCGATGAGGCCATGCGGAAGGTGGAAAAGGCCCTCGCGGGGACGAAGCAGGCCTACGACCGTCGTGTCCTTGGATCTCTGCTGGAAACCCTGCGGAAGCGCGCCGCGATGGCGAAGGCGCCCGCCGGCCCCCTGTCGCCACCCGGGGCCGGCCCCTCCATCCCGCCGGCCCAGCCGGGCGTCAAGCCCCTGAAATTCTGGCTGCCGGACTCCCTGGCCGACCTGAGCCGGGAGGTGCAGGCCGCGGTGATGCAGGGACGGCTGGACGAGGCGATCCAGATGGTCCAGGCGGCCATCCCCAAGGCCAAGGGCCCCTACGAAAAACCTTCCCTCAAGGCCCTGCTGGATCACCTCAAGGGCAGGAAGGCCGGGTATTGACCTCTCCCACTCCGAGGGGCTTGACGGGCGACGGATGGCCGTGACCCTGGGGAAACGGCGAATCGGGCACACTGGAGGTGGCTCCTGGACCGCCTTCTGGCCGTTCTGGACGATTCTGCAGAGGCCTCCATGCACCACGAACGCATCGCGATCATCGACTACGGCAGCCAGTACACGCGGCTCATCACCCGGCGGCTGCGGGAGCTCGGCGCCTTCGGCCTGGTCTACAACAGCGGGACCACGGCGCAGGAGATCGCGGGGGCGGACCTGAAGGGCGTGATCCTGTCCGGTGGGCCGAACTCGGTGCTCGAGTCCGGGGCGCCGGACCTGGATCCGGCCATCCTGGAGCTGGGCGTGCCCATCCTCGGCATCTGCTACGGCCAGCAGCTCCTGGCCCGCAACCTGGGCGGCCAGCTGCACCGCTCCGCCAGCCGGGAGTACGGCAAGGCGGACATCCAGGCCATGCCGGAGCACTCCATGCTGTTCGAAGGCCTGCCCCACGCCCAGCAGGTGTGGATGAGCCACGGCGACCACGTGGAGGTGGCCCCCGCGGGCTTCACCGTCACCGCCAAGACCCCCAGCGTGCCCGTGGCGGCCATGGAGGATCCCAAGCGGGGGATCTACTGCCTCCAGTTCCATCCCGAGGTCACCCACAGCGCCCAGGGCACCCCCCTGCTGCTGAACTTCCTCAAGTGCTGCGGCATGGCGCTGGACTGGAACGCGGGCAACTTCATCGACGAAAAGATCAGGGCCATCCGCGCCCAGGTGGGTTCGGGCACGGTGGTGCTGGGCCTCAGCGGCGGCGTAGACTCCAGCGTGGCGGCCCTGCTGCTGCACAAGGCCATCGGCAAGCAGCTGACCTGCGTGTTCGTGGACCACGGCCTCATGCGCAAGGACGAGATGAAGCAGGTGCAGGCCTACTTCGCGCCCTTTGAGCTGAACGTCATCTGGGTGGACGCCTCGGACGAGTTCCTGGGCGCGCTGGCGGGCGTGACCGATCCCGAGCAGAAGCGGAAGATCATCGGCGGCAAGTTCATCGAGGTCTTCGAGCGCGAAGCCGGCAAGGTCAAGGCCGACTTCCTGGGCCAGGGCACCACCTATCCCGACGTGATCGAATCCAGCGGCATCGGCGGCGCCATCCTGGTGAAGTCCCACCACAACGTGGGCGGGCTGCCGGAGCGCATGAGGATGCAGCTAGTGGAGCCCCTGCGCGAGCTCTTCAAGGACGAGGTGCGGGCCACGGGCCTGGCCCTGGGCCTGCCCGAGGAGATGAACCAGCGGCACCCCTTCCCCGGCCCGGGCCTCGCCGTGCGCCTGCCCGGCGCCATCACCCGCGAGCGGGCCACCATCCTGCAGAACGCCGACGCCATCTTCCTGCAGGAACTGCGGGAGAGCGGCTGGTACGCCAAGACCAGCCAGGCCTTCGCCGTGCTGCTGCCGGTGCAGACCGTGGGCATCATGGGCGACGAGCGCACCTTCGAGTGGATGTGCGCCCTCCGGGCGGTGACCAGCGAGGACTTCATGACCGCCGACTGGGCGCGCCTTCCCCACGAGCTGCTGGACCGCATCGCCCAGCGCATCGTCCGCGAAGTGCGCGGCATCAACCGCGTCGTCTTCGACATCACCAGCAAGCCGCCCGCGACCATTGAGTACGAATAGTCAGCCACAGATGAACACGGATAAACACGGATGTTCCGCGTCCGGTTTTTATCCATCTGTGTTCATCCGTGTTAATCCGCGGCAAAAATTGAGGCCCTATGGCAAAGCGCAGTGAGCCCGTCCGCAAGTCGGTGAAGGACGTCCTGGAGGACCTGCTGGCGGGGCACCGCGAGGCGGCCTTCAGCGGTCCCGAGTCGGCCCTGAAGTACCTGCGCCGCACCTTCGAAAGCCAGGCCAGCCTGCCGAATGCCGTGAAGGCGGTGGCCTACGACCTGAGTGCCGACGCCCAGGGACAGTGCGGCCAGTGGGAAGCCTGCGCGGAATTGGTGGCGCAGGTGCTCTCCTACCTTCCGGACCTGGAGGCGGCCTTTCCGCACGAGTACCGGCGCATGCTGGAAGGACTGGCCTGTTTCGAACGGGGCATCCAGGCCCACAGTGAGCTGGGCGACTTCCACGCGGCCCTGGAGCTTTGCGAGCGGGCCATCGCCCTGGGGCTGGGCGCGCACTATTCGGCCAAGCGCGACTCACTCGAATGGGCCCGGTGATCCTTGGAAAAGCAGAACCGGCAAAGACTCCCCGCAACTCGGCCATCCAGGTTTTTTCTGCCTGTGCGATGATTTCGAAGTACAGCCAGCCTCCATGGACACCGTTGAGAACGCACACGGGGAAGCCATGACCGACAACATCCAGGTGGTTCCGCAGCAGGTGAGCGTCCTCATCGTGGATGACCTCGCCATCGTGCGGCTCTCCCTGCGGCACATCCTGACGAAGTCGGGCTACCGCTGCCGCGAGGCGGAGGACGTGGCCGCTGCGCTGGCCGTGCTGGACGAGGACACCATCGACCTGATCCTCTGCGACATCCAGATGCCCGGAGCCTCGGGACTGGACCTGGTGAAGGCCATCAAGCACCGCATCCCCGATACCTCCGTGGTCATGGTCAGCTCCCTGGAGGAGGCCGAGACGGCCATCGAGTGCCTCCAGCGGGGCGCCTTCGGCTACGTCCTGAAGCCCTATCAGCCCCGGGAGATCCTGGTGCAGGTCAATTCCGCCCTGCGCCGGCGCATGCTGGAGATCGCCTTCCGGGACCGGGAGGCGCAACTGGCCCAGAAGGTGCGCGAGCAGACGCTGGAGATCCGCGACTCCCGGGAGGAGATCGCCCTCCGGCTCATCGCGGCCAGCGAGCACCGGGACAACGAGACCGGCATGCACGTGCGGCGGATCGGACTCTACGCCGCGGAGCTGGCCCGCCTCCTGGGCTGGGACCTGCAGGGCGTGGACACGATCCGGGCGGCCGCCCCCATGCATGACATCGGCAAGATCGGCGTGCCGGACGCGATCCTGCAGAAGCCCAGCGCGCTCACGGAAGAGGAGTGGGTGACCATGAAGCGGCATACCACCATGGGCGCCACCATCCTCAAGGGGTCCGCGGTGCCCTTCATCCAGATGGGGGCCCGCATCGCCATCGGCCACCATGAGAAGTGGGACGGCACCGGCTATCCGAAGGGACTGCGCGGCGAGGCCATCACCCTGGAGGCCCGCATCACCGCCCTGGTGGATGTCTACGACGCCGTGAGCAACCGCCGCCACTACAAGGAGCCCTGGCCCGAGGAGCAGGTGGTGGAACTGATCCTCAAAGGCAGCGGCGTCCACTTCGACCCGCGCCTGGTGGAGCTGTTCCTGGCGAACCTGGAGCGCTTCCGGGCCATTCTGAACGCGAATCCGGACGAGGCCCACGACGAGGATCCCGGAATCTGATGTTGTTGTAGGCTGGTGGCCCGCCCACTCCCTGGAGGCCGCCATGAAGCTCACCGACTACCGCACCCTGGGCCGCTCGGGACTGCGCGTCAGCCCCCTCTGCCTGGGCACCATGACCTTCGGCAGCGACTGGGGCTGGGGTGCCGACGTGGCCGAGAGCCGCGCCATGCTGGATGCCTACCTGGGCGCCGGGGGCAACTTCCTCGACACGGCCAACATCTACACCAAGGGCCACAGCGAGGCCATCCTGGGCGACTACTTCGCCGAGCGCGGGGGGCGCGACCGGGCGGTGCTGGCCACCAAGTTCTGCGGCAGCCTGCACCGGGGCGATCCCAATGCCGGCGGGGCCGGCCGCAAGGCCATCCAGCAGCAGCTGGAGCAGAGCCTGCGGCGCCTCCGCACCGACTGCGTGGACCTCTACTGGCTGCACTTCGACGATCCCCACACGCCCATCGAGGAGACCATGCGCGCCCTGGACGACCTGGTGCGGGCGGGGAAGGTGCGCCACCTGGGCGTGTCGGACACGCCCGCCTGGAGGGTGGTCCAGGGCCAGCTGGAGGCCCAGTTCCGCGGCTGGTCACCCTTCGTGGCCCTGCAGATCGAGTACTCCCTCATCGAGCGCACGGTGGAACACGACCTCATGCCCATGGCCCGGTCCCACGGCCTGGGGGTCACGCCCTGGTCGCCCCTGAAGGGGGGTCTGCTGACGGGCAAGTACGGGCGGAACAAACAGCCCCAGGGCGAGGGCCGCCACGTGCCCGGCGTCTCTAAGAGCCTCACCGACCGCAACTACGCCATCATCGAGGCCGCCGAGGCCGTGGCCACGGAGCTGGGCACCGGCGTGGCCCAGGTGGCCTTGGCCTGGGTGCTGGCGCGGCCCGGCGTGGCCAGTCCCATCCTGGGCGCCCGCACCCTGGCACAGCTGGACGGCAACCTGGCCTCTCTGGACCTGACGCTGCCGGAGGCGATGATCGCCCGCCTGGACGCGGCCAGCGCGCCGACGCCCATCTTCCCCCATGGCTTCCTGGCCAATACGAAGCATGTGATGCAGAGCGGCGCGACCATCAACGGCGTGGCCTCCGATCCCTGGTCCCTGGCTCCGACGACCGATCAGGAACGGTGGTGAGGGCGTCGTAGAAAAAGGATCACCGCCTAGACGCCAAGAGCTGAAAAAGCCCCTTGCTTGCTTTTCTTGACGTCTAGGCGGTGAGAAGTTTTCTTGAGCTGCTACGCCTCGATGGGATCGGCCTGGGGTGGCGCATCGGCGGGCTTGCGGCCTTTGGTGATGGTGAATTCGCCGAGCATCATGGGCACGGCGGCCTTGAGCATGATGGTGAACACCAGGGCGCCCAGGGAGAAGATGCCGGCGGCGACCGCGATCTCCGTGAAGGAGGGCCGGTAGACGAAGATCTCACCCAGGGCGTCCGGTGTGAGGCCGGGGATGATGAGGCCCATGCCCTTCTCGATGTAGACGCTGGCGTAGATGAGGACGCAGCCGACGTTCAGCGTGATCCAGTTGGTTCGCGTCCTCGGGATGAGGAAGAGCAGGAAGGCGATGAACCCCGTGATGATGGAGGCCCAGGCGAAGGGCACCAGGGTGTTGTAGTGGACGCCGTTCTTCTCGATGCCGAAGAGCAGATACTGGAAATAGACCATGTGCTCGGTGCCGGAGTAGATCTCCTTGAAGGACTCCGCCGCCGTGAGGAAGAGGTTGAAGCCCATGGTGTAGGCCATCAGCTCGGCGATCTTGAAGATGGCCTCGTCGGTGATCTTCAGTCGGGTGGTCCGGCGCAGCACCTGCAGGAGGATGAGCAGCACCGCGGGGCCCGAGCAGAAGGCCGAGGCCAGGAAGCGCGGGGCCAGGATGGCGGAGTTCCAGTAGGGCCGCGAGGCCAGGCCGTTGTAGAGGTAGGCGGTGACGGTGTGGATGCTGACGGCCATGGGGATGGAGAGGAGCACCAGCGGCAGCACGATCTTCTTGTTGTAGTGCTTCTCCAGGTAGGAGCTGAAGAGCAGGTAGGTCACCACGAACCAGTTCAGGAGCAGGTAGAGGTTCAGGACGATGACGTCCCAGGCCAGCATGGAGTGGGGCCAGTTGAGGTGACCCACCAGGGGCATGATGTGCCAGAACCGGTCGGGGCGGCCGATGTCCACCATGACGAAGCCGAGGCACATGATGAGCGCCGTGACCGCGAGCATCTCGCCCAGGATGGTGATCTCCTTGATCGGGCCCCAGTCGTAGATGTAGGCCGGGATCACGAGCATGATCGAGGCCGCGGCCACGCCCACCAGGAAGGTGAAGTTGCCGATGTAGAAGCCCCACGAGACCTGGTCCCGCATGTTCGTCACGATCAGGCCGTGGTGTAGCTGGTTTGCGTAGGCGATGCCGCCCATGGCGATCAGCACGAGCAGGAATCCCACCCAGTAGTAGTAGTAGCGGCTCCCCGTGGCCATCAGGCCCACGGTATCGACGATGAATTGCTTGAAATTCCGCAGATTGACCATGGCCTCACACCCCGTAGAAGTAGAAGAAGGTGGGTTGGGTGTTCAGGTCTTCCTTGAACTTGAAGACGCGCTTGGTTTCCAGCACCTGGCGGATCTCGCTCTTGGCATCCAGGAGGTTGCCGAACTTGCGGGAGCCGGTGGGGCAGATCTCCACGCAGGCGGGGTACAGACCCTTGCGGGTGCGCTGGATGCAGAAGGTGCACTTCTCCACCACGCCCTTGGGCCGGGGGCGGTTGCCCAGGTAGTGGGTGTCGGGGTTCACGTCCGCATCCTTGAGGTGCGGCTCACCCCAGTTGAAGTGGCGGGCGCCGTAGGGGCAGGCGGCCATGCAGTAGCGACAGCCGATGCACCAGTTGTAGTCCACCACCACGATGCCGTCCTTCTCCTTCCAGGTGGCGCCCACGGGGCAGACCTTCACGCAGGGCGGCTTCTTGCACTGCTGGCACTGGACCGGCATGTAGAAGTGCCCTTCCTGGGGCACTTCATTCGGATTGTAGTACTGCTCGGCGTGCTGGAGGTTGACGCCCTCCTCCTTGTCCATCTGCAGGACCCGGATCCACTGGATCTCAGGCTCCCGCGACTGGTTGTTCTCCTTCACGCAGGCATGGACGCAGCGCCGGCAGCCGATGCAGCGGCTGAGATCGAGCGCGTAGCCGAAGATCACGCCGGGCATGGCCGCTTCCGTCCCCACCTTCACGGTCTTGTGGTACTTCTCCTTGTACTCGGCCTCGAGGCGGGCGATGATGGTCTGGACCTCATCCTTGGAAAGCTCCTTGAAGTGGTGCTGGAGGAACTCCTCCTTGCTGAGCTTGCCGCAGCCGGTGAGGGCCAGGGCCACCGTGGCCACCGCAGTGCCGAGGAATTCCCGGCGGCTGCCGCAGCTGCTGGACTCGTCACACGCCGCTGGAGTCTGCATGGGCAGTTGGTCCGTCATTTGGCACCCCCTTTCGTCAGCTTGATGTCTTCAGGCCGCGTGGGCGGCGGCATGGGTTTCAAGGCCGCGAAGCGGGGGGAGTGGGGATTGTGGCAGTTGACGCAGAGCAGGTACTGCTTCTGGCCGTTCCAGCTGCCGGTGCGCTTGCCGTGGATGCCCACGCGCCAGTCCCGGAACTTGTCGCCGTGGCACTGGCCGCAGAGCTTGTAGGAGGCCGTGAACTCCACCTTCTCGCCGCTGGCCAGGTGCAGGTTGTCGCGGCTGTTGGCATCGTGGCAGTCCAGGCACCAGCGGGACTCGGTGCCATGCTTGAGCTCGATCTCGCTGTGCATGGCCAGCTCGCGGCGCTTGGTGTCCACCTTCAGCTGCTTGCCGTCGTGGCATCCCGTGCAGGGGAAGATGCCGTCGGTGAAGGGCGGCTTCGGCACCTCGATGCCCTCCTGGGTGGCGGGTTCCGCCTTCTTGGGCGGCTCTTTGGCGCTGGCGGGGAGGGCCAGCAGGAGCAGGGCCAGGCCTGCGGATCGGGTCAGGCATGTCGTCATGAATCCACCTCCGGGATCGACGTGTTCGGATCATCGCCTCCGCCCTTGGGGGCGGGGGCCTTCAGCAGTCGGGGCGCGAGCATGAGGGTGGCGCCGAAGCACATGAACCCGAGGAACAGGGTCAGGGGCCGGCCCACGGCCAGGTCTTCGAACAGGAATTTCAGGGCCGTGACGATGAGCACGGGATAGACCAGCCAGCGCAGCTCGAGGATGGGCATCCGGCGGCCGAACCAGGCCATGGCGATGGCGAGCAGCGACAGGACCCCGGTGCGCAGCGCCGCGAGCAGGTCGGCCTGCGGGGCTCCGGACGAGAGTGCGGCGCTGAAGGTCCGGACCGCCAGCGCGCCCGCGCCGATGGCGGCGACCGCGCCCAGGCCCAGGATCAGGGGGCGCACGCGCCGGGTGATGGCGTCCGAGGGGCGGTGCAGCAGGAACCAGGCGACCGCGCCCGCCAGGAGGCCCAGGCAGAGGAGGCCGGGCAGGGACATGGGGGCACCGGCCCCCCCGGGGGCGAGGAAGGCACGGAAGGACCAGCCGAGCAGGCCGCAGGCCACCGCGCCGGCCAGGAGGAAGATGCCGCTCTGGACGAACAGCACGGCCCGCCGCAGGTGGAGGCCGGCCACCATCGCTCCCAGGCCGAGGGCCGCCGCCAGGAGCCCGAAGATGGGCTGCGGGAGCAGGATCGAACCGCCCAGCAGCACCAGAATGAGCGCCAGGAAGGTGAAGAAATTGAAATTCGCCCGGGTCTCCTCGTGGTCCTCCGCGAAGCGCAGGGCCGTCGCGTAGCAGCCGAGGCCCGCCACCGAGGCGCCGGCCCCCAGGACCCCGGTCCCCGAGCCCGTGGCGAGGGCGACGCGGAAGGCGCCGCCGAAGCCCACGAGCAGGGCCAGGATGGTCTGGATCTTCTCGAAGGCATTCACCACCCGCCGCTGCTGGAGCATCCGTACGGCGAAGCTGCCGAGGTAGAGCACGACGAGGGCCAGGGCGAGGACCATGGCGCGGGCGGGGGAGAGGCCCCGGTAGATCTCCGGCGCGCCCCCGGGCCAGGCGGCCAGCGAGGTGAGGATCAGCACGCCGAGGTTGGCGGCCAGGGCCGTGGGCCAGCGCAGGCCGTGCCAGCGGCGGCCGTAGGTGGCCCAGAGGGAGCCGAGGCCGAGGACGAGGAACACCATCAGGAAGGGTTCGATGGCACGGCGGCTCGTCATCACCGCGAAGCCGGAGCCCAGGGAAGTGAGGATGGCCAGCCAGATGATGGGCTGCAGGTCCCGCCGCCAGGCCACGGCGCTGTGCAGGCCGGTCACGACGAGGAGCAGGAAGGCCGCCAGGCCCGGCTCGAGGATGCCGAAGCGGGCCGTGGACTCCACGAGCAGCGGGTAGGCGATGAGGATGGAGGCCAGGGCATGGAAGGCGGAATCGAGCGGATGCTTTGCGCGGTCCGCCAGGATGGCCCAGGTGATGGCGAAGGCGAGGCCCAGCGCCACGCCCCAGCCGCGGTGGATGGTGCCCGCATCCACCAGGGCCCGGATGAAGGTGGCCCCACCCAGGATGAGACAGGTCCTGCCGATGAGACCCATGAGCCGGATGGGATTGGGAAGGTCCGCGGTGGCGGGCGCCGGGGCGGCGGTCCTGGGGCTGCCATCCGTGGCCACCACCACGGAAACGGCCCGCTCCGGCGTCCGGCCCTCCAGGGCGGCCACCCTGGCCTCCAGGCGGCTGATGGTCTCAGCCAGGCCGGCCAGGCGGGACTCCAGGGCGCCGGACGGGCTATCGGCCGCGTGGCGCTCGGGAGGGAAGACCTCGGCCGTGGACATGGAGGGAACCTCTGGGTGAGGTGGGGAAGCTTGGATTTAGGAATGTGTTGTCCTCATGCCACGCCCCGGCAAGGGGGGCGTCAAGCGAAATATGGGCATTCCAAATGACTCATAACAAAAACAATGAAAACTGTTAGGACATAAATGACTTCGGCATCCTAGAGCTGCGCTGGAGATTCTATGAGAAAACCGGCGGAGGCTCATGCCAGGCGGGTTCAGAGGCCGCGCATGGCATGTGCCGGACATCACAGCCCGGTGACAGCTACCGCCAGGTGGTCCCGGATCGACCCAGGGCCGCGAGCACTTCCTCCGCCGCCCGGAGCCCATGGTCCTGGGCCTCCTCGAAGAGGGAGAAGCCGCTGAGCTCGGTGTGGGCGAAGTGGATGGCGCCGAAGGGGCGGGCGAGGGCCAGGAACTCGGAGTCCCAGAGCAGGCCCGGCGCGGGGCGCACCATGGCGTGGCCCCAGCGCATGACGTCGAGGCGCGCCACCAGCCCCTCGAGATCGGGGTGGGCCGGCCGGAGGTCGGCCATCACCATGCGCGCGCAGGCAGGCCAGTCCAGGGCCAGCAGCCGTGCCCGCTCGGCCTCGCAGTCGGCTCCGGAGAACGGCCGGTACCAGGTCCACACCGTGGGGCCGTGGTCCCGCAGACTCTGGTGCGTGGCCACCACGTAGCCCAGGGCCTCGCTGTCGCGCAGCACGTTGTCCCAGGCCAGGGGGAAGGTCGGTTCCTGGGGCCGGGCCCGCAGCGTGAGGTTCGCCACCAGCCAGGGCGCGTTGTGGATGCGGGCCAGGGCCGGGCGCGCGGCTCCGAGGCCCTCGATGGCGTGCCGCGCGACATGCTGGGGACCCGAGAAGATGACGCGCTTCGCCAGCCAGCCCACGGGACGCTGGGCTGCGGCATCCCAGGCCGTGACGCGGAGGCCCTTCCGCTCCGGGCGGATCGCGGTGGCCATCACGCCGCAGCGGAGCCGGTCCCCGCAGGCCTTCCGCAGGTGGTTGACGAGGAACCCGTTGCCTTCGGGCCAGGTGAGCAGGGGGCGGGAGTCCTCGCCGGGGCCCTGCTTGCGGGCGGCGAAGTAGAAGAGGCCGGCCCAGGCGCTGGTGGTATCCAGGCGGGAGCCGTAGTCATCCCGGCAAGCGTAGTCCAGCAGCCAGCGCAGGCGCGGCGAGGTGAGGCCGCGGCCGTCCAGCCAGGCGGCCAAGGAGAGGCCATCCAGGGCGCGTGCCTCCGGCGCGTCGGAGCACCGCGAGCGGGGAATGCTGAAGGCGGGGCGCCCCTTCGCATCCCTGAAGGCGGCCCAGCGGTCCACCTCCTGGAAGAAGGCGTGGTACTGGCGCTCGTCCTCGGCGCTGGCCCCGGCCCGCAGGTAGAGCCCCTCCCACCACTGGCCGTAGGCGAAGAGGCGTTCCTCCGGCGCGCGGACGGTGGCCTCCTCCGCGAAGACCGGATCGCCCTTGGGGTCGAAGCCCTCCAGCACCCCGCACTCCTTCAGCAGGCGGAGCACCGCGCGGTTGCCCCGGTCGGGCACGGGCAGGTAGTGGGCGGCCCAAGGGAAGGCGCTGACGTGGTTGCGGCCGGAGCGCGAGGTGCCGCCAGGCTCGGGTTCCAGTTCCAGCACGCGAAAGTCGTCCAGGCCGCCGCCCGCCAGTCGCCAGGCGGCGCTGAGACCGGCGACCCCACCTCCCACGACGAGGACGGAGATCGGCTCGAAGCGCTCGGGTTCCGGAAGGTCACGGCCCCGGAAACGGTGTCCCAGCGCGAGGTCCGGCCCCACCAGCTCGCCCGGGAAGGGGAACTCGGGCTTGCGGCGACAGGCGATGGGAACCGCCAACAGGGCGCCTGTGGCGAGAAAGTCGCGGCGCCTCATGGGCGAGAGAATAAAGGAAAGGGCATGGAACCGCGAATGGCGCGAATCGCCCTTCGGGCGCGCGAAAAATGATTGTGTAGATCTGCTGTGGGCAGATGACCGTCGATGGCATTTCCATTCGCGCCCATTCGCGTCATTCGCGGTTTTCCTTTACGACCATCGCCGCCACTCCCGGGTGTAGAGGTGGACGAGCACCTGGTTGTCCAGGCGGTTCACCTCCACGGGGACGCGGTCCATGTCCTTGGGGAAGGCGAACATGGCGCTGGTCGCCTCATCGGACAGGTGGCGCAGGCCCGGCAGCACGCGGGCGGGCACTTCGAAGTCGCGCTTCGAGGCCAGGGCGAACCCCCACACGCCGAAGGAGGGCACCGCCAGGTGGAAGGGGCGCACCTTGAGGCCCGAGGCCTCCATGGTGGCGGCGATGCACCAGAAGGACTGCCGCGCCATCAGGGGCGAGGTGCTCTGCACGGTGATCATGGCGTCGTCCGTGAGCCGGCGCTGGAGCAGGCGGTAGAAGCGCGACGTGTAGAGCTTCCCCAGGGCGTAGGTGTTGGGATCGGGGAAGTCCACGTAGGCCAGGTCGAAGGGGGCCCCGGTGGTCTCCTGCAGCCACACCATGGCATCGGCGTTGACCACCTTCACGCGGGGATCGTCCAGGGCGGCGCCGTTGAGCTGGCGCACCATGGGCTGGCGGCGCGCCATGTCGGTCATGGCCGGATCCAGATCCACCAGCACCACCTCCTGCACCGAGGGATGCTTCAGCACTTCGCGCACGGCGAGGCCGTCGCCGCCGCCGCAGATGAGTACGCGCTTGGCGTCGGGCCGCAGGCCGAAGGCGGGGTGCACCAGGGCCTCGTGGTAGCGGTACTCGTCGGCGCTGGAGAACTGCAGGTTGCCATTGAGGAAGAGCTGGAAGCTGCCCCGGCCGCGGGTGAGCACGATGCGCTGGTAGGCGCTGTCCCTGGCGTAGACGATCTCGTCCGCGAAGATCTCCTCCTCCACGGCCAGAGTGAACTTCCCGGCGAAGGCAAGGCCCACGGCCAGCAGGACCATGACGGCCAGGCAGCGCAGGCGGATCATCCGGGTGGGGCCCAGCTGCGACTGCAGCAGGTGCGTGGACCAGAGGCCCACCCCGGCGTTCAGCAGGCCGAAGAGCAGGCTGGTGCGGACCAGGCCCAGCTTGGGCATGAGCAGCAGGGGGAAGAGCAGGGAGGCGAAGAGGGCCCCGATGTAGTCGAGGGTGAGCACGCCGGCCACCAGGTCCTTGAAGCGCACCTGGTCCTTGAGGATGCGCATGAGGATGGGGATCTCGAGCCCCACCAGGGTGCCCACTGCCACCACCGTGCCGTAGAGCACCACGCGGAAGGCATGGGTGTGGGCGAAGGCCTGGAAAAGAATGGGGGCCGAGAAGCCGCCCACCAGGGCCACCGCCAGCTCCAGATCCACGAAGCGCCGGGCCAGCCCGCGGTGAAGGAACTTCGACAGCCAGGAGCCCAGCCCCATGGCGCTGAGATACACCCCGATGACCGTGGAGAACTGCGTGACTGAATCCCCCAGCAGGTAGCTCGACAGCGTCCCGGCGACCAGCTCATAGATCAGCCCGCAGCTCGCGATCAGCAGCACGCTGATGAAGAGAAGAGGGGCCTTCAGGGTGGGCTGGTCAGCAGAAGCTCCCGCATCCGGTTGCGGCAAATCACCCATGGATCGCCGCGGCGATGATGATGCTGATGCCCAGGATGAGGCAGCCCAGGACGATGCCGAGGGCGATGTTCTGGTCGTCCTCCATCTCCTTCCGCAGGGAGAAGGGGAGGACCTTCACCAGGAAGAGCCAGACCAGGCCCAGGATGACCAGACCCAGGGCGGAGAAGACGGCGGCAACGAGGAGCTGGTGCAGCATCTGGTTCGTGATCATCACTTACCTCCGTGGAAGCCGTTGTTGTGCAGGAAGGTGCGGTAGGCGCCGGGCGTCTGGCGCACGCTGGGCGGAAGATCGGCCCGGCGCCGCTGGCCGAAGAATTCGCGGCCGAAGAAGCCGTTGGCGACCATGAGGCTGAAGCCACCGCCGAGGAAGAGGATGTAGAGGATCCGCATCAATCGTCACCTCCGCTGGAAGATGCCGCCGTGCCGTACATGCTCTCCTGCCAGCGGCGGCCTTCGAAGGCGGCCATCTGGAACACCAGGAGCAGGGGCACCACGAGGATGGCCAGCAGGGCGAGCCCGGGGTAGAGCCAGCGCATGACGCCCTGGCGCAGCTGCACGTCGATGGCGCCGACGGGAGGGAACTTCCCGTCCCACTGGGGGGCCAGGCGCAGCACGTAGGTTCCGGGCGGCACGGCGCTGAGAAAGACCGTGCTGGTCTGCTCGCCCTCGGCCCAGGACTCGCCGCCGTCCACACCGTGGTAGAAGCTGCTCTCCAGGAGGAAGAGCTCGGCCACGCCCGTGGTCTCGCTCACCAGGGCGCCCTCCAGGCTGATCCAGCTGTTGTTGACCGGGGCGCTGAGGGTGACGGCCAGGTTGCGGCGGCCGTCCTTGATCTCGATGGGACCGGAGAAGTAGACCGGTTCCTGGGCCTCGGCCGCCGGTGCGTCCGGCGGGCTGGGCATGGCGGGCCGGCGAAGGGGAATGCCCTTGCGTACGGTCTCCGCCGCCTCCTTGCGGAGACCGGGCGCCAGCTCGAAGAGGTCCAGCCGCTTCTTGAACAGCTCTTCGTTGCGGTGGGTGGCGGACTCCACCATGACGAGGGCCAGCAGCAGGCCAAGAGCGCCCACGATCCAGAGGGTGGATTTGGAGAGCGTCACCTTGTGGGGATTGGGCTGGAAGGATGAAATGCCGCGGGGCGTCGGGGGCGCGTCCTTGAGCTTGAAGGCGGTCCAGACCGCTTCCGGATCCAGGTAGGTGGAGAGGTTCCAGTTCACCTCCTCACCACCGCCCTTGTGCCCCTGGCGCTCGCGGGTGAGGCTGCGCGGCGGGGCGATGAACTCGGCCACCTGCACCCGCTCGCCCTGCTCCACGGTCCAGTAGAACTCGCCCCAGACGCCTTCGACCACGGCCTCGACATCCTGGAACCGCCGCCAGTTGACACCGAGCGCGTGGAGGTTCTTCTGCCCATCACGCGCCTGGGGCACCTCGCCTGGGGGCATGGCCACGGCCAGGCTCCAGTGGCCGTCGCTCTCCACCAGCCACTTGAAGCCGCGCTGGGCATCGAGGAGCAGGTACTCCGTCCAGGGGTAGGCGAGGCCATCCACGGTGCAGCTGCGGCGCAGCTGGCCGATGCAGGTGACCTTCTCGCCGCCCAGCACCCCCTCAGTGCCCAGGGGGATGGCCACATCCTGGTGGGGCTGCTTGAGGCTCTTCAGGAAGGCCAGCTTCCCGTTTTCCGCTGAGAGCAGGCTGCCGCAGCTGGGGCAGCCCACGCGCTGGGTCTGGTCCGGCGCATGCAGGGCCAGGGCCCCGCCGCACTTGGGGCAGTTGAGGTTCTGGGCGCCGACCTTGACCGGCTTCCGTACGCCGCCCTGAATTCGCAGGTCGGCCAGGGGGATCTCGCGGCCCAGGAAGAAGAGCGGCGGATCCTCGCTGTAGTCCAGGGTGGCGAAGGCGCCGTTGCGGCCGGAGAGGTCCGCGAACCGGTAGGTGGCGCCGGGCTCCACGGCCCAGGGGATCTCGCCCTCGGCGCTGTGGAAGGTGGCTTCGCTGATCTCGCCCACGGTCCAGAGACCGGCCGGGCCCAGGTCGGCGAGGCCCCCGGCCTGCAGGCTGCCGACCGCCGGCAGGGTGCCGTGCGGGTCCTGGGTGAAGGTGAGGTAGAAGCGGCCCTGCGCCTCGGCGAGCCAGCCCCAGCGGCCGTCATCCAGGGCCAGGTACCACTCGTCCCACACGCCGCCCAGGGGATGCTTCAGCTGGACGCGCCCGGCGAGGGTGAAGGACCGCCCCGTGTAGGTTCCAGAGGCGCCCAGCCCCAGCGGGGAGCCGGTGTCCACCAGGTCGGCCACCTTGCCGATCAGCTCGGGGTCGCGGTCCTTCCGGGCGGCGAGGGCCTTGCAGTAGGTGCAGACCGCCACCATGGTCCCGGGCCGGAAGCTCAGGGCGGCACCACAGCTGGGGCAGGAGGCGAGGATGCTCATGGAGTGGGGTGATTATGCAGGGGCGTCACAGCCAGGGGAAGATGCGATGCAGCCCCTCGCTGAATCCGGACTCCCCGGTCAGGAGGCTGAGGACCAGGTGGCCATCGCCGGGCAGGTCGAAGAAGGAGCCGGGATAGATCAGCACTGAGGCCTCCTCCAGCAGCCGCAGGGCGCAGGCCTCATCCGCATCCACGGCCGGCCGCCGCAGCAGGACCGACCAGCCGCCCTCCACGGGCAGCCGCGACAGCGGCGGCTGACCGGCCAGCGCCGCATCGAGGACCGTGAGGTTGGCCTGGAGTCGCTCGAGGATCTGGGCCCGGATGGGCCTCGCCAGTTCCAGCAGACGCGGGGCCGCGGCCTGCACCGGCGCGGAGACGGAGAGGTACTGATCCGCGAGGAAGGCCAGGGCCTCCAGGCCCGCCGCCGCCCCGGGGCCGCGCCCGGCGATCCAGCCGAGCTTGAGCTGGGGCAGGGCCGCCACCTTGCTTAAACCCGAAAGGAGGAAGACGGGGCAGGGTGGATCGGGATCGAGGAGGGCCGTGGCCATCCGATCCCCGGCCGGCTCCAGGGCGTAGTCCGCAAAGACCTCATCGACGAGCAGGGCGAGGCCGTACCGGGCGCACAAAGAGGTCAGCGCCGCCCACTCCGCCTTCGTCAGGAAGTGGCCGGTGGGATTGTTGGGATTCACCACCACCACGGCCCGCGTGCGCGGCGACACGGCGGCCTCCAGGGCCCCCAGATCCAGGTGCCACCGATCGTGGAAGTAGGAGGGCACCGGCCGCGCCAGCAGGCCCTCCAGCCGCGCCAGCCACTCGAAGAGCGGGTAGCTGGGGCTGGGCACGAGCACCTCGTCCCCGGGGTCGCCCAGCAGCTTGAAGAGCAGGCCGTAGCCCTCGCTGGTGGAGGCCGTGAGCAGCAGGTTTTCGGCGCGGAGGCCATGGCCGTGGTGGGCGGCGATGGCCTCCCGGGCCGCCCTGGCTCCCTGGGGATCGGGGTCGTAAGCCAGCACCGTGGGCTGGGAGAGGGCCTGACGGATCTCCGCCTCGGGATAGGTGAAGCCGCACCGCGTGGGGTTGGAGACCGTGAGGTCGAGGACTTCCCGGCCCTGGGCCCGGAGCCGGGTCAGCGCAGCCGTGAGGGCGTTCGGCTCGAAGCCCTGCGGCAGGCGGGAGGAGAGGCGCATGCGTTCAGGGTAGACGAGAACCGCAGCCCGCTTTCCGGATTGGCGCGATAATCACTGGAAGGCTCAGGAGGCTCTCATGGCGAGGACGCTCAAGGTCGCGGTGCTGCTGGCGGGGTGCGGCCACTTGGACGGTGCCGAGGCGCGCGAGGCGGTGCTGACGCTGCTGGCCCTGGACCAGCACGGGGCCGCCTTCCAGTGCGTCGCGCCCAACGCCGACCAGCACCACGTCATCAACCACGCCACCGGTCAGCCCGTGGCCGGCGCCGTGCGCAACATCCTGGAGGAGGCCAGCCGCATCGCGCGGGTGGGCCAGTGCCTGGACCTGGCGCAGGCCCGCGTCGAGGACTACGACGCGCTGCTGATGCCCGGTGGCTACGGCGTGGCCAAGAACCTCTGCTCCTTCGCCTTCAAGGGGCCGGAAGGCGAGGTCCGGGCCGACGTGGCCGCCTTCCTGCGCGGCTTCTTCGACGCGAAGAAGCCCGTGGGCGCCATCTGCATCGCCCCGGCCCTGGTGGCCCTGGCCCTGTCGGGCCGGAGTGCGGCGCGGCTCACCCTGGGGGGCGATCCCGGCTGCGCGGATGCCATGCGTCGCCTGGGGCACCTGCACCAGGACACGCCCAGCGCCCGCGAGATCGTCATCGACGAGGCGAACAACCTCGTCACCACGCCCGCCTACATGTTCGACGACGCCCGGTTGAGTGACGTGTTTGTCGGGATCGAGCGCTGCGTGGCGGAAGTGCTCAAGCGGGCCTAGCCTTCCTCGTTTCGGCGTGGGTGCACCATACGCCGGAGTGCCGGCGTCAGGATGCGGCTGGCGGTGAGGATGCGGGCCTCTTCGTCCAGCGCCTTGATCCACGGCGCCGCGTGGCCCAATGCCAGGCCCGAGTCGGGCAGGGGGAGGCTGCGGTCCAGCACCTGCAGCACCTGCTCCGCCACGGGCCCGGCCTCGCGCCAGCGCGAGAAGGCCAGGGCCTCCGCCTGGGGCGGGCGCAGGGGCGGCTGGATGAGGGCGACCAGGGCTTCCAGTCCCAGCTTGGGATGGTGGAGGAAGGCCGCCAGGACCGAGGGCGCGGGGCTCTTCCACACCATGGGCCAGAGCTGTCTCGGCGCATGGATGGCGAGGCTGCGGCGCTCGCCGGTCGTCATGACCGGCCACAGCTGCTGCAGCTTCTCCGTGGCCTGCTGGGCGGCCTGGGGGTGGGCCGCCGCATCCGTCGCCACCGCGGCGAGGGCGCGCCAGGGCAGGCGGCCCAGCAGGCGGGCGCGGAGGTGCGCGGGGGCCTTCGGGTGCTGGGCGATCCAGCGCAGCAACAGGGGCCGCTTCTTCAGTTCGGGCAGTTCCGCTGCGGATTCCAGCCAGCCACGGGGCGGATCCGTGTGCCGCAGCAGCCGCAGGAACCGGGGCCACGGCACCTCGGGGGGCAGGCCCCATGGAACGGAGGATGGTTTCACTCCCCCAGCCTACCTCCAACAGGCTGTGGCCCAATTGCGCCACACTGTCCGGATGACCGTCGAATTCACCATCCTGGGCCGGGGCCGAGCGGGGCGCGCACTGGCGGCGGCCTGGGGTCCGCGGGTGGCGCTGTGCGAGCATACGGCCCGGCCGGAAGGCCTGGTGGTGCTGGCGGTGCCGGACCGGGCCCTGCCGGAACTGGCGGCGCTGTTCCCGGGGCGCTGCGTGCACCTGGCGGGCAGCCTGCACCTGGAGGGCGTGCCCTGCGCCCATCCCCTGACGAGCTTCGACGGCCAGGCCCGCGACTGGACGGACACGCCCCTCGCGGTCACCGGGGCCCTGCCGGATGGGCTGCGCCGCGCCTTCGGCGACCTGGGCTTCATGGCCTTCGATCTGCCGGCGGAGCTGAAGCCGCTCTACCACGCGGCGGCCGTGCTCACCTCGGGCCATGCGGCCACCCTGTGGCTGGGGGCCGAGGCCCTGCTCCGCGCCCAGGGCGTGGCGCTGCCAGGCCGTGGGCTGCTGCCCCTGGCGGAAGCCACCCTGCGCAACGTGGAGGCAGGCGGCGCCGTGGGCCGCACGGGACCCTTCGTGCGCGGTGACGAGGCGACCATCGCGCGGGACGCGGAGGCCCTTCCGGCCCCCTGGCGCGAGATCTTCCTGAAACTCGGCCGAGGTCTCGACTGACCCCACCTCCCTGGAGTGCCATGTCCCTGCTGCTCGTCGTCTCGGTCCTGTGGGCCCTGTCCTTCGGCCTCACGGCCCAGGTGAGCGGCCTGGGCGCCCCCTTCGTGACCGCGGTCCGGACTCTGCTCGCGGCACTGGTGTTCCTGCCCTTCCTGAACCTGAAGGGGATGGCCCCGAAGCGGGTGGCCGCCTTCGCCGCCATCGGTGCGCTCCAGTTCGGGCTCATGTACCTGCTCTACGTCGCATCGTTCCATTGGCTGCGCTCTTCGGAGGTGGCCCTCTTCACCATCTTCACGCCCCTCTTCGTGACGCTGGTGGACGACCTGCTGGAAGGGCGGAGCACCGGCAAGGTCTGGCTCGCGGTGGCGGTGGCGGTGCTGGGGACGGGCATCTGCGTGGGCTCGGGGCCGGGGCGGGCGGGCCTGCTCTGGGGTTTCCTCCTCATGCAGGGGGCGAACCTCTGCTTCGCCCTGGGCCAGGTGCTCTATCGCCGCGAGGCCCCTGCCACGGGGAAGCGCGACCGGGAGCTCATGGGGATCCTCTACCTCGGTGCAGCGGCGGTCGCCGTGAGCCTGGCTGCTCCGTGGATCCAGTGGCATCAGGTCTTCACCCTGAGCCTCCGGCAGGCGGCGGTGCTGGCCTACCTGGGCGCGGTGGCCTCGGGGCTGGGGTTCTTCCTCTTCAACGCCGGGGCCCGGCGGACGGACATCGGGACCCTGGCCATCTTCAACAACGTGAAGATCCCCCTGGCGATCCTGGCTTCGGGGCTCGTGTTCCGCGAGGCCATCGACTGGCCCAGGCTCATCCTGGGTGGGGTGGTCCTCGCTTCCGCCCTTGCGCTCAATGGCTTTCCAGGAGGACGCCCATGACCGGATTCCGGCCGCCCCTGGCCCTCCGCGCCAGCACCCCCGCCGCCTGGGCCGAGGCGGCCACCGCCGATCCGGCGGCCCTGCTCTCCGATCACGCCCATTGCGAGAAGAAGGCCGCCCTGAACGCCCTCAACCTGAGCCAGTCCTTCGCGGACACGCCGCGGGCCTCGATCCTGCTGGCGCGGCTTGCGGAGGAGGAACTCAACCACTATCGGCGGGTGCTCGAGGCGCTGCACGGATTCGGCTGGGCCCTTCAACCGGACCTGGGCAATCCCTACGCCCAGGCCCTGCACAAGCTCGCCTCCAAAGGGCTGCTTGACCGCCTGCTCATCGCCGCACTCATCGAGGCCCGCAGCTGCGAGCGCCTCTGGCTGCTGGAGCAGGCGGGCCCGGCCCAGGCCGAGTTGGGTTCCGCGGGCTGGCTGACCTTCCTTCTGGAGCTGGAGCGCTGCGAGGCGGGTCATGCAGTGGCCTACCGCAGTCTGGCCGAGGAGCGCTTCGGCGCCCAGGCCGAAGCCCGGCTGGAGTGGTGGCTGGACCGGGAGTCCGAAGTGATCCAGGCCCTGCCCTGGCGGTCTGCGGTCCACTAGGTCCCTTAACCAGGAGTAGGCTGTTTCGTGGCATTCTGAGGCGTCTTCCGAGGCAGCCTATGTCCACCGTTCCAGACCATGGTCTCAAAGAGATGGTGCCGGTTTTCGGGCCCGAGGCCCTGGGTGTCGGCACCCACGGCAGCTTCCACGCCGCCCTCGAGCGGCTCAGCGGCGAGGGCGACCTCAAGGCCCGGCTCCTGCTCTCGGCCCTGTCCCACTTTGCGGCCAAGGGCTACGACGGCGTCCAGGTGAAGGAGGTCGCCGAGGAGGCCGGGGTCTCCAAGCCGACGCTCTACTACCACTTCGGCAGCAAGGAAGGGCTCTTCCGCCAGCTCTGCCTGGTGTCGCTGGCCAGCATGGCCGTGCGCATCCAGGCCATGGTGGAGCCCTACCTCGCCGCCCCGATCCAGGGCAGGCCGGCCCTCGAAGCCGCCTGCCTGGAGCTCTGCCGTGCCTACCTCGGCATGCTGCTCGAGAGCCAGGAGTTCACCGGCTTCATCCTGCGCTCCATCGCCGTGCCCTCTCCGGATTCCAGCTTCCGCGACCTGATGCCCCTGGTGGAGAAGGGCCTGAGTCCCCTCGGCATGTTCATGCACCACGCCTTCGGCACCGGCCTGGAGCAGGCCCGCAAGGAGGTGCTGCTCTTCACTTCGCTGGTGGGTTCGCTCATCGAGGAGAAGCTGCGCGATCCCCAGTACCAGATCACTGATGAGGAGATCCGGTGGGTGTCGCAGCGCTGGCTGCACGGCGTCCTGGGCTGAGGCCGCCCATGTCCAAGCCTGCCCCCATCCGGGCCACCCTGCGTCCCCTGGACCTGGCCCAGCACCTGTTCGAGGTGGGGCTGGTCTTCCCGGCGGAGGCCCTGGCCAAGGGCGGGGTCGCCGCCCTTCCGGCCTGGACGCCGGGCTCGTACCTCGTGCGGGACTACGCGCGGTTCGTGGATCGCGTCCGCTGGGTGGATGGCCCGCAGGAACGGGCTCTCGAGAAACTCGACAAGCAGCGCTGGGCGCTTCCAGCCTCCCGGGGTGACCTCACGGTCCGCTACCGCGTCTACGGCAACGACCTGACCGTCCGCACCAACCACATGGACGCCACCCACGCCCAGATCATCCCCGCGGCGACCTTCCTCTACCTGGAGGGCCAGCTGGACCGACCCATCACCGTGCACTTCGAGGGCTTCCCGACCACCTGGAAGGTGGCCTCGCCCCTTCCGCTCAAGCAGGGCGCCTACCAGGCCAGGGACTTCGACACGCTGGTGGACTCGCCCTTCGAGCTGGGCGCGTTCAAGTCGCGCAGCTTCAAGGCCGGGAGCACCACCTTCCAGCTGGCCTTCACCGGCGCGCACAACGGCGACGAAGCTCGCATCACCGAGGCCACCCGCAAGATCGTCGAGGCCGCGGGCGCCATCTTCGGCGGCTTCCCCTTCCAGCGCTACCTGTTCCTATTCACCTTCGCGCCCGGGCTTCGGGGTGGCCTCGAGCACCGGGACTGCACCAGTCTCATCTCCGACAGCCACGCCTTCGACCGGCAGGAGGGCTACCACGCCCTCCACCAGCTCGTGGCCCACGAGTTCTTCCACGCCTGGAACGTCAAGCGGCTGCACGATCCCGCGCTGGGGCCCTTCGACTACAGCCGCGAGAATCCCACGAAGATGCTGTGGTTCCACGAGGGGCTCACGTCCTACATGGAGCACGTGATCGTCCTGCGGGCCGGCGTGGTGCCGTGGAATCACACGGCCAAGGAGCTGGCCCGATGCTGGAGCGAGCAGGTTCAGCGCCCGGGCCGCCTGGAGCAGAGCCTGGAGGAATCCAGCTGGGACACCTGGATCCGCCTCTACAAGCCGCACGAGTTCAGCCCCAACAGCACCGTCAGCTACTACGACAAGGGTGAGCTGGTGGGCTGGCTCATGGATGCCGCCCTGCGTGAGGGCAGCCGCGGCAGGGCCGGGCTGGCGGAACTCTTCGCCCTGCTGTGGCAGCGGCACGGCGAGCGGGGACTTACCGATGCCGATGTGCGGGCGGCCTTCCGGGAGCTGTCGGGGCGCGAGCCCGGGCCCTTCTGGGATGCCTACATCTCCGGCCGGGCCGAGCTGGACGCCGACCTCCTGCGCCGGGCCTTCGGTCTGGGCCTGGAAGCGCAGGCCCCCTGGCAGGGCCTTTCCCAGGAGGAGCAGCGCGATACCGTGTCCCTGCAGCGGGCCAGGTCCTGGACGGGACTGGTGCTGGCCTCCAATGGACCGGTGGTGCAGAACGTGATTCCCGGCAGTCCCGCCGCGGTTGCGGGCCTCAGTTTCGGCATGGAGATCCTGGCGGTGGACGGCTGGCGCACCAAGACCGCGGCCGAGGTCCAGCGGGGCCTGGCCCAGCCCGGGCCCGCTGGCCTGGCCCACATCCTCGCGACGGATCGCAGCCGGGTGTTCGAGGTCGACGTGCCGGTCATCGAGAACCCCGAGCGCAGCTACCGGCTGGTTCCCGATCAGGCCGCCAACGCTGTCCAGCGGTCGGCCTACGAGGCCTCGTACGGCCAGCCCTGGCCCGCCTCCCCCGGGAAACGCGGGAAGCGCCGTTGAGGATCGCCGCCATCATCGCCGCCCACGATGAGGCGGAGCACATCGCGCCCGTGCTGGAAGGCCTGAAGGATTTCGGCCTCCATCGCCTCCTGGTGGTGGATGACGGCTCCACGGATGGCACCGGGGCCGTGGCCGCGGCGGCCGGTGCGGAAGTGCTGCGGCTGGAGCCCGGGAAGGGTGGCGGCAAGGGGCAGGCCATGCGGGCCGGCATCGCCCGGCTCCAGCCCGACGACTTCGATTTCTACCTGTTCCTGGATGCGGATGGCCAGCATGACCCGGGCGATCTCCAGCGCTTCCTGGACCATCTGTCCGTCCATCCCGATGCGGACTTCCTCATCGGCTCGCGCTTCCAGGATCGGGCCCGGATCCCCGCCAAGCGCTGGCGGACTAACGCCCTGGGCACCTGGACCCTGGGGCGCATCGCCGGCGTGACCTGGGAGGACAGTCAGAGCGGCTTCCGCCTGATCCGCAAGAAGGTGCTGGACCGCCTCCAGCTCCGTGCCTCCGGGTTCGCCATCGAGATGGAGATCGCCATGAAGGCCGCGGACTGGAAGCTGCGCTGGGCGCACATCCCCATCCAGGCCATCTACCGGCCAGGACCGCACCGGAGCCATTTCAGAGGTGTGATGGATACCTGGCTGATCGCGTGGGAATCCCTGAAGTGCTGAGCTGGCTTCAACCCGGTCTGGCCTTGTCCCTTGGCGCTGCCCCGCAGCGCCAAGCTCGGTCCAGATCCGGGTTGACCTGGCTGATCGCGTGGGAGTCCCTGAAGTGTTGAGGGGAGTGCCAGAGGCGGAGCCCCCGCTGGTCAGCGGGTGGCTGCCGCCGGGGTGGATGGCTGCACCTGCACCACCTGGCTGGAGGGGCTCGCCCCGGAACGGGTGAGGGCCTGGAGGAGTCCCTGGATGCGGGTCTGCATTTCCTTGTCCTCCACCTTCCCCACGCGGGCCAGGTAGACGGTGAACAGGTCCGTGTTCTCGTCGGCGGGCGTGTCCGCTTTGAGGAACGCCGGGTGGACCGTCGCGATCCGGCTGGCCCCCTCTTCCTCGTATGTGCGCCTGGTGTACGGGTGGCGCTGTCTGGCGATCTCCTTCCAGCGCTTCTGGTCGGACTCGGGCATGGCCGGCGTGGGGTGGATGTGCCGCAGCAGGACGAAGTAGTTGTCCTCCTCATCCTCCGCGATGTTCACCCGGCGCAGATCCCAGAGCACCTCCGGGCCCTTCCTCGAAAATCCCATGTTGAGGATCAGGAAGGCCTTGGCTGAAAGCTCCATCTGGGCGGGGCCGAGGTCCGCCTTCGCCCAGAGGGCCTGGAACCGGAGGTGCTTCCCTTCCTGGAAGTCGAAGGTCATGCCCCGGAGGGCGGCCGGGAGGCGCTCCCGGTGCTGCAGGAATTCGCTCCAGTCCTTCAGCCTGCCGGCGTAGGGGACATAGGTGTAGTCCAGGAACTTCGGCAGGTCGTAGAGCCATTCCATGAGCGAGGAGGAGTTGATGAACCTGACGGCCATCACCACGCCGGAGGGGACAAGCGTGGAATAGGTGAGCACCACGCCATCGTCGTAGGCGGTGAACCAGATGGCCTGCTGCCAGAGGCGTCCGAACCGGTCCGCATGCGGCTGGACCTGGTAGGGCTCGCCGAACGACGTGACGCGGATCGCCTGGCCCCCGACCGTGCGGGACACGCTGGCGCCCTTCAGCAGCAGGTCCATGGAGACCTTCGGCTTCGTCAGCAAATCCCCGAGGGGAAGCCCATCGGGCCGGCGGATCTTGAACAGGTACACGCCGTTGGCCTGCGCATAGGAGATCCGTCCGTTCTTGGGCAGGTCGTTGGATTTGTACTCGAGGCCGGAGAACGACCATTTCTTGGTGGTGTTGTCGCGGAAGATGACTTCTGGATTACCGCTGGTGGGGATGTCTGCGACGGCCTCTTCGCTGGCTTCGCTCGAGGGGAAGAGCTCCTGCCCCAGGCTCGTGAACAACCCATCCATGGACTTGAAGTAGAACGCCTTCTCCTTGATCGCGATCTCCTTCCGCAGCTCCGCGTAGGCGCGCGGCAGAGGCACGTCGTAGGCGCGCTCCAAGGCGCTCGACTTCTCGGGGAACAGCGAGAAGCTGAAGGTGACCTTGTTGAAGAAGCGGGCGAGGTCGGGCTTCACGGCCTTCAGTTCCTCGGTGGGAAGGGAGTAGCAGATGTTGTCCTTCTTCCCCAGGACCACGCCGACCACGCGCCCCTGGGGATCCACGAGCGGACCTCCGGAATTGCCGGGGTTCACCCCGGCGCTGCTCTTCAGCAGGTTCCAGGCGCCTCGCAGAGGCTCGGGGATGGTTCCGATCAGCTCGCCGGGCCGGATCACTAGGCCTTCTCCATAGGCGTTGCCGACGGTGAAGACGGTCTCGTTGTCCTTGAACCCGGGTCGAAGCTCGAGCCACTGCTCGAAGGTCCTCCCCTTGACCGAGAACTCGATCACGTCGCGCTGCTCATCCAGGGCCAGGATCTGATCCACTTCCCAGACGTTCTGCTTGGCATCACGGATGAAGCAGGTCTGGTAGCCCCTGGAGGCGTGGAGGGACTGGAAGACGTGATGGGCCGTCACCAGGGTCGTCTTCGAGATGGCGAAGGCGGTGCCGATGGACACGTAGGGATCATTCCGGAGGTTGAACGGGACGAGGTCCCAGGGCAGGTCCTTCTCGTAGGAGACCGGATCCTTGGCCGGGTCGGCCCGGGGGACCACCACCTCAAAGCTGGCGTCCGTCACCCGGTTCTTCACGGCCGGGGCGAGGGCGGACTCCTGCGCCGCGAGGAGCGTGCCCAGGAGGAGGCAGGGCAGGACCAGTCGAGTGAGGAATCTCATGGCGCATCCGTGAAGTGGGGGTGGGGGCGGAGGGAAGGTGATAACAGATCAGGGGGTCGGCAAGAATCGAGTGTATCCCAACAGATGGTATCGGTTGATGCCTCTTGATGGCTTGGGCCCCGGGGCCTTCGCGGGTAGGTTGAATCCATGGTGACGACACGCTGCAGCTTCGATCCGGGGTCCCTGGATGGCGGACGGGAATGAGCCCGGTGAACCCCCTCGACTGGGATCTGGGCAACGTGCCCCCGGGCGTGGCCTGGGGCGGGGTGGACGAGGCGGGTCGGGGCGCCTGGGCCGGGCCCGTGGTGGCGGCCTGTGCGGTGCTCGATGCCGAGACAGTCCGGAAGTGGGGGCACGTGCTGCGGAGCGTGCGCGACAGCAAGAAACTGAAACCGGAACGGCGCGAGGTCCTCGCTGCCGAGCTGAAGGCCCTGCTGCCGGCCTACGGGATCGCGGAGATGGATCCCATGGCCATCGACCGGGAGAACATTCTCGAGGCCACCATGATGGCCATGCGGCAGGCCGTGGCGGAGCTCTCCCTCCGGCCCCGGATGCTGTTCATCGATGGGGACAAGGGCCCGAGGACCGGGCTGCCCGAGCGCCTCGTGGTGGACGGCGATGCCCTCAGCTGCGCGGTGGGAGCGGCCAGCATCCTCGCCAAGGCCCACCGCGACGCCCTGATGGTCCGGATGGAGGCCGCCCACCCGGGCTACGGCTTCGACCGGCACAAGGGCTATGGCACCGCCCTCCACCAGGAACGGCTCCGGGACCTGGGGGCGAGCTCCATCCACCGCATCAGCTACGCGCCCGTGGCCGGTCTGCAGCGGGTGGACGAGGATCTGCGCGAGGCCCTGCACCAGAGCCTGGCCCGCTGCGCCTCCGTGGACGAGCTGAGGGCCTGGGTCGAGCTTGAGCTGAGGCCCGCCTATGGCCGGCTGAAGCTGGTGTGGGTGGAGACCCTGCGCCGGCGCTATGCGGACCGCCTGGCGCTGCTGGCCGGCGGAGACGGGCCCTCCGGAGGGGAAGCATGACCGAGGTGGCCCTGGCGCTGCTGCGGCGCGGGGACCGCTGGTTCCTCCAGCGGAGGGATCCCGCCAACGCCGTTCTGCCGGGGCTCTGGGAGTTTCCGGGCGGCAAGGTCGAGGCGGGCGAGACGCCGCAGGCGGCCCTGGCCCGCGAGCTGCGGGAAGAGGTGGGACTGGGCCTCTGCGAGGCGCGGCCCTGGCCCGTGCTGGACGGCCCGATCCGCCTCCATCCCTTTCTCGTGGAAACCCAGGGCGAGCCCCGCACGTCCCTGGCCTGGGGGTGGTTCACCGCGCCGGAGATGCTCCGCCTGTCCATGCCACCCAGGAACACGGACCTGGTGGCCCGGTTGGCGGCGGCTGATCTGATAGGCTGAAGACTCCCCAGGCCCGGAGATGCCATGACGCGATTCTTCATTCGGACCTTCCTCTGCGTCCTCGCGGCCACGGGCCTCTGGGCCCAGCAGACGGAAGTGGTGCTGACCGCCACCAGCAGTGCGAAGCTGGTGCTGGCCATGACCCAGCCCAAGGCCAGCGGTCTGGATGACGCCACCATCGCCACCGAGTTCACGGCCGTCCTCAAGCGGGACCTCGACGAGACGGGCCTCATCGCCGTGCTCCAGGAACGGCTCCCGGGCGATGCCGCCACCCTGAAGGCCTGGAAGGTGGCCGGGGCCCAGTGGCTGCTGAACGTCCGGATGACGAAGGCGGCCGGTGGCGATCTCCAGATGGAGGCCTCCGCGCTGGACACCGCCGCCGAGAAGGGCGTGTTCACCCGCACCTACAACGCCAACAAGATCGTGCCGCTGCGCTACCTTGCCCACTACCTCGCCGACGACCTGGTTGGTCGCCTGACCGGCGAGAAGGGGGTGGCCTCCAGCCGCATCGTGTTCGTTCGGCAGACCTCACCCGGCGTGAAGGAGATCTTCCAGGTGGACCGCGATGGCGCCGGGCTGGTGCAGCTGACCCGCCATGGCAGCCTGACCCTCTCGCCCACCATCGCCGGAGATGGCCGGCTGGCCTACGTCACCTACAAGGGTGGTGCCCCCGAGATCTGGGGCCAGCGCCGCAAGGACGGCCCCCACGAGCGCTTCTATCCCACCACCGGAGCTGGCGGGATGCTCTCCTCGCCGGTGTGGTCGCCCGACGGCAAGCGGCTGGCCTTCGTGCAGGGCGACCGCCGCGGCAACAGCGACATCATGACCCTGGACCTCGACACGGGCCGGGCCCGGCGGCTGACCGACGGCAACGGCATCAACACCGAGCCGGCCTGGAATCCGAACGGGAACCAGCTCGCCTTCACCTCGGACCGCGAGGGCGGGCCCCAGGTCTACCTCATGCAGGATGACGGCTCGAACCTCCGCCGCCTCACCGGGGAGGGACAGTACAACGCCAGCCCGGCCTGGAGTCCCAACGGCGCCATGGTGGCCTACGTATCCCGCTTCGAGGGCAAGTTCGATCTTTTCGTCTACAAGCTGGGCGAAGGAAAGGCATACCAGATCACCACGGGCGTGAGCACCTCGGAGTCGCCGTCCTGGTCCCCTGATGAGCGGCGGCTGGTGTTCACCAGCAACCGGTTCGGCTCCTCCCAGCTCTTCACCACGGACCTCTCGGGCCGCCAGATCGTGCGCCTGGCTGAGTTTTCGGGCTGCCAGAGCCCCCGCTGGATCCGCGGGCGCTGAAAATTTATGACAACCCCCTGATCAACAGAGCTTCTATACTCATTTCATCCTGGAGGAACAATCCCATGCGCTACGGAACCTACCTCGTCCCTGCGGCCATCGTGCTCACCCTTGGCAGCTTGGCTTGCAAGCCGCCCAAGACCGCCGAGCAGATCAAGGCCGAGACCCAGGCCGCCTT
Organism: Geothrix sp.; assembly: GCF_030219325.1. Lineage (NCBI taxonomy): Bacteria > Pseudomonadati > Acidobacteriota > Holophagae > Holophagales > Holophagaceae > Geothrix > Geothrix sp. The sequence goes on along the minus strand of NZ_CP126625.1, from coordinate 2,366,233 downwards.
CAACGAGGGCGTGCAGGCATTCAAGGACGGCAAGGCCCGTGCGACCAACCCCTACGTGAACGACAAGGAAAACCCGCACAAGCTGCAGGGCTGGTACGACGGCTGGGACAAGGCCGCCGCCGACAAGGCCGCTGCCGACAGGGCCGCTGCTGATGCCAAGGCCGCCGCCGACGCGAAGGCCGCCGCCGACAAGCTCGCCGCCGAGAAGGCCGCCGCCGAGGAAGCTGCCCGCAAGGCCGCCGAGGCCGAGAAGGCCGCCGCCTTCAGGAAGGCCGCCGAGGCCGCCCTCAAGACGATCCACTTCGACTACGACAAGTCCGACATCAAGGAATCTGATCGCGCGCTGCTCCAGGGCATCGCCGACTTCATGAAGGCCTTCCCCGCCGCCAAGCTCGAGATCGAAGGCCACTGCGACGAGCGCGGCACCAACGAGTACAACCTCGCGCTCGGCAACAAGCGCGCCGCCGCGGCCCTGGCCTACCTGAAGACCCTGGGCGTGGACGAGGCCCGCTTCACCACCATCAGCTACGGCAAGGAAAAGCCCCTCTGCACCGATGCGAAGGAAGCCTGCTGGAGCCAGAACCGCCGCGGCGAGTTCAAGCTCAAGTAGATCGTGCCGTCTGACGCGAAGCGGGGGCTCCGGCCCCCGCTTTTCGTTTAGGATGGAAGCACCTCCGGAGTTCCCATGAGCGCCCGCATGATGTTGCTTCCCGCCCTGGCCGCGCTGCTGGCCATCGGCTGCGGATCCGAGGACCAGCTCCGCCGCGTGGAGCAGGAAGTGGGCGACCTCAAGCTGGAGGTCTTCAAGCTCCGGCAGTCGGTGGAGGAGGGCAACAAGCGGGCCCAGGCCGATCAGCAGGCCGCCGCCGAAGCCCGAAGCCAGGACCGCCGTTTCCAGGCGGACCTGCAGGAGAGCCTGCGGCAGGTGCAGGACACCACGCGGGTGTTGAACAACCGCCTGAACAGCCAGCCGAAGGGCCCCAGCCGGCCCGCCGCCGAGACGCCGGCTCCGGCGGCCGTCTCGGCCGAGGATGAGCGGGCCTACAACGCCGCCGTGCTGGACTACAACCGGGGCAACTACCCCCTGGCGGCCGAAGGGCTCGAACTGTTCCTGAAGACCTACCCCCAGAGCGTGAAGCGCCCGGATGCCCTGTTCTTCCTGGGGCTCTGCCACTACAACCAGCGCGCCTTCGACAAGGCCCAGGCCGCCTTCGACCGGATCATCAAGGAGCATGCGGCCTCACCCCAGTTCCTCCCCGCCAGGCTGAAGCGGGCCCAGTGCCTGCTCAAGCAGGGGCTGAAGCCCGCCGCCATGAAGGCCTTCCGCGAGCTGGTGGACGGCTTCCCGGGCAGCGCCGAGGCCCGCACGGCCCAGCAGGAACTGAGCGACCTCGGCCTCTGACATGACCCGGGAAACCTGGCGCGTCCCCGTCCGCGTGGATTTTGCGGGCGGCACCCTGGACCTGTGGCCCATCTACGCCATGATGGGCGGCTGCGTGACCGTGAATGCCGCCGTGGACCTGTGGATCGAGATCGGCCTCACCCGGAGCGGGCAGGGGCATCGGATCACGAGCCGCGACCTGGGCCTCGAACTGAGGTTCGACGCCTGGCCAACCGAGCCGCCGACGACCCTCTCCTGGGTGTGGCGGGTCCTGGACGCGAGCGAAACACCCCCGGCAACCCTCACCCTCCACAGCCCCGTGCCCCAAGGCTCGGGCCTCGGGGTCTCCTCCTGCCTGGGCGTGGGGCTGCTCGGCGCGGCCCTGGGACTGGAGGCCGGTGAAGCTCTTGCTGCCAAAGTGTCCATTTTGCGGGACTTGGAAAGTAGAGAGCTTCAAACTCCGACCGGCTGGCAGGACTACTATCCGGCGGCCCTGGGGGGCGCCCTGGCCCTCCACTGGGATGGCCCCGCCCCGCGCTGGGAGCGGCTGGAGCCGCATCCCGCGCTGCTGTCGAACCTGGTGGTGTTCTACACCGGCAAGCCCCACCACTCGGGCCTGACGAACTGGGAGGCCTACAGGCGCTTCATCGAGGGGGACGGCCAGACCCGCCAGGCCCTGGCCGAGATCCGGGACATCGCCCGGGACATGGCCCTGGCCCTGTCCTCGGATCCGGCGGCCGTGGCCGAGCTCCTGGAGCGCGAGGGCCGGGCCCGGATGAGCATGTCACCCGCCGTCGAGACCGACGCCATGCGCGCCGTCCGCGATCGGGGCCGCCGCGAGGGCTGGTACGCGGGGATGAAGCCCTGCGGCGCCGGGGGCGGCGGGTGCTGCCTGCTGGTGGCGCGGGACGGGCATCGCGAAGCCGCCGAGGCGGCCCTGCGGGAGATGGGCCTGCCGCCCATGGACCTGCGGATCACGCCGAAGGGGCTGCACAAGCTCTGATCAGGCGGGCCGGGTCCGGGGACTCCAGGGGGGGCTGGCCCGGCGTGACCAGCAGGTCGCGGAGGCGCTGGTCCCGCTTGCCGAGGGGCAGGCCCTGAAGCTCGGTGCCGGGCACCCAGCGGAGTCCTCCCGCCGGCGTGAAGGGCGCCTCCAGGCCGATGCGGAGGGGTGTCACGGCCTCTCGCCGGTGGGTGTAGACCTGGGTCCAGCCCAGCCAGGCAGTGATGGACCCAGGGCGGAGGACTGGTTCCGCGCCGTGATCTGCCGCATCGAAGGTGGGCCACCGCCACAGCCCGGCGAGCAGCCCCCTGGCGGCCGGGGCCTGCAGGAGGAACTGGCCCTTCGCCTCGAAGGCCACGAGCCAGAGCGTCGACGCCCTCGGCTTGGCCCGCTTCGCCACGGGCGGGATGTCTGCGGTGCGGCCAGCGAGCCGGGCGGCGCAGTGGTCGCCCAGCGGACAGGCGCCACAGGCTGGCGCAGGCGCACAGACCGTGGCGCCCAGCTCCATGAGGGCCTGGGTCAGGCGCGAGGGCCCCAGTGCCCCGAGGGCCGGCACCAGCCAGGTCCGCAGGTCCGCCGCGCGGGCCTTCGGATCGCCTTCGATCAGCAGCAACCGGGCCAGCACCCGGAAGGCATTGCCGTCCAGGGCGGGGGTGGGCCACTGGAAGGCGATGGCGCCCACGGCGGCGGCCGTGTAGGGGCCAAGACCAGGCAATCCGGCCAGGCCTTCCAGATCGCCGGGCCAGCCCTCGGCGGCCACGGAGGTCGCGGCGGCCTTCAGGAACCGGGCGCGGCGGTAGTAGCCGAGCCCCTCCCAGGCCTTGTGGACCGCGTCTTCATCGGCTTCCGCCAGCGTCGCTGCATCGGGGAACCGCTCCAGCCAGCGAGCGAAATAGGGGACCACGGTGGCCACCTGCGTCTGCTGGAGCATCAGCTCCGACACCAGCACGGCGTAGGGATCGGGATGGGGTGCATCGAGATCCTGCGCCCGCCAGGCCAGGTCGCGGCGCACCCGCTCGAACCAGGGGGCGAGGGGCGCGAGGAGTTCCGGAGACAAAGGCCAGGACATGAAGATGACGCTATCAGTTCAGGCGTGGTAAGCAGAAGACCGGCTTGGCCGGGATTCGGCGCGGGGGCTCCGGGGGTGTGCGCGGAGCGCGGAACCCCCGGACAGCAAAAAGCGCCGTTTCCGGCGCTCTCTGTTCTGGTGCCCGCGAGCAGACTCGAACTGCTACGGCTTGTGGCCACCACCCCCTCAAGATGGCGTGTCTACCAATTTCACCACGCGGGCAACGAGGAAATTCAAGTGTCTCCCAAAGCGCGGACGCGGTCAATGACCGGTTTCGCGGGGACTACTTCTTCGTGGGAGCGGGCGCCGGGACCGGGGCCGGGCTGGGCATTGCCGGGGCGGGTGCGGTGGGGACGACCACGGTCTTCTCGGTGGTCTTCTCCAGCACCGAGCGGTTCTGCCGGATGATGAGGACCTCGATGAACAGCGTGGTGCCGAGGAAGCCCGCGGCCAACCAGTAGGTGGCCTTGGAGAGGAAGGGCGTGGCGCCCTGGGCGCCGAAGGCGGAGTTGGCGCCACCGCCACCGAAGGAGGCCCCGAGGCCGCCCTTGGTGCCGGGCTGCAGGAGGACCGTCCCGATGAGGAGGACGCCGAAAAGGATGAGAAGCGTGAGCGCGAGGCCGTTCATGGAAACTCCGAACCTCCTAGTCTGTCACGGCTGGCCCATTACATCCATAGCCCAGTGAGGCTGGGGGCCTGCAGCACGCGGTGGATGGCCTGGGCCTGCTCCACCAGCCGGATGAAGTCCGAGGGCAGCAGGGCCTGGGGGCCGTCGCTGAGGGCCTTCTCCGGGTGGCAGTGGGTCTCCACCAGCAGGCCGTCGGCGCCCGCGGCCACGCCTGCCAGTCCGCAGGGGATCACCAGGTCCCGGCGGCCCGTGGCGTGGCTCGGATCCACCATGATGGGCAGGTGCGTGAGGGCCTTCGCGGCGGGGACCACGCTGACGTCCAGCGTGTTGCGGGCGTGATCCGACCAGGTGCGGATGCCCCGCTCGCAGAGCACCACGTTGCGGTTACCCTCGCCCAGCACGTATTCCGCGGCGTAGAGCCACTCCTCGAGCGTGGCCGAAGGCCCCCGCTTCAGCAGCACGGGCTTGCCGCAGCGGCCCGCGCGCCGCAGCAGGGCGAAGTTCTGCATGTTCCGGGCGCCGATCTGCACCATGTCCGCGCTGCGCTCCACGGCGTCGAAGGTCTCCACTTCCGTGGCCTCGGTGACGATGCCCAGGTCGAATTCCGCCCGGGCCTCCTCCAGCAGGCGCAGGCCCTCCAGGCCCAGGCCCTGGAAGGCGTAGGGGCTGGTGCGGGGCTTGTAGGCGCCGGCCCGCAGCAGCTTCACGCCGGCCTCGGCCACGTAGCGGGCCACGGTGAAGAGCTGCTCGCGGCTTTCCACGCCGCAGGGGCCACCCACCAGGGCGAGTTCCGGCCCGCCGATCTTGACGCCGCGGACCTCCACCACCGTGCGGCCCGTGGCGGCATCCGCGCTGGCCAGCTTGTAGGGGCTGGTGATGGGGACCACCCGGCGCACGCCGGCCATGGGCTCGATGCGGTCGGGCTTCAACGCCTTGGAGGCGTGGGGCGCCACGATGCTGAGGGATTCCGGCGTTTCGTTCACCTGGCAGCGGATGCCCGAGGCCTCCAGCAGGGACAGGACCTCCTTCACCTGGTCTGCGGTGGCGCTGGATTCCATGAGGATGAGCATCAGAGGGCCTCTGCGGAGGTGGAGATTGGGCCGTGGGTTGGGAAGGCCACCTTCGAAATAAGGTCTGAGCCCGCAGGGGCGAAGAGGATAAGCATGAGGGGCCTTCCGGGAACCGCCATTCTACCGGGAGCGGGACGGCCGCTCCTGGACACCTTCACCGGGCCGGACGCACACTAGGCCCTGGAGGTCTCCCATGCGGCGCGCTCCCTGGCTGTTCATTCCTTCCATCCTGCTGGTCCTCGGCTGCACCCGGCCGGAGGTCGAGGCGTTCCGGCGGCAGCCGGCGCCCGTCAGCGTCAGCGTGAGCCTGCCCTCGGGCCTGGCCGATCACGAGGCCTTCCAGAAGGAGTACGCCTCGGCCCTGCGGGCCCGGCTGGCCACCCGCGTGGTGGTGGTGCCCGAGGGCGTGAAGCCCCCCGTGGGGGCGGCGCAGCTGCAGGTGGTCATCCGCGACCTCTCGCCGGCCCCCGGCCAGCCCAGCCCCACGGCCGTCGGCGTCGCCACGGGCGTCACCGTGGGAGCCATCAGCGCGGCCTCGGGCAACCGGGGCTGGGGCATCGTCGATGGCCTCTTCTGGGGTCTGTGGGCGGGCAGCCATGCCGCCATGCACCGGGAGCGCGTCCAGGACCGCCTGGGCTATCTGCCCACGGTGGTGCGCGCCCAGGTGAGCCTCGTGCAGCCGGGCAATCCCGAGCCGCTCTGGGTGGAGTCCATCGAGCCCGTCGAGGTCGTCGAAGCCATGGACCCGCTGCCCCGCGGGTACCGCGATGACGATGGCCGCATCCGCGAGGAGGAGGCCAAGGGCTTCGCACGGGTGGTGGTGCAGAAGCTGACGGCCTACTTCCAGTGGACCCGCTTCACCGAGCAGCGCTTCTACGAGGACCCCTCGGGGCGGAAAGAGGGAGCCTCCCAGCCCCGAAGGGTGGACCCGCCCGCGCCGCCGATTGCGCTTCCCCCCACGGCCGCGCCAACTGAGCCGCCCCCCCCGCCGCCGGCCACGCTGCCTCCCCCGCCCGGTTCCACGCCTGAACCACCGGCCGAGCCAAAGCAGAACTGATGGAGGCCCGCGTCCTGCGCTGCTCGGGCTGCGGCGCCTCGGTGCCGCTGGACGCCACGCAGTGCCCCTACTGCAAGGCGCAGCTGGCGACCGCGGCCTGCCCCGCCTGTTTCGCCCTGGTGCCGCTTTCCGCCAGCCACTGCCCCGGCTGCGGCGCGGCGATGGCACCCCGGGCTGCATCCCCGGCCACGGGCGCGCCCTGTCCCGCCTGCGCCAAGGCCATGGCTTCCGCCAAGGTCGGCGAAGTGGAAGTGGGCGAGTGCCTGGCCTGCGGCGGGCTCTGGCTGGACCGCGCCGTGTTCGAGCAGCTGGGTACCAGCCGCGAGCGCCAGGGGGCCGTTCTCGGCGCGCTGCCCGCGCCGGACCAGCCGCCGGTCGCCAGACTGGAGCCGGTCCAGTACCGACCCTGTCCCGCCTGCCGCCAGCGCATGAACCGGGTGAACTACGCCAAGCGCTCCGGCGTGGTGCTGGACGTGTGCAAGGCCCATGGCATCTGGTTCGACAAGGACGAGCTGCGCCGGGTCCTGGTCTTCATCGCCGGGGGCGGGCTGGATCGGGCCCGTGAGCTGGAGATCGAGGCGCTGAAGGAGGCCAGGCGCGCCGCAGTGCCGATGCCACAGCATCCGGCCTCGTCCTATGAATTCGCCCAGCAGATGCACGCCTCCAGCCACTGGCTCGACGCCGCCGGCCTGGTGGGGCTGGCCATCGACGTGGCTGACCTGTTCCTGGACCTGAGCTGATCAGCCCGCCTGCTTCACCAGCTCCGCGAACTTGCGGGGATCCAGGCTGGCGCCGCCCACCAGGCCACCGGCCACTTCGGGGATGCCCAGCAGCTCGGGGAAGCTCTCGGGGGTGACGCTGCCGCCGTAGAGGATGGGCACCCGGTACTCGGTGCCGGCGAGGTGGCGGTCCAGCTCGGCCCGGATGAAGGCGTGGGCCTCGCGCACCTGCTCGGCCTCCGCCCGGCGACCGGTGCCGATGGCCCAGACCGGTTCATAGGCCACCCACAGGGGGCCGGGGCCGGTCTCGGCCAGGATGGCCAGCTGCAGGCCCAGCACCTCCAGGGTCTTGCCGGCATCGCGCTGCTCCAGCGTCTCGCCGATGCAGAGCAGGGGCAGCAGGTCCCACTGCCAGGCGGCCTTGACCTTCTTCGCCAGGGCCGCGTCGGTCTCGCCGAAGAACTGACGGCGCTCGCTGTGGCCGAGCAGCACGCCGGAGCAGCCCGCATCGCGGAGCTGGGGCATGGAGATCTCGCCCGTGAAGGCCCCCTTGGCCTCGGCATGGCCGTTCTGGCCGAAGACCTGGAGGCCCCTCGGCCGGACCAGATCGCTCACCAGGTGCAGCATCGTGAACGGCGGAGCGATCCCGACTTCAGTTTCTTTCTCGGGCGCCACGCGCCCGAGCAGATCCTCGCAGAAAGCCCTTGCCTCATCGGAGGTCAGGTTCATCTTCCAGTTGGCGACGACGCAGCGCATGGGAATCCTTACTTGGAGAGGGCGACGACGCCCGGAAGGTCGAGACCGCTGAGGAACTCCAGGCTGGCCCCGCCGCCGGTGGAGACGTGGCCCATGCGGGGGCCCACGCCGGCCTTGTTCACGGCGGCGACGCTGTCACCGCCACCCACGAGCACGAAGGCGCCCCGGTCGGCGGCATCCGCCAGTTCTTCGGCCATGGTCAGGGTACCGCTGGCATAGGGGGCCATCTCGAAGACGCCCATGGGGCCGTTCCAGAGCAGGGTCTTCGCGGCGCGGATCTCGGCGGCGTAGACGGCGACGGTCTCGGGTCCGATGTCCAGGGCCATGCGGTCCGCCGGAACGTTCTGGTCCAGGGTGATGGCGCAGTCGGCATCCTCCTTGAACTCGGCGGCCGCCACATGATCCAGGGGCAGGAGCAGGCGCGTGCCCTTGGCCTGGGCCTGCTTCAGCAGGTCGAGGGACATCTCCAGCTTGTCCTCCTCGCAGAGGCTCTTCCCGATCTGGAAGCCCTGGGCCTTGAGGAAGGTATAGCTCATGGCGCCGCCGATGAGGATGGCGTCGGCCTTGCCCAGGAAGTTCTGGATGAGCTCGATCTTGTCGCTCACCTTGGCGCCGCCGAAGATCACCACCAGGGGCTTGTCGGGGTTATGGACGACCTTGCCGAGGGCCTTCAGCTCCTTCTCCATGAGAAAGCCCGCGGCCACGCGGTCCTTCGGGAAGTGGGCCACCATGCCGCTGACGGAAGCGTGGGCCCGGTGGGCCGAGCCGAAGGCGTCGTTCACGTAGGTGTCGGCCAGCTTCGCCAGATCCGCGGCGAAGTCCTCCTTGTTCTTGGTCTCGCCCTTCTCGAAGCGCAGGTTCTCCAGCAGCAGGATCTGGCCCGGCTTCAGGGCCGCGGCCTCGGCCTCCACGGTGGCGCCGTTCACATAGCTGGCCAGGCGGCAGTCGAAGCCCTGCTCCTTCAGCCAGGCGGCCACGGGGGCGGCGCTGTAGGCGGCCTCGAAGCCCTTGCCCTCGGGGCGGCCCAGGTGGGAGGCGAGGACCACGGAGGCGCCGCCATCCAGCAGGCACTTCAGCGTGGGCAACGTCTCCTTGATGCGCGTGGCATCCGTGATGCGGCCCTCCTTGAGGGGCACGTTCAGGTCCGCCCGGAGGAAGACCCGGTGGCCCTTCACATCGAGATCGCGCACCGATTGGAAGCCCATGGCTGCTCCTTGCACTTGAACGGATCCATTCTGACGGAAGCGGGGAGGATCGGCTATTGGAGGAAGGAGGGAGACTGCAGCCTCATTCACCACGCCTTCTCGAAAACCCCGATCCAGCGCGGGCTGTCGTCGGTGAAGGCCTCGCCAGCGTAGGTGCCCATGACGCGCCGGAGGCGCAGGCCCGCGCGCACGGCCATCTCCTGGAGCTCCGTGGGATGGTAGAGCCGCACGCTCTCCAGCACGTCGCGCACCTCACCCGTGTCCGTGCGGGTGAGCACCATGCGCTTCACGAGGCGGTCCCCCTCCAGCGACCGGCGGCTCTGGGCCCGGATGATCCCGCGCTCCACCGTCTCCTCGGGCACCAGGGTGCGGGCCACCAGGTCGGCGTTGAGGTAGTCCATCACCAGCACGCCGTTGTTCTCCAGCAGGGCGCCCAGGCGCATCATCAGCGCCCGGTTCTCCTCATCATCGAAATACCCGAAGGGGGTGAACCAGAGGCAGATTCCATGCAGGGAGCCGTCCTTCACCGGAATGCGGCGCATGTCGCCCCGGAGCAGCCAGGGGCGGAGGCCGCCCGGGGCCATCTGCAGGAGGGGGCGGGAGAGGTCCATTCCGAAGGCCATGGGGTTCGCCCGCCGCAGGATCTCCAGGTGCCGGCCCGCGCCACAGGCCAGATCGAGGACGGGCCCCTGGGCCAGCTCGGGGGCCACCCGCATGGCCCGGCCCAGGGCCACGCGCGCCTCCTCCGCGTCCCGGTGGGCGTAGAGACGGGCGTAGTCCTCGTCAAACCAGGTTTCGAACCACTCGGCCAAGACCGCTGCCTTTGAAAAACCCAGAGTATCCCGTGACGGGTCCAGCCTCCACGGGCAAGGCGAAAAAGCCGGGTCGGGTAGAATGAAAGTTGCAAAGGAATCCCATGCAACGCCCAGAACGCCTCGAAGACCAGGTCCATTTCCTCCTGTCCACGCTCGTGCAGCGGGAGCTGCGCGACCCGGAGCTCGGCTTCGTGACCCTCACGGCCGTCCGCCTCTCGCCGGATCGCAGCGTGGCCAAGGTCTATTTCACGGTGCTGCCGGCCAATGGTGGCGATCAGGAAGCGCAGGACTCGCTCACCCGCAAGGCCCTGGGCCGGGCGGCGGGCTTCCTGCGCAGCCAGCTGGCCGCCCGCCTCAAGATGAAGCGGGTGCCCGAACTGCGCTTCTTTCCGGACAGCACCCTGGAAGCGGGCAATCACCTGGAGACGCTCCTGTCGGAGATCGAGAAGGAGCGGGCAGCCAGGCCCGCGGAGCCTGAAGAAGGCGCGACGGAAGCCTGATGATCGAAGCCGGCATCCACCTCGTCCACAAGACCGTGGGCCAGAGCAGCTTCGACGTGATCCGCGGCTTCAAGCGCCGGGCCTTCGAGGCGGGCCAGAAGAAACTGGCCCTGGGCCACGGCGGCACCCTGGATCCCTTCGCCGACGGGCTGCTGCTGGTGCTGGCCGGCCAGGCCACGCGGCTCATGGAGCTGATGCATCCGCTCCCCAAGACCTACGTCGCGGAAGTGGCCTGGGGCGTGGAGACCGACACCTGCGACCTGCAGGGACTTCCCCTGTCGGAGGGAGATGCCTCGCAGCTCACTCCCGCTGCCCTGGACGCGGCCCTGACGCCCTTCCTGGGCTGGACGGAGCAGGTGCCCCCCGCCACCAGCGCCAAGAAGATCGACGGCGAGGCGGCGTACAAGAAGGCGCACCGGGGCGAGGTGGTGCTGATGAAGCCGAGCCGCGTCTTCCTGTTGTCCGCCCGGTGGATCCGCCACGATCTGCCGCGGCGCAGCACGCTGGAGATCACCTGCCGGGGCGGCTTCTACGTGCGCAGCCTGGCCCGGGATCTGGGCCGGAGCCTGGGTTGTGGCGCCCACCTCGCGGCGCTCCGCCGCACCGCCATCGGACCCTGGGGCGACCCCGGCCTGGACCAGGAGCGGCTGCTGACGGGCGTGGACCTGCTGCCCTGGTGCCCTTCACGGTTGCTGTCCGACGAGGAGGCCGACCACCTCAGCCATGGCCGAGCCGTCCCGGTCGGCGAGTCCCAGCCCGCCAGCTGGGCCCTGCCCGAAGGCTTTCCCGATCCCGGCGCACCCCTCCGCGCGTTGCACGGGGGTCGGCTCGTGGCCCTGCTCAAGCCCGCCGGGGAGGGCCTGAGGACCTTCGCCAACCTGCGGGGCGGGTTGTAGGCACGGCGGGGCCCGGCGACCCTCGCACGACCGCGCGGGGGTTTTGTCCCGCACCCGTCAGCCGCTAGAATCAACGCCATCCCGAGGAGCCTGCATGTCAAAAACCTACCGACCGTTCGTTATGATGACTTGTTTGCTGGCCGCCGCCCCCTGCGTCAGGGCCGATGACGCCGCCACCGCCGCTGGGCTGGTGGGCACCTGGGAGGGGCAGTGGGCGTTCGCGGACCTGGGGGGCAAGCTGGTGGTCAAGATCGCCTCGGCCTCGGGTGACACCCTGAAGGGGGAGTCCACCTGGTACGGCACCGCCGTGGGCGATTTCTCGGACAGGTTCACCAAGGCCAAGGTGAAGGGCCGCGAGGTGAAGTTCCCCGAGCCCACCATGGACTTCGAAGCCACGATCTCGGAGGACGGCTTGACCATGACGGGCACCTGGACCTCGCCCGTGGCTTCCGGCAAGGTCACCCTGACCAGGAAGAAATAGCGGGATTGACGCAGCGGGCCGCCCGTACACACCGAGGCCCCCAGGCTCGAGGTGCCGGGGGGCCTTGGTCTTGGATCGCGTCAGCCCTGGACCGGCACCCGGGCGGCCAGGTCGTCGAGCACCTGCAGCATGTGCTGGCACTCCTCGCAGCTGGTGTGGGGGGTGCCACAGGGGAAACCGTCGCTCTGCATGCCGAGGCAGCGGGGCTGCTGGATGAAGCGCACCAGCTCGGCCAGGAGGCCGGAGACCTTGGCGCGGAGCGGGCTGTCCGGGATGTCCCGGAGGGCCATGACGACCTTCCATTCCTCGGCGCTGAGGGTGGTCTGGATGGCGGTGTCCGTCATGGCTGCCTCCTGGAATTCCAAGCCTACTGGTCGAGCGCTTCCACCGACTTGATGCCCCAGTTGAACGCTTCCTCATTGAGGGGGATCAGGGCGCACTTGTCCTTCAGGGCCACACGGATGGCACCGAGGAAGGTGTCCTTGGGGAAGATGTTCGTGGCGGCCTGCAGGGCGCCCAGGGCCACGATGTTCTTCACCACGGCCTTGCCCAGGTCGGTGGCGATGCCCGTGAAGGGCACGGGGAAGACCTTGATGCTGGGATCCAGCACGGGGGCTTCGGTGACCACGGAGCTGTCGTAGATCACGTAGCCGCCCTTGCGCACGGTGGGGCCGAACTTGGCCAGGCTGGGCGCATTGAAGGCCAGCAGGATCTGGGGATCGGGCGAACCGGGATTGAGCACTTCCGTCTCGGCCACGTGCACGTCGGCGTAGGACGTGCCGCCGCGGCTTTCGGGGCCGTAGCTGGGGATGTGGGTGGCGTCGAATCCTTCGCTGATGGCGGCCCGGGCGATGAGCATGGCCGCGGTCTGGGCGCCGTCGCCGCCGGAACCGGCCAGCTTCAGGGAAACATCATTCAGATCAAGCCCCGTGGGGAAGCCCTTGCAGAAACGCTCGGGATGCTCGGTGCTGGCACCGGTGAGGGCCAGGATCTTCTCGCCCTTGAAGCAGGGGGCGTTGCGGTGGAACCAGGGCTCGACGGTGAGGTCCTTCTTCACGCCGAGGGGATACACGGGCTCCATGCACTCCTTGACCCACTTCTCGGTTTCCTCGGGGGTCATCTTCAGGTGGGTGGGGCACTCGGCCAGCACCTCGATGAAGGAGTAGCCGCGGCCTTCCACCTGGAGCTTGATGGCCTTCTGGATGGCCTTCTTCGCCTTGATGCGCTGCTTGGCGTCGAAGAGAGCCACGCGCTCGACGTAGACGGGGCCATCGAGGCCCGCGATGAGCTCGGCCATCTTCATGGGCTGGCCGTTGTACTCGTTGCGGCCCGAGGGGCTGGTGGAGCTGGACTGGCCCATCAGGGTGGTCGGGGCCATCTGGCCACCGGTCATGCCGTAGATGGCATTGTTGATGAAGATGACGGTGATGGGGGCGCCGAGCTGGGCCGTGGCCACGGTTTCGGCGAGGCCGATGGAGGCCAGGTCGCCGTCACCCTGGTAGCTGATGACCACGCTCTCGGGGTTGGCGAACTTGTGGCCCAGCGCCACCACGGGCGCACGGCCATGGGCGGCCTGCGTGTTGCCCACGTCGAAGTAGTAGTAGAGGAACACGGAGCAGCCCACGGGGCTCACGGCCACCGTGCGGTCCTGGATGCCCAGGGCATCGATGGCTTCCGCCAGGAACTTGTGGGCGAGGCCGTGGCCGCAGCCGGGGCAGTAGTGGGTGGCGTGGCCCTTGAGGCCCTCACCGTGGGAATGGCGCTCGAACTTGTCGTAGATGACGCTGGTCTTGCTCATGCGAGCACCTCCTTCCGGCCCAGGACCCGGGTCATGATCTCGCTTTGCTGAGGCAGGACACCGCCCATGCGGCGGACGTTTTCGAGCTCGGGGAACTGGCGGACGCCGGCCTTGCTGAGGGCGAGGCGGACCTCATCCTCCAGCTGCCCGGCGCTGGCTTCCACCACCACGATGCGCTCGGCGCCGTGGATGGCGGCCTTCAGCTCTTCCACGGGGAAGGGCCAGAGGGTGATGGGCCGGAACAGACCGGCCTTGATGCCCTGGTTGCGCAGGTCCTGCACGGCGCCCTTGGCGGTGCGGGCGGGTGTGTTGCAGGCGATGAGCACCACCTCGGCGTCGTCGCAGAGGAAGGACTCGGCGCGGGCCTCCACCTTCATGGCCTCGTACTTGGCGTTGAGGTGGTGGTTGTGGGCCTCGAGATCGGACTCGGTGAGGAAGATCGAGGAGATGAGGTTCTTGCGGTGCATGGCGTCGCCGTAGACCGCCCACTTGGGGATGCCGGGCTTGATCATGGTTTCGGGCAGCTGCACCTTGCCGGTCATTTGGCCCAGGTAGCCGTCGCCCAGCAGGATCACCGGGTTGCGGTACTTGAAGCTCAGCTCGAAGGCCAGGATGGTGAGGTCGAGCATCTCCTGGGAGGTGGAGGGCGCCAGGGTGATGGCCTGGGTGTTGCCGTGGCCGAGCCCGTGGCAGGCCAGCTTGATGTCGGACTGCTCGGGGGCGATGTTGCCCAGGCCGGGTCCGCCGCGCATGACGTCCACGAAGACGCCGGGCAGCTCCGCGCCGATCATGTAGGAGACGCCTTCCAGCATCAGGCTGAAGCCGGGTGACGAGGTGAAGGTCATGGTGGGCAGGCCGGCGCCAGCGGTGCCGTACATCATGTTCACGGCGGCCACTTCGCTCACGGCCTGGATGAAGGTGCCGTCGAGCTTGGGCAGGAACTTCGCCATGAGCTCGGCGCCTTCGGTGGAGGGCGTGATGGGGTAGCCGTAGACGTGGCGGCAGCCAGCCAGGATGGCGCCCACGGCCGAGGCGTAGGTGCCCTTGATGACCAGGGGCTCCGTGCGGGGCAGGGGCAGGGTCTCGTTGGGGATGTCCGTGGGCTCGGGCGCCTCGCTGGGCTTCACGCCGAAGAGCTTGGCGGGATCCTCCAGCTCGAAGTCCTCGATCACGCCCTCATGGGCGGGGCGCAGGCCGTAGGGCTCGGGGCAGGCATCCATGCACATGCCGCAGGCGTTGCAGTCCGTCAGATCCAGCTCCACCGGCACCAACCCGGTCATGGGGTTGATCTGGTCGCTGAGCGTGATGCAGTCCTTGGCGCAGGCATCCAGGCAACGGCCGCAGCCCTTGCAATAGTCCGGCAGAAGGAAGGGTTTCGGTCGTTCTTTGAGGGCCATGGGGCCTCCATGCAGGGACGCAGGTCCTACCTGGAGGAAGTTTCGACCTGGGCCCGTGTGCCTGTGGTCACAAGCATGGAATGGCGCAGACCACCGCCGACCAATGGGGCCGGATGGGACTTCCGCACCTGCGGTCTGTGCCGGTTTGCCGGTCGGACCGAGGCGCTAACGATCCCCCCAGTGCAGCTTCTGCTGGAGCAGGGCGAAGAAGTGCAGCGCAGGCCGCTGCAGGAGGGTGATCCGCGTCTTCGCCTGGCGCAGCCTGACCTCGTCACCGGGCAGCACTCGGTGGCCCACCTGGCCGTCCAGTGTGAGGTGGGCGTCTTCGGCATCCTCCAGGGTGATGGAGATGGGCAGCGAGGCCGGCACCACCGAGGGCCGCAGCGTGAGGGTGTGCGGGCAGATGGGCGCGATCACGAAGGCCTCGAGGCTCGGATGCAGGATGGGCCCGCCCGCCGACAACGAGTAGGCCGTGGAGCCCGTGGGCGTGGCGATGATGAGGCCGTCCGCCTTCATGGGGCCGGCGTCCTGGTCGCCGATGCGCAGGCGCATGTCCATGATGCGGGCCAGAGCCCCCTTGGCCAGGACGGCATCGTTCAGCACGCTCTGCCGGGCCAAGAGGGTGCCCTGGCGCCAAAGCTCGGTCTCCAGCATGGGACGTACGTCCGGCAGGAGCGCTCCGGCCAGGAAGGCCTCCACGGCCTCCCGCGCACCCGACACCGGATGGGCCGTGAGGAAGCCCAGGGAGCCCAGGTTGATCCCGAGGATGGGGGTGCCCCGCAGGCCCACCCGACGGGCCGCGTAGAGCAGGGTGCCGTCGCCGCCCAGCACCAGGCAGAGGTCGGCCGGCGCGTCTCCGGCGCCCAGGTCCAGGTCGATGTGCAGCCGGGCCGGGTCCAGTCCGGCCTGGGCCCAGGCCTCCTCGAGACCGGGCTCGCCGAGGACCTCCCAGCCCCGATCCAGGAAGACCGGCAGGGCCTCCCGCAGGGTGGAACCCAGGTGCGGGGACTTGACCTTGGCCACGAGGATGAGTCGCTGGGGCATGGCATCACTCTACCGCTATCCTTGAGCCATGGCTTCCAACCTGGCTTCCCCCTCATCGCCCACCCGACGGTGGATCCGGCGGTTCCTCCTGGCCTTCGTCGCCGTCGTGGCACTGGGTGGCGTGATCCTCGGGGTGTCCTGGTCCGTGCTGTCCCGGGATGCCGACAGCTTCCTCACGCTCTTCGCCCTGCGCGTGCCGAAGACCATCACCAAGGTGCTGGACCAGAGCGGCAACGTGATCGGCATCTTCGCCGAGGAGCACCGGGTGGTGATCCCCTACGGCGACATCCCCAAGGCCTTCATCAACGCGCTGGTGGCCACCGAGGACACCGACTTCTGGGAGCACGGGGGCGTCTCGACCCGCGGCCTCCTCCGCTCCGGTGCGAACTTCGTCACCAGCTTCGGCCGCCGGCGCGAGGGGGCGTCCACGCTCACCATGCAGCTGATCCGCACCGTGACGGCCAAGCGGCAGAAGCGGCTGGACCGGAAGCTGAAGGAGATCATCCTCGCCCGCAAGCTGGAGAAGGCCTACTCCAAGAAGCAGATCATGGAGATGTACGCCAACGAGGTCTACTTCGGCGGCGGCCGCTACGGCATTGAGGCCGCGGCCGAGTTCTATTTCGGGAAGAGCGCCCCCCAGCTGCTGCCCGAGGAGTGCGCGCTGCTGGCGGGCCTCGTCCAGAATCCCAACTGGTACAACCCCTACAACCCCGATCCCAAGGCCCGCGCCGCCGCGAAATCCCGGCGCAACCACGTGTTCATCCGCATGGTCAAGGAGGGCTACCTGAAGGCCGCCGAGGCCAGCCTGCTCATCGAGAAGCCCATTCGGCTGGCCCGCGAGAACGCCCACGAAGAAGCGGTGGCGCCCTACGTGGTGGAGGAAGTGCGCAAGTACCTCTACGAGAAGTACGGCCGGGAGCAGGTCCTGAACGGGGGGCTGGAGGTCACCACCACCGTGGACAGCTACTGGCAAGAGGCCGCCAACGAGGCGGTGCGGAACGGTGTCAAGGCCGTGGACCGGCGCCGGGGTTTCCGCAAGGACGCCGTGCAGTTCGTGACCGACCCCGAGACCACCCAGCTGAACGGCTGGAAACGGTACTTCGAGGAGGGCGACAGTGTGCGGGGCGTGATCCTCGGCTGGAAGGGCGGCAAGGCCCAGGTGCGCATCGGCAAGGTCCAGCTCGAGGTGCCTGAGACCGCCTTCGCCTGGGCCGGGAAGGACATCCAGAAGCTGCTGCCGCGGGGCGCGGCGCCCCTCTTCACCGTGAAGACCGCCAATGAGGGCACGCCCGGGACCCTGGAACTCGACCAGGACCCCTCCGTGGAGGGCGCGCTGATGGCCGTGGATCCGAAGACCGGCGAGATCCGGGCCATGGTGGGCGGGTACGATTTCAACCGTTCCAAGTTCAACCGCGCCACCCAGGCCCTGCGCCAGGTGGGCTCCACCATGAAGGCCTATGTCTATGGGGCCGCCTTCACGGCCGGGAAGACTCCGGCCAGCATGGTCAACGACGTGCCGACGCGCTTCCTGGACACGGTGGACTACGCCCTGATCAGCCACCCGGACGGCAGCTCGGACTTCAAGCCCCTCCGCCCCGGCGTGAAGCCCTACGAGCCCAAGAACTACGAACGCGATTTCTGGGGGCCCATTCCCATCTGGGAGGCCCTGCGGGATTCCCGCAACGTTCCGGCCGTGCGCACCCTCGAAGAGACGGGCGTCCTGAACGTCATCGACTTCGCCCGCAAGTGCGGCGTCACCGGCAACATCCCGCCCTATCCCAGCATGGCGCTGGGTTCCGGGGACTTCACCCTCCGGGAGATGGTCCGGGGCTACGCCACCATCGCCAACGGCGGCCTCCAGGCGCCGCCGCCCTTCTTCATCAAGAAGGTCACAGACCGCAATGGCCGCGTACTGGAGAGCCACGGCGGCGCCGCCACCGAACAGGTGCTGGATCCCCAGAACACCTTCCAGCTGATCCAGTGCCTGCAGGGCGTGGCCACCAGCGGCACCGGCGCCCGCAGCAACGAGCTGGAATGGCCCGTGGCCGGCAAGACCGGCACCACGGACGACCACACGGACGGCTGGTTCATCGGCTTCTCCACCCGGGTGGTCTGTGGGGTCTGGGTGGGGCTGGACGAGAAGAAGACGATCTTCAAGGGTGCCGACGGGGCCAAGGTGGCCCTGCCCATCTGGATCGACTTCATGAAGGCAGCGCTCCCCACCACGGAGAAGGAGGAATTCAAGGTGCCCGACGGCATGGAGTGGGCGGACATCGACCGCTACACCGGCCTGCTGGCCACCTCCGCCACGGCGGACCGCGTGCTGCACCTGGCCTTCAAGCCTGGCACCGTGCCCAAGTCCGGCAGCGATGCCGAGGCCATCCGGCAGGTGAAGGAGGCGCGGGACAAGGCCAACGCCCAGCCCATGGAGAACCGCGTCTGGGGCCGGCCCAAGCCGGTCGAGGAGACCAAGCCCGTGGACCTGAACGCCAGCGACCCGAACGCCTGATCAGCGACGTTGCCCCTTCGCGAAGGTGTGGTCCTCCTCCAGCGTGTGCCTGCGGAACCAGTTGAAGAGGAACGATGAGAGGTCCAGGGCGGCTCCCTGCTCGCCGGCCTCGAGCCGGTCGCGCAGCAGACGCGCATCGATCCTGAAGCGGTCGTGCTCCCCCTTGTGATGTGTCAGGTTCGGGAACTTGATGTGCTCCAGGTAGGACTCCTCGTATTGGAAGTGGTCGTTCATCCTCTGGAGCAGGGCGTCCAGCGAATGGAGGAGGGATTCGGCGGCCACGCCCCGGCCAAGGTCCTTCTGGAGGCCCAGGATGGCCTCGCGGATCTCATGGTGCTGGTCGTCGAGCTTGGGTACCCCCGTCGTGAAGCCCACGCCAACCTTGGCCTCGACCTGCGGATGGGCCCCCGGGGTCGCGGCCTTCGGCCTGGCGGGGGCGCCTGGGGTGTCCTTCCTCCTCAGGATGAGGCGGTACCAGAAGGAGCGGAAATCCATGTACAGGATCCGGAAGTATCCGTTCTTCCTACGGTCGAGCGCAGGGTCGTGCATGGGCGGTTCCCTGGTGGGGTGGTGCAAGTTTACTCGCCCAGACAAGGCTGGGGGCGGTACCGGTCCGGCGGGTGGCCGGAGCTGGTGACCCATGTCCAAGCCGTGGGCTGGGATCCTCGAGGATGCCTGGATTCCCCTTGGCCCTGTGCCTCTCCGCCTGTTTTGCCACGGCCCTCCTGGCTCAGGAACCAGCGCCGGGATTCGAGGTCGGCTTCCAGGAGCGGGTGCGTTCGGAATCCTGGGACAACCTGATCGACCATCGGGCTGCCGCGGCGGATTTCAGAACCCAGTACCGCTTCCGCACGAGGGCCTGGGCCGTGGTTCCGCTGGACGCGAACCTGACCTTTGCCGCGGGCCTGGTGAATGAGAACCGGAAGGTGGCACGGCCCGACGTGGCGGCCAACGGTCGGGAAGTCATCTTCGAGACCTTGTACCTCGATTGGCGCATGGATCCCTCCTGGTCGCTGCGGGCGGGCCGCCAGACCCTGATGCGGGGCGACGGCTTCGTGCTCATGGATGGTGGCGCCCTGGACGGCAGCCGCACGGGCTATGTCAACGCGCTGGATCTCGCCTGGACCGGCGGCGAGGCCAAGGTGGAGCTCCTGGCCATCTCCGACCCCTTCAGGGACAAGTACCTCCCCCGCCTGAACGCGACGGACAATCCGAAGGAGCGCCAGCTGCTCAACGAGCGCGACGAGGCGGCGCTGGCGGTCTACGGGACCTGGCGGCGAGAGGGCCACGATCTGCAGGCCTACGCCTTCCACAAAACGGAACGCCATGACAGCCGCATCCCGACCGATCCGCTGTTCGTGCCGGATCGCCGGGTGGAGACGCTGGGGGCGCGGCTTGCAGAGGACCTGGGAAGGGGGCTCAGCGCCACCGGCGAGTTCGCCGTCCAATCGGGCCGCCAGCAGGGCCGCCCGGGGAGCTCCGAATCCGCTTCGGCCATCCGCGCCTGGGGCGGGCAGGCCAGGCTCACCCAGGTCTTCCAGGTGGCCTGTGAGCCTTCCCTGAGCCTGGGGTGGGTGGGGCTCTCCGGCGACGATCCCACGACTCCGGCGAAGGAGGGCTGGGATCCGCTGTTCAGCCGCTGGCCGAAGTGGAGTGAGCTGTACGTCTACAGCCAGGTGCCCGAAGCAGGCGTGGCCACCTGGTCCAACCTGCGGACCTGGGAGGCCACGGTGCAGGCCAAGCCCCACGCCAAGGTCGGCCTGCGGGCCAGCCTCTTCTGGTTGCGCGCCGTCGAGCCGGTGACCGGCAAGGGGCCGCTCTTCGCGTCGGGGCTGAGCCGGGGACGACTTGCGGAACTGCGGGCGGACGTCACCTTCTCCGGGCAGTGGCAGGGCCACGTGCTCTACGAGCGCCTGGATCCGGGCACCTTCTACACGGGCCGGGATGCGGGAAGGTTCTTCCGGGTGGAGGCCATCTACACGCTGCGCCGGCGTCGCTGAAGGCGGGCCGGCGCAGCGTGGAACCTCCGGAGAGAATCAGCCCTTCTTCTTCCAGGGCTTGGCGGGGCCTTCGCCGTACTTGGGGCCGGGCTTACCCGCAGGCTTGACGCTGGGCTTCCAGGGGCGCGGGGTGTCCTTCACCTCGGGCTTGGCCGGGCGATCCTCCCAGGTCTTGCGGGGCCGTTCGGCGCCCTCGGGCTTGGGCTTGGCGTAGGGCCGGGGCCGATCCTCGAAGTCGCTGCGGGGCTTGAAGCTGCCGTCGGGGCGGGTCTTGGAGAAGGCGGAATCCGGACGCTCGTTTCCACGCGCGGCAGCGCGCTCGGCGTAGGTGCGCTGGGGGCGGGGGCCGCCCTCCTTGCGATCGCGGGGGGAGTCGAAGCGGGACTTGGGCTTCTTCTCGGGCTCGTTGGGCAGGTCAAAGCCGGAGGCCTGGTCGGCCTGGACGAGGCCCAGCAGGCCCGCCACGAGGCGAACGGGATCGGCATCCTTCAGCAGCTGGGCGGCCTGGTGCAGCAGGGCAGGGCTCACGGAGCCCTGGATGCCGTCGAGGAGCTTGGTGGCCTGGGTCTCGCGGATCTCCGCGGGCGTGGGCACGGCGCGCCAGTCGAGCTTGAGGCCGCCGCGGCGGCTCCAGGCCAGCAGGATGCGGCTTTCCTTCCAGCCCACCAGGGCCATGCTGGTGCCCTTGGCGCCGGCGCGGCCGGTGCGGCCGCTGCGGTGGATGTAGCTCTCCAGCTGGGTGGGGATGCCCATGTGGACCACCAGGGGCAGGCCCTCGATATCAAGACCTCGGGCGGCTACGTCCGTGGCCACCAGGTAGCGCAGCTTGCCCTCCTTGAACTGGCCCAGGATGCGGGTGCGCGTGGCCTGGGCGAGGTCGCCGTGGAGGAAGGCCGCGGGCAGGCCGGAGACGGTCAGCTCCTCGGCGACCTCCTCGGTCTGGGCCTTGGTCTTGGTGAAGATCAGGGCGGAGCTGGGCTGGTCCTTCAGCAGCAGGTTCACGAGGGCGCGCACGTGCTGGTGGTCGGGCGCCAGCACGGGGGTGTGGGCGATGTCGGCGTGGACGGCGTGCTCACCCGCCTCGGCCAGGGTGATCTGGACCGGATCCTTCAGGAACCGCTTCGCCAGCTTGGCGATGGGGGCGGGCAGGGTGGCCGAGAACAGGTAGGTCTGCGGGCCCGCGGGCACCTTGGCGAGGATGGTCTCCACGTCCTCGAGGAAGCCCATATTCAGCATCTCGTCGCACTCGTCGAGCACGATCATGCTCACGCGGCTGAGATCCAGGGTGCCGCGCTCCAGGTGGTCCATCACGCGGCCCGGCGTGCCCACGATGACCTGGGCGCCCTGCTGCAGGGCCTTGAGCTGGGGCGGGTAGGCCACGCCACCGACCAGGGAGGCGATGGGCAGCTTGGGCACGAGGGTGTGCAGCTCGGCGCCCACCTGCTGGGCCAGCTCCCGCGTGGGCGCGAGGATCAGGGCCTGGGGGTGGCGCGCGTCGGAGAGCCGCTGCAGCAGCGGCAGGCCGAAGGCCAGGGTCTTGCCCGAACCAGTGCGGCTCTGCACCAGCAGGTCGCGGCCTTCGAGGCCGGGCTGGATGGTCTGGGCCTGGACGGGCATGGGGGTTTCGAAACCGCGCTTGGCCAGGGCGGCCAAAAGGGCTTCGCTGCAGCCGAGGGCTGCGAAGGTCATCTCACTCACTGGTATCTCCCGGGGCTATCCCTGCGCGAGTGTGCCAAGTGGCAACTCAATTGGCGGACAGCGCCAGCCGGGAGGGGCCCAAACGGCTATCATCTCTCGAAATGCCTTGAAAAACAAGGAGAAATGCTGCGCTCGACCCAGGGCGTTACCATCATCGGATGACGACGCTCCTGCTCATCCGCCACGGCATCGCCGAGGATCCTCGCCCCGGCCAGCGGGATGCGGACCGCGCCCTCACGGAAGAGGGCTGGGTGAGGACGCGGGCGGCGATGAAGGGCCTCGTGGCCCGGGGCCATCGGCCCACCCGTGGCTTCCACAGTCCCTACCGGCGCGCGGCGGAAACCATGACCTGCCTCCAGGAGGCGGCGGGGGCCTTTCCCATGGAGTCGCGGGTGGACCTGAGGCCGGACGGGCAGCCCCCCCAGGTGGACCTCTGGCTGCGGGGACTCACGGCCGAGGCGGGACCTGGAGAGGTTCTCGTCCTCATCGGCCACCAGCCCTTCCTCAGCGACCTGGTCTTCCATCTGACGGGCCGGGACGTGGAGGTGAAGAAGGCCAGCTGCACGATCATCCAGTGGGAAGGCGGCACGTGGCGCTTCGAGCGGCAGTACCAGCCCTCCGAGCTGAGGGGTTGATGCGTCCCCAGCCCACCCTCGCCACCCTCGCCTCGGGCCTGAAGCTGCACTACCGCGTGCAGGGGAATCCGGCCGGCCCCTGGCTGGTGCTGCTCAACGGCCTGCTGTCGGATACCACCATGTGGGCCGGCGTGCTGCCGGGACTGGCAGACCGCTACCGCATCCTCACCTTCGACAGCCGGGGACAGGGCAGGTCGGATGCGCCCCTGGAAGGGCCCTATGCCACCGCCCAGCTGGCGGAGGATGCCTGGGAGCTCTTCCACGCCCTGGGCATCGAAAACCCCTGGCTCATCGGCCTCTCCAACGGCAGCGCCATGAGCCTGGAACTGCTGAGTGCGCATCCCGGGGCCTTCGCCGGGGCCGTGCTCACCAGCGCCATGCCCCGCTTCGACTTCGCCATGAGCCTGAAGGCCGAGCACTGGGCCCGCTGCCTGGAGGTGGGCGGCCCGCTCATGCAGTTCGACGCCGTGGCCCCCTTCCTGTGGGGCGACGCCTTCCTGGAGGCCCGGCATGGGGTCCTGCGGGCCTACCATCAAGTCGTGACTGGCGGCGGCGACCGTCCCCAGCACGGGAATCTGCACCAGATCCGCGGCACCCTGGGCTGGGACATCCGGGAGCGCCTGGACCGGATCAAGACCCCCGTACTGCTGCTGAGCGGGGCCGAGGACCTGCTGACCCCGCCCTGGAAGTGCCTGGAGACCGCGCGGCGGATCCCCCACAGCCGCTTCGAGGTGGTGCCCGGGATCGGTCATGCCTACCCAGTGGAGGATCCCAAGGGTTTCGTGGCCCGGGTGCGGGCCTTTGTTGACGAAGTGCAGGGGGATTTGGCCGATCGCGAATTCTGACCTATCCTGTCTGCATTCCCGAGCCACTCCTGACTCGCCCTACCCCCGAGGTGACCTATGGCCACCCCTTCTCAGCCGCCGCCCGTCCTGAGCCTGCAAGGGCTCAAGGAACTCTCCATCGGCAAGCTCGCCGACCTGGCGAAGGAACTCGAGATCGAGAATCCCCTGGCCATGCGCAAGCAGGAGCTGGTGTTCCGGGTGCTGCAGGCCCAGGCTGAGCGCGAAGGCCAGTTCTTCTCCGAAGGCGTGCTTGAAGTGCTGCCCGAGGGCTTTGGCTTCCTGCGGAGCCCCGACCAGAACTACCTGGCCGGGCCCGAGGACATCTACATCTCCCCCAGCCAGATCCGCAAGTTCAACCTGCGCACCGGCGACACGCTGTCGGGCATGATCCGCGCGCCGAAAGAAGGCGAGAAATTCTTCGCCATGCTGCGGGTGGACGCCGTCAATTTCGACCCGCCCGAGCAGGCCAAGGAGCGGCTGCACTTCGATGACCTGGTGCCCCTCTACCCCAAGCACCATCTGCGCATGGAGCGGGACGCCCAGGAGCTGAGCACCCGCGTCATGGACCTGATGACGCCGCTGGGCAAGGGCCAGCGCGCCCTCATCGTGGCCCCGCCGCGCACCGGCAAGACCGTGCTGCTGCAGAACATCGCCAACTCCATCACCGCGAACCATCCGGAAGTCTTCCTCATCGTGCTGCTCATCGACGAGCGGCCTGAAGAAGTCACGGACATGGAGCGCAGCGTGAAGGGAGAGGTGGTCTCGAGCACCTTCGACGAGCCTGCCACTCGCCACGTCCAGGTGGCCGAGATGGTCATCGAGAAGGCCAAGCGCCTGGTGGAACACAAGAAGGACGTGGTGATCCTACTGGATTCCATCACGCGCCTGGGCCGGGCCTACAACACCGTGGTGCCCCCCAGCGGCAAGGTGCTGTCCGGCGGTGTGGATTCCAATGCGCTGCAGCGGCCCAAGCGGTTCTTCGGCGCGGCACGCAACATCGAGGCGGGCGGCAGCCTCACCATCATCGCCACGGCGCTGATCGAGACTGGCAGCCGCATGGACGACGTGATCTTCGAGGAGTTCAAGGGCACCGGCAACAGCGAGATCGTGCTGGACCGCAAGCTCAGCGACAAGCGCATCTTCCCCGCCATGGACATCCAGAAGTCCGGCACCCGCAAGGAGGACCTGCTCATCGAGCCCGCCAAGCTCGCCAAGATCTGGGTGCTCCGCAAGATCCTCAGTGCCAGCGGCCCCAGCGAAAGCATGGAGTTGCTCGTCGATCGTTTGGGCAAGGCCAAGACCAACGATGAGTTCCTGGCGAACCTGCAGGAACCGCCGGCCCGGAGATAGCAGCCATGTTCACGCTCCGGCGCTGCCTGATGGCTGGCAAGGCCGGAGCGCAATCGACCACGACACTCGTGCGAATGGCCCACTCCGCCCTCCAGTGCGTCCTTCCATGGACCCTGGCCTTTGCTCTGGGCGCGACCCAGGCTCCGCTGAAGCCGGTGACCCTCCAGCTCAAATGGCACCATCAATTCCAGTTCGCGGGCTACTACGCCGCCCAGCAGCAGGGCTACTACCGGGACGCCGGACTCGAGGTGAAGATCATCGAGGCCGAACCGGGCATCGACGTGGTCCAGGAAGTGGTCTCCGGCCGGGCCCAGTTCGGCGTGGGCACCAGCGCGCTGCTGCTCTCCCGGTTCCGGCGGCAGCCCGTGGTGGTGCTGGCAGCGGTCTTCCAGCATTCCCCCATCATCCTCGTCGCCCGGGCGGGCTCCGGCATCATCTCGGTCCAGGATCTGCCGGGCAAGCGCCTGATGATCGAGAAACAGTCGGATGAACTCTTCGCCTACCTGCGCAAGGAGGGCGTGTCGGAGAACACTGTGGCCCTCGTGGAACACACCTTCAACCCCGACGATCTGATCCAGGGGAAGGTGGATTGCATGAGCGCCTACTTGATCGACGAACCCTACTTCCTGGACAAGGCCCGGTTCCCCTATCTGACTTTCACGCCCCGTATGGCCGGGATCGACTTCTATGGTGACAACCTCTTCACCTCCGAAGAGGAGCTGAAAGCACGGCCCGAGCAGGTGAAGGCGTTTCGCGAAGCGAGCATGAAGGGCTGGAAGTACGCCATGCAGCACCCGGAGGAGCTGGCCGACCTGATCATTTCCCGCTATGGCCCGCGCCGGGGCCGCGAATACCTCCTCTACGAAGCCCAGAAGATGAACACGCTCATCCAGCCGGGCATGGTGGAGTTGGGTTACATGTACCCCGGGCGCTGGCAGCACATCATCGACACCTATGTCGAGCTGGGTCTTCTCCCGAAGGGCTTCGGCATGGAGGGTTTCCTCTATGAACCGGAGGCCGGTGTTCGCCAGGTCAACCGTCGGCTGGTGACGGTTATCGTCCTGCTGGTCGGCCTGGGAGTCCTGCTCGGCGGCGTCGCCCTGGTCCTGTTCAGAATGTCCATGCGGCTGAGGCGGGAGATCGTGTCCCGGGAGAAAGCCGAGGAGGCCATGCGCCTGGAGCACGAGGGGAAGGCCAGGCTGGAGGAGCAGCTCCAGCAGGCCCGGAAGATGGAAAGCCTCGGCAGCCTCGCGGGCGGCATCGCCCACGACATGAACAACGTGCTGGGGGCCATTCTGGGCATGGCCTCGGCCAGCATCGAGGACCATCCGGAAGGGGGCCACACCCATCGGGCATTCGCAATCATCATCAAGGCCGCCGAGCGCGGCGGCAAGATGGTCAAGTCCCTGCTGAGCTTTGCCCGCCAGAGCCCGGCCGAGAGGCGGCAGTTGGACCTGAACGTGATCATCCGGGAAGAGGTTGAACTTCTGGAACGGACCACCCTCTCCAGAGTTCACCTGGAGATGGAACTGGAGCCCGGACTGCGGCCCATTCTCGGAGATGCCAGTGCCTTGACCCAGGCGATCATGAACCTGTGCGTCAATGCCGTGGACGCCATGCCCGCCCAGGGCACCCTCACGCTCCGGACGCGCAATCACGGGCACGGATGGATCGAGGTCGTGGTCGAGGACACGGGGGCGGGGATGACGGCGGAGGTTCTGGAGCGGGCACTGGAACCCTTCTTCACCACGAAGGCCGTTGGCAAAGGCACGGGGCTGGGTCTGTCCATGGTCTACAGCATCGTGAAGGCCCACCATGGCCAGGTGGACATCCATAGCGAGATCGGCCAGGGCACCCAGGTGAGCATGCGGTTCCCAGCCTGCGAGCCGGCGAGCGAGGCCATCGAAACGGGCGCCGAGAGCCGGGTTCAGGTTGCCCGGCTGGCGTTGAAGGTGCTGTTGGTGGACGATGACGAACTGATCCAGAGCTCCACCAAGGCCATTCTTCAGACCCTGGGCCATGACACGTTCACGACCCCGGACGGTGAATCCGCCCTTGCGATCATCGAGGCCGGGTTCGAGCCGGATGTCGTGATTCTCGACATGAACATGCCAGGACTTGGTGGGGTCGGCACCCTGCCTCGGCTTCGCATCCGGCTTCCAGAGGTGCCCATCCTGCTCGCCACCGGGCGAGCGGATCAGGCGGCGGTCAGCCTCGTGGAGGCCCACAAGGACGTCACCCTGTTGCTCAAGCCCTTCGGGAAGAAGGAACTCCAGGAGAACCTCGAGCGGCTCGGCTGGGGCTGACATCCGGCAGTCGGCTCGGCTGGGGCTGACATCCGGCAGTACGGCCGGACTCCGCACCGCAATCAAATGGAGTCAGGGGCCCAGGCCGCACGGCCCTGAAATTGGCCGCAGGCCAATTTCAGAGCCCCGGCTAAACTGGAAGGTCGTATGAAAGCCCAACCGTGACCTTTCCCCACAGCCCATTCCGGATCCGCGACATCGAGGTGCCCAACCGCCTCGTCATGGCGCCGCTCCACGAAATCACGGACCAGCCTTTCCGGAAGTTCATCCGGGAGATCGGCGGCGTCGGTCTGGTGGTGTCGGAGATGATCAGCAGCGAGGCGCTGATCCGGCATGCGGTGAAGGCGGAGAAGATGATGGCGGCCACGGGGGAACGGCCCCTGTCCATGCAGATCTCCGGGGGCCGTCCCGAGGCCCTGGCGGAGGGCGCGGTGCTTTGCGAGGCCGCGGGCGCGGACCTGGTGGACCTCAACATGGGCTGCCCGGCCAGCAACGTCACCAAGGGCGGCGCGGGCTCTGCCCTCCTGCGCGACATCCGGCTGGCCGAGCGCTGCGTCACGGCGATGGTGAAGGCCGTGAAGGTGCCCGTCACCGTCAAGATGCGGGCGGGCTGGGATGCCTCCCAGAAGGACCGGGGCGAGTTCCTCGATTTCCTGCGCATGTTCGAGGCCGCCGGCGTGCAGGCCCTGGCCATCCATCCGCGCACGCGCGCACAGCAGTACGAAGGCAATGCGGACTGGAGCATCATCGCCCGGGCCGTGGAAGCAGCCACGTCGTACCCCATCATCGGCAACGGCGACGTGAATGGGCGCGAGGATGCCTTCCGCATGGTGGAAGAGACCGGCTGCGCCGCCGTGATGATCGGTCGCGGGGCCCTCTACAACCCCTTCCTGTTCCGCCAGATCCTGGAGCCGGGCTTCGCGGTGACCACGGAGATGCGCATCGACGCCACGCTGCGGCTCTTCCAGATCCTGCTCGACCTGCTGGAACCCCGGGAGGCCCTGCACAAGATCAAGAAGATCGGCGCCTGGTTCACCAAGGGCGTGCCCGGCGGCCATGGCTTCCGCCAGAACCTGCACGCGGCCAGCGATCCCCAGGCCCTCATGGCCGCCATCGACGCCTTGAGGCATCAGGCGGCCTAGTACCCGCTAGGCCGGCCCCTCGGCGATGGCCTCTTCCAGGACGAAGGCCGCGCCGGCGCTCTTCGGAACCTGCCGGATGGCGCACTCCACCGCCGGGCAGCGGTCGCAGTAGAGCCGCCCGCAGGGATCCACGTGGGTATGGACTTCGCCTTCGATGGCACCCTCCTTGAGGGCCTTCACGCCGAAGGACTCGCAGAGGTCGTGGGCCTGGCGCACCGGGTAGAATTCGGGCACCACGATGTGGACGTCCACGTGGGTGTAGCGGCCGCTGCGGAAGGTGCGCAGCTCGTGGATGGCGATGATGTCCCAGGTGCGCACCGCGTTCATGGCGGCGAGCACCTTGCCGAGCACCTCGGGGTCCTCCATGTCCAGGAGGGCCTGGGACGACTCCTTCACCAGCCGGAAGCCCGTGCGGGCGAGGAGCAGGCCGACGATCATGGCCATGACCGGGTCGAACCACTTGATGCCCGTGAGCTTCACGGCCAGCAGACCGGCGGCGATCCCGATGGTGGTCCAGAAGTCCGACAGGATGTGGTGGCCGTCGGCTTCCAGGGCTTTCGAGCGGGTCTTGCGCCCCTGGGTGAGGAGGAACCAGCCCAGCAGGCCGTTGAGGGCTCCTGCGAGCAGGTTCACCAGCAGGCCCTTGCCCAGGTCCTTCAGGTCGACGCCGTAGATGAGGCCCTTGGCGGCTTCGAGGAGGATGAACACCGCGGCGAGCGAGATGAGCCCGCCCTCGAAGACGGCGCTGAAGTGCTCGATCTTGCCGTGGCCGTACGGGTGCTCCCGGTCTGCGGGCTTGCCCGCGAAGATCACGGCCCCCAGCGCGAACACGGCCGCCACGACGTTCACGATGCTTTCGATGGCGTCGGACTTCAGGGCCACCGAACCGGACAGCACGTAGGCCACGTACTTCAGGCCCAGGATGCAGATGCCTGCGGTGATGGACAGGAGCGCGATGCGGATCCGGTGGTTCTGTTCGGCGTGTTCGGCGGACATGGTGGCTCCACCCATCAGGTTATCAGCCGAGGTCCTCGAAGAGTCCCCGCTGAACCCCGTTGCCGGGATCGGCCGGGAAGGGGTAGGCGGCGGCAGGGGCCCAGGGGCGATCCGGATCGAAGCGCCCGGGCGGCGGCAGCTCGGGGGGCAGCCAGCGCAGCGCAGGGGGTGGCTGGATCTGGCCAAGGAGCGTCTGGGCCCCGGCCTCGGGCGGGATGGCGGGCACCCGCAGCAGCGCGATGGGCGGATGATCCAGGGTGTCGGGCCAGGCCGCGGGCTGCATGGCCCGGGCCTCCAGAGGCACGGGGTCCCTGGGATCCGCGGCGAGGCCGGGGGTGAAGGCTCCAGGCGCCGGCGGCAGGGCCAGGCTGGCGCGCCAGGGGTGGCCCTCCCGCAGGGCCTGGCGACCCAGGAGGGCGGCGACCTGGAGATCCGAGCTGGCGCCCAGGTGGATGGGTGTGCGAAGGCGCTCCTGCAGCAGCGCCTTGAGGGCCCGCAGCTGGCCCAGGGCGGCGGGCCAGGTGCCGCCGGCCCGCTGGAATTCCGTGCCGCCGACGAGGGAGACCCGCCAGCCCACGGCCCGGCGGGAGAAGGGCAGGTCCACCCAGGCGCTGGAGGCCAGGCGCTGGGCGAGGCCCCGCTCCGCGGCACCCTGGGCCTCGGACATGGCCGCGATCAGGGCCTCGCCCGAGGCGAGGGTGGGCAGGGCGCCCAGGACGAGGGTCACCTCGCCCCACAGCCAGCCGGGAGGCACCTCCTCACCGGAGGCGGTCACGCCGAGATCGGGCAGCCGCCAGGAGGGCCCCTCCCGGGGGACCCAACCGACCACGCCCTGGCGCCAGTGCTCCCCCAGGGGACCTTCGGGCATGTCCGGAGCGTGCAGCCAGCCCCGGAAGGCGCCGCCGGGCAGCTGCTGAGCCGCGTCGGGTCCCAGGTGGAGGCTCAGCCGGGGGATGGCCGTGATGGCCTCCCACCAGCCCTGGCGCGATTCGGAGGGGAGCGCCTGCATCCAGGCGGGTGGATGGTCCCAGATCAGGCCGAAGCCACCCGGGAGCAGGGAGACCAGGTTCATCAGACGGGCCAGGGCCCTTCCCGGGGCCGCATGGACCGAGGCCAGGCCCTCTTCCAGGAATCGGGATCCGGCCCAGCCGGCCCAGGGACCGTCGGGCGCCGAGCGCAGGAGGAAACCGCGTCCCTCGATCCCAGTCACCGGGCCTCCTGGAAGAGTGCCAGGGGCATGAACATGGGCCGGCCGACGCCGCCGGGGGTGCAGGCCCGCTCCCACCGGTGCCGGAGCCGCCGGGCTGATTCCAGGGCGGCCATCAGGTCGTCGCGGCCCTGCAGGCGCAGGCCCAGCCAACTGGCCGACAGGAGGCAACCGGTCCCCCGGCGCTCGCCGGGAAGCCGTGGAGCGGCCTCCAGCAACTGGATGCCATCCGCGGTGACCCAGGCGTCCTGGACCTGGTCGCCCGGGGCGTGGCCGCCCTTGAGCCAGACAGCCACGGCACCGGCCTCCAGCCAGGGGGTCGTCAGAACCTCGATGCGGGCGGAGCGGATGGCCTCTGGAGGCAGGCCCGCGAAGGCGGCGGCCTCGCCCCGGTTGGGGCTGACCACCCACCCGCCCATGGGGAGCAGATCCGCGGCCATGCGGCGGAGGTCCCCGCCATCGTGCAGGCCCACGCCGGCGCTGGGGGCGAGGATGGGGTCCCAGATGCGCAGAGGTGGCGCCAGATGCCGCAGGGTGGCGCAGAGGCGCCGGAATTCCGTCGCCTCGAGGGCGCAGAGACTCAGCTTCACGCCCCAGCGGCCAGCCAAGTGGGGCGCGAGGGTTTCAAGGCGTGCCACGGGATCCATGGACGGGGGATCGATGCGGGTGCAGCCCAACCCGTTCTGGAGGGTCTCCGCCAGGCTCACCGCCATGGGCTGGCAGCCCAGCTCGGCCAGGGTCAGGGCATCCCTGAGCAGGCCCGCCCCTCCGGACGGATCCATCCCGCCCAGGCAGAGGGCGAGCGGGACAGCGCTGGGGCGGGTGGCATCCATGGGAACTCCCAGGATGCCATAGGTTGCGGTTCAGCGAAGGCCGGCTCCGCCGGGCTGAGCGTGGGGGTCCGAGGTGTGCGCGCAGCACAGAACTCCCGGAGAGGATCAAGCGAGGGCCGGCTCCGCCGGGCGGGGCACGGGGGTCCGAGGTGTGCGCGCAGCACAGAACTCCCGGAGAGGATCAAGCGAGGGCCGGCTCCGCCGGGCTGAGCGCGGGGGTCCGGGGGTGTGCGCGCAGCGCGGAACCCCCGGAGAACATCAGACCCTGCGGTCGGAATCCACGATCTCAGTGACCCGGAGACCAAGGCTGTCCTCCAGGACCGTCACCTCACCCCGGATGAGCACCCGGTCCTTGCAGAGCACATCCATGGGTTCACCGGCGCTCTTCTTGAGTTCCACCAGGGAACCGGGTTCCAGGTCCAGCAGGTCGCGGATGGTCATCCGCGCCTGGCCCAGCTGGATCTCCAGCCGGAGGGGCGTGTCGATGAAGGGCATGACCTCAGCCACCACCTGCTCGAAACTGAGCACGCGATCGCCCTCGATCCGCTCTCCCCGCTTGGCCATGTACCTCCCCGAAGTCCTGTCAAAGCATGGACCCAGGCCACCGTCATCGCAACGCCCGTGCCAGATGGCCGGTCATTGCTGGATGGCCCAGTCCACAATGAGCACGCTCTTGATGGGCCGCTTGGGTTTCTTGTGCTTGGGATCTTCTTTCTCGCCCGGTTTGGGGGGATGGGGCTTGAACTGCTCGTTCAGCTTGTCCTTCATCTCCTTGGCCAGGGCTTCCCGGGACTCGGCATCGGAGGCCTCCTCCACGCTCTTGCCCGACAGGGTTCCGAGCACGATGGACTGGATGAGGCTCTTTTCAGGCGAAGGCTTCTCCCCGGACACCAGCTTGCCCAGCTCGGTATCGCAGAACAGGATGTTCAGCTCGCAGCGGAGGAAGGCGTTCCTCCGCGGCCCCATCAGGTTCACGGTGCGCGTCAGGACCATGACCGGAGCCGCCTCGGGGCCGCCGTGCCCGCCGCCCTCCTTCTTCTCGCCCGTGTCTCCGCAATCGTCGGATTCCTCGGCGCCGTGGGCAGCCTCGCCGCCCGGGGCGCCCTCGGCGGCCGAACCTTCGGTCTTGGCCTTTTCGGCTTCAACGGCTTCAACGGCTTCAGCGGCCTTGGCGGCTGCGCGTTTCTTGAGGAACAGCATGGTGCCGAAGCCACCACCACCTAGGACCGCCAGGGCGACCACGATGATGATGATCAGTTTCATGGGGCTCTTCTTGGGGCCGGCAGCGTCGTCGGACATGGAAACCTCGTCAGATGCCCCTTCATCGGATGCCTTCCGGAAGAGCCTGAATAGCGTGACGACCGGGGCCAGGTCATCTGAGCATCAACGGAATGGGGGTTTTCCAGGGCCGATGGCGTGGAGAGGCCCTGACAGCCCATTTCTCCCGTTTCTGTGTCTGTACGCCGACTAACCCATGAAAAATGAAAGTTGAAAAAAAACGGGGCCTGTCGAAACAGGCCCCGTGGATGCTCGATCCGGAATCAATCCGGACGGCTAAATCCTACTTGCGCTTCTTGCCGCCCTTGCCGTTGACTTCGTCGGCCAGCTTCTTGCCGGGCTTGAACTTGGCGACCTTCTTGGCGGCGATCTTGATGGGCTTGTTGTCGCGGGGATTGCGGCCGGTGCGGGCACCGCGGCTGGCAACCGAGAAGGTGCCGAAGCCCACGAGGGTGACCTTGTCGCCCGTGCGCAGGGCGGCGCCGATCCCGCCGAGGACCTGATCCAGGGCGGCAGCGGCCTGGGCCTTGGTGATGCCGGCCTTGTCGGCGACGGCGCTGACCAGTTCAGCCTTGTTCATGAGAACCTCCGAAATTGGGGAACTGCGTCCCCGGGTTGAGAGAAACGGAATCGCCCCGGAATTGGAACGACCGTATTTGCTGGGTTTTCGAACATCATTGGCCCCAAGAGGCCCATGAATCCTAGGTTTCCTAAACTGCACAAAAGCTACGCCGCAGATGCAGCGTGGTCAAGGAATTTCTTTCAAAAAAAAACGGAGAGTGGCACCGTTGCGTCATCTGGGAGGTCATGGAACAGCTGAATGGCCGGAAATGCTCGACTGTAAGTGCCATGGATCGCAGAGATCCCCGTAGAACGGGACATTCCGCCCTCTAGGACACGCCCGGCCCCGGCCCGGCCTATGATGGAGCGATGTCCCACCCCTTCTTCCTCACCGTGGCCTACGCCGGGACCGCCTTCCATGGCTGGCAGATCCAGTCCACGCTCCGCAGCAGCCAGGGGGACCTCTGGAAGGCCCTCCGGGCCTTCGATCCCGAGGCACCCATGCCGCAGGGCACCGGGCGGACGGATGCGGGCGTGCATGCCCGGGGGCAGGGCGTGCTGCTCCAGGCGAGCCGGGACTGGGACCCCTACCGCCTGCTCATGGCCCTGAATGCCCACCTCGCGCCCGACATCCGGGTCATGGCGGTCCAACCCGCGCCGGAGGGATTCTTCCCCCGGCAGCACGCGGTGGCCAAGCGCTACGTCTACCGGCTGGACCTGGGGCCGGCCCCGGATCCGCTGCAGGCGGCCTTCCGGTGGCACGTCCACCAGTCGGCCCCGCTCGCCCTGGAGGCCATGGCGGAGGCCCTGCGGCCCCTGGTCGGCACCCACGATTTCACGAGCTTCCGTTGCGTGGACTGCGTCGCCAAGACGCCCGTCCGCACCATCCACGACATCCGCATCGAGCCGGCTGAAGGTGGGGTGGACCTGGTCTTCGAGGGCACCAGCTTCCTCATGCACCAGGTGCGGATCATGGCGGGGACGCTCGTGGAGGTGGGGCGGGGCAGGCGCGCCGCGGATTCCCTGGCGGGCGTGCTGGCGGCAAGGGACCGCACCCGCGCGGGGCTCACCGCTCCCCCCGAGGGGTTGTGCCTGGAGAAAGTCTGGTACGGGGCGCAGTGGGGCATCGGTGAGCCCAGCCCCTTCGGCGAGCGGACGGCTCAGTCCAAATAGAACCCCACGCCCTGCCAGACCTTGAACTTCGTCTTGCCGTCCTTGGATGCGGCCGCATCGAAGACCAGGTGCTTGGCCGCCTCGACGCAGGCCTCGCCGGCCTCCCGGGCCTCGGCCGAGTCGCCGGGAAGCCCCTGGATGAGCCGGGCGGCGAGAACGTCCCCCTTCTCGCTGATGAGCACGTGGACGACCACCACCCCTTTCGGGCGGCCCGCGAAGAAGCTCGCAGCCTTCAGCCGGGGCGTCGCGCGGTTGAGGTTGATGGCCCGGGCAGGCCGGATGTCCTCGGAGAGCTGCACCAGGTCCCCCTCGCCGGGGACGGCGGCGGTCTTAAGCTGGAGCGCCTCGTTCTCGGTCTTCAGGCGGGCGGCCTCGGCCCTGGCCTCGGCGGCGGCCTGCTTCGCGTCCTGGAGGTCCTTGAGGATGGCATCGCTGCCGCCCTGGTTCTCCCTCAGGGTGGCCCGGAGCTGCTCGGTCTCTTTGCGGGCCGTCTCGGCTTCGGCCTTGGCCAAGTCCCGGGCCTTCCGGGCGCTGCCGATGTCCTTCTGCAGGTCCTCGGTGGCCGCCAGGCGCTGCTTGAGGTCGTCCCGCTCCTCGGTGAGCCGCTTCACCTGCGCCTGCAGCTGGGCGGCCGTGGGTTTCCTGGCAGCCGCGAGGGGCAGGGCGATCAGCAGCAGGGACAGGGCGATGCGCATCGTTCCTCCGGATCGGAGGCCCTAGCGCTGGAAGCCCAGCTGGTCGCCTCCCTGGGCGGGTTTCGTGGTCTTGAGAATCCCACGCTTCAGGAGCTTGGAGAAGATGCCGAGGCACTCGTTCGGTTCGAAAGGTGCGATGGAGAGGATGTCGCGGATGGTCCAGAGGCCGTTCACCCGGCTGGCAAGGAAGGCCTCGTTGGGACCCAGGTTGGTGGTCATCAGCTCGTCCAGGCTGACGGCCAGTTCCGGAACCAGGTCCTGGTCCAGCTTCTTCTCCTCGAGGAGATCCTGGACCACGGCCATCATCTTGTTCGCGTCGAGGTGGCGGGGCTGATCCTTGAGGATGCGCCGGAGTTCCTCCTGGGCCTCCTGGAGCTTCTGTTTCTCCACCAGGGCGCGGGCCCGCTGGAGCTGCAGGCTCGGATTCTCGCCGAGGTTGCCGCCGGCATTCACGATGCGGACCAGGCCCTTTTCGTGAAGGTCGAAGAGCAGCTTGTTGATCTTGTACTCGGGCGTCCGCATGTCGATCACGAGCTGATCCACGCGCTTGGTCCCGTCCAGCCTGGCCAGGATGTCCGCGTCCTCCGGGGCCAGGGGCAGCCGCTCGGCGATGGCCTCGGAGATGGCCGAGAGCACGGCGTCGCCACCCTTGATGACCCGGCGGATGCGCTTCCAGTCATCCAGGCGTCGGGCGCCTTCCAGCACGATCCCGGTCACGTCCAGGCTGAGCAGCATGGACTTCTGGTGCGAGGCGGCCCCGTCGTGGAACTCGAAGCTGCCCACGTTCCAGAGGAAGGTG
Organism: Geothrix sp.; assembly: GCF_030219325.1. Classification (NCBI taxonomy): domain Bacteria; kingdom Pseudomonadati; phylum Acidobacteriota; class Holophagae; order Holophagales; family Holophagaceae; genus Geothrix; species Geothrix sp. The sequence continues at coordinate 2,330,387 of NZ_CP126625.1, read as the reverse complement.
TCGAAGATGCTCTCCTCCACCTTCAGCTGCACGATGCGGCGGATTTCCGCTTCCGTGACCAGCTGCCGGTTGATGAGGATCCGGCCCAGCAGCTGCTGCTCGTCCTCCTGGGTGGCCAGGGCGTCGCGGAGCTGCTCCTCGGTGATGCGGTTGAAGGCCAGCAGGTACTGGCCCAGGTACTCCCGCGGATCGGAGGACCAGATGCTGGTGATGCGGCCCTCATGGAAGGCGACGCGCTTGGTGTGCAGGGGGCCCTTGAGCTCCAGGACGCCGGTCTTCTTGCCCACGGCCAGCCACTGGAAGATGTCCTCCAGGCCCATGGTCGCCAGATCACCGCTCAGCGCCACTTGCCGCCTCCCACGAAGACAAGCCTACTCCAATGGTTGTCAGAAAAACAATCTTCATCGAATTTTACAAGGCCCACCGGGGCGCTCCATCTCCGTATCGGCATGCCCCCGCGATCCAATAGGAGCTCAGAGCCTTGAAAGCACTTCCCGGATGGCCCTATTCAGCAGGTCGGGATGGTGCCGGGCCATGGGGGCCTCGGGATCCAGGAGGGGGAACCGGTGGACCGGGATGCCCAGGATCGTGTCGGATTCGGTCATAAGTGGTTCACCGCCTTCGACCTGGTACCTGGCCAGCATGTCAGGTTGCAGGGGGGCCGCGTTGGCGATGATGGCCGAGATCCGGGTCCGCCCGAAGGCCGAGATGGCGGCCACGTGGTTTTCGAGGTCCAGGCCGGCGGTCTCGCCCGGCTCGGTCATGAGGTTCGCCACGTAGATCACCGGGGACCGGGAGGACTCCACGGCCTCCTGGAGCTCCTGGAGCAGGAGGTTCGAGATGGTCGAGGTGTAGAGGCTGCCGGGCGAGAGGAGGATCAGGTCGGACCGGAGCAGAGCCAGGACCGCCTCCGGGAGCGGCTCGGCCTCGCGGGGTTCCAGCCAGAGCCTAGCGAGGGGTGGCTGGCAGGATCCCACGGCGGTCTCCCCCACGTAGGCGCGCCCCGCCATGTCCTCGGCGCAGAGGGTGACGGGCACCACCGTGGAGGGGAACAGGCGCCCCAGGGTCACCAGCACGCCCGACAGCTGGCGGATGGCCCGCACCCAGTCGCCCGTGAGGTCCGCCAGGGCCCACAGCATCAGGTTGCCGAGGGAGTGGCCGGCGAGGCTGCCTTCGCCACGGAAGCGGTAGTTCAGGAGATCCGAGAGGGCCGAATCCTCCAGGGTGAGGGCTGCCAGGCAGTTGCGGAGGTCGCCCGGGGGAATGCCGCCAAGCTCGTCCCGCAGGCGGCCTGAGGAACCCCCGTTGTCGGAGACGGTGACGATGCCCGTCAGCTTCCAGGGATCGCGGCTCCGCCCCGCCTCCCGCTTGAGGGCGCGGAGCAGGGCGGCCAAGCCAGTGCCCCCACCCAGGGCCACCACCCGCAGGGGCTTGTCGGCATCGAGGTTCGGGCCGGCCATGGCGTGGGGGTCCTGGCTCAGCGGCCTTCCGTGAAGGCGAAGAGGGGGGACTTCCGGATGGGGTTGAAGTCAGGTTCCATGTGCCACTGGAAGACGAAGTCCGCCTCCAGTTCCACGGCCTTCTTCAGGCTCTCGGCGGCCGCCTCGGTGTTCTCGTTCTGGGCGAAGGCGACGGCACGCAGGTAGTGGAGGGCCCCCTTGGTGGGATGGCTCTTGATGGCCTTTTCGCTCAGCTTGAGGGCCTCGTCCGTTTCGTGGCGGTTGAGGCAGGCCTGGATCTCGGTGATGGCGTCAGGGGCGACGGCCTTGGGCGGGTGGATCTTCTCATTGGCCAGGGACAGGTAGACCTGGGCGCGGCGCTTCATGGACCACTCGCCGGCTGCCTGGGCCTCATCCCGGAGGGTTTCCAGGGCCTTCGCGGCCTCGGGGAACTTGCCCGAGTCCACGAGCTTCACGGCCTTGGAGAAGGCTACGGCCAGCGCCGAGGGGGCTGGATGGGAAGGTGCGGAGGTGGACTTGGATGCGGGTTCAGTCTTGGCCTTGGTCGCCATGCGGGATCCTCGGGATGCGTTGGAGAAACTATAGAGTGACAGGGTTTCTCCGGCAAATCCGGGTCCGCATGGCGATAGGGGCGGCGATCACATCTTGAACAGGGCCTTTTCCCGGTTCAGGACCCGGGTCGAGACCAGGGTCATGAGCCCCGCCAGCCCCACGGTCATGGTGAAGGCAATGGCGTATTCCAGCCAGTTTGGCTGCTGGCTGAACATCTTGCGGAGGGCGATGCAGACGTTCACCACGGGCACGTAGGACAGGAAGGCCATCTTGTCCACGCCCGGCGCCATGGTGAAGACCCCCAGGAACACCACCAGGAAGATGCCGGGGGTGATGGCGCTGCCGGCCTCGATGGTGTTCTTGGCCTGGATGCCCATGAGCAGGATGAAGTTCGAGAAGAAGAGGCCCAGGGGCACCATGATCAGGAAGGTGAGGCCCAGGGTCATGGGGTTGGCGATGGCCGACATGGCCTGCATCGAGTTGGCCGAACCCCCGGTCATGAAGCCGATGGAGAGGCCCATGCTCAGCAGGTTCAGCAGGGCGGCGATGACGCCCATGCAGAAGATGTAGAGCAGCTTCCCGAGGATGATCTGGTTGCGCGGCAGGCGGGTGGCCATGAGGCTGAGCAGGGTCTGGCGCTCCTTCTCCCCGGCCGTGGCGTAGATGCCATGCTGCATGGCGCCGGTGTACATCATGATCATCAGCAGGTAGGGCAGGAACTTGCCCATGGCCTTGCCCACTTCGAGCGCCACGTCGGCGGCGTTCTTGACCTCCAGCTTCACCGGCTCGGCCAGCTGGGAGGAGGCGCCGAGCACCTGGAGCCGCCCCTGCACCCAGGTCTTCTCCTGGCCCTTGAGGGACTCCCTCAGCCGCTTGAGGGCGACTTCCGAAGCACGCTCACTCTCGTCCATGGTGACTGTGAGGGTGAAGGTCTGGTGCTTCTGGAGGGCCTCGGCGGCGTTGGCATCCGCTTCCAGGGCCATCTCCAGCTTCTGGTCCCGGATGGCCTGCTTGAGGTCGCCCTCGGGCTTGGCCACGCGCTCGAACAGCTTGGGGTCCGTCAGGATGCCATTCAGCACGCCGGAGGCGTCTGCCACGTAGACCCGGCTGGCCTTGTTGCGGTTCTGGGCCTCGTCCCGCTTCCCCATCTTGGCCATCATGCCGAAGATGGCCGGATAGAGCAGGAAGGGCAGGACGAAGGCGAAGAACATCGTCTTGCGGTCCTTCGACAGCTCGAGGAATTCCTTCTTGGCGATGAGCAGGGCGCCGCGCATCAGTTGCCTCCCTCGGATTCGGCCGCGAGCTGGAAGAAGACCTCATCCAGGCTCTTGGCATGTCTGGATTGCAGAATGTCCCGGGGCGGGGCATCGCCGTGGAGCTTGCCGTCGAAGATGATGCCCACGCGGTCGCAGATGTCCTCGACCATGGGCATGACGTGGGTCGACACGATGACGGTGCGGCCCTCCTCGCGCATGATGCGCAGCAGGTCGAGCACGGTCTTGGCCGTGAGCACGTCGAGGCCCGTGGTGGGTTCGTCGAAGATCACCACCTTCGGATCGTGCAGCAGGGCCCGGGCGATGCTCACCTTCTGCTTCTGGCCCGAGGAGAAGCCCTCCATCTTCACGTCGGCGAAGTCCGCCAGCTGGAGCTTCTCCAGCAGGTGCAGGCCCCGGCGCTCGGCGGTGCCCGGATCCACGTCCTGGAACTCTCCGAAGAGCCGCAGGAGCTCGCGGGGCGTGAAGCGGGTGTAGACCCCCATGTCCGTGCTCAGGTAGCCCAGGCAGCCCCGCACGGATTCCGGCTTCTGCCGCGTGTCGAACCCGCAGACGTCGATGGTCCCGACGTCCGGGTCCATCAGCCCGGCGATCATCCGCAGCGTCGTGGACTTGCCGGCGCCGTTGGGACCCAGCAGCCCGTAGATCTCGCCCGGCTTCACCGTGAGGGAGATGCCCCGCACGGCGTCGATGCGCTTGGTCGTTCGCGTCTTGCGGTCCTTCACGGTGAAGGATTTGTGGACCTCGTTCAGTTGGATCACCAGGGCCTCCGCATGGAAGGCCCCAGTCTAGGGGGCGCCCCCGGGGGCCGTTCGACCCATCGGTGAACGGGGCCGGGGAACCGGTGAACGGAACCCCTCAAGGCTTCAGCGGTGGCCGAGGACGCCCGTCGTCCCCAGCGCCAGCAGCACCAGGCCCATGGCCACGCAGTAGAGGGCGAAGCCGTTGAGCCGGGGCTTGCGGGTGAAGCGGTCAAGCAGGCCGATGGCGAAGTAGCCGGAGACGGCGGCCGCCAGCACGCCCACGGCGCAGAGCACCATCGGGGACAGCGAGCCGGGCGGGAAGGCCATGTCCGGCGGCAGGGGCTGATGCTTCAGGAGGGGCTTCAGGAGTCCCCGCAACTCCACCACGGCGGCGGCGGCGATGGTGGGCATGCCCAGGAGGAAGCTGAACCGCGCCGAGGCCGGCAGCTTCAGGCCGCGGAACACGCCCACGGAAATGGTGGAGCCTGAGCGCGACAGCCCGAAGCCGCCGCCGATGCCCTGGATGGCACCCACCGCCAGGGCATCCATGGCCCGCAGGTCCTGGAGATCCCGGCCCGCCAGATCCTGCTCATGCTGGTTCACCCGCTCGCGGCTGAGGCGGTTGGCCAGGAACAGCAGCAGGGAGGTCACGAGCAGGCCGATGCCATAGACCCACAGGTGCTCCTTGGCCGCCTCCTTCACGCCCCTGGTGGCCAGCCCGAAGATGGCCGTGGGGATCATGGCCAGGAGCAGCCAGAGGGCCAGCCTCCGTCCCTCCTTGTCCATGCCGAGGCAGCCCATGACCACCTGTACCAGCTCGCGCCGGAAATAGACCATCAGGGCCACCAGGGTGCCCACGTGCAGCAGCACGTCGAAGGCCAGGGGCATGGGACGGCCCCCGAACATCAGGTGCTCCGCCAGCGTGAGGTGCGCCGTGGACGAGACCGGCAGGAATTCCGTCAAGCCCTGGATCAGGCCCAGGAGGATGGCGTGCAGCAGATTCATTCGGGCTCCCTTGAACACTTAGTGTGCCATGCGTGATTGAATCTCTTCATGCGCCCCATCGACCTCCGCTCCGACACTGTCACCCAGCCCTCCCCTGAGATGCGCGCGGCCATGGCCTCCGCTGAGGTGGGCGACGACGTGCTGGAGCGCGATCCCTCCCTCGCCCGGCTCGAGGACCGCGTGGCGGAGCTGCTGGGCATGGAGGCGGCCCTGTGGGTGCCCTCCGGCTGCATGGGCAACCTCATCGCGCTGATGCTGCACCTCAAGCGCGGCGATCGGTTCCTGGCCCCCGCCCAGGCCCATGTGCTGGGTTCGGAGCTGGGCACGGGAGCCTGGCTGGCCGGTGGCATGCCCGAGGCCCTGGCCTGGGAGGGTGGCCCAGGGCGCCCCACCCCCGCCCAGGTGACGCGTGCGGCCGGATCGCCCGGCCCCTACTACACCTTGCGCACCACGCTGCTGTGCCTGGAGAACACCCACAACTTCGCCGGTGGCACGGCCACGCCCCTGGTCGAGCACCGCGGCCTGATGGCTGCGGCGAAGGCCGCGAAGCTCGCGGTGCACCTGGACGGCGCGCGGCTTTGGCATGCCGCAGCGGCCCTGGGGCTCGCCCCCTCGGCCCTGACCGAGGGCGTGGACACCGTGCAGGTCTGCCTCAGCAAGGGCCTGGGTGCGCCCATGGGCTCCCTGCTGGGCGGCTCGAAGGCCCACATCGCTGAAGCCCGGCGCCTGCGCAAGATGTTGGGGGGCGGCGTGCGCCAGGGCGGCGTGGTGGGTGCCGCGGGCCTGGTGGCCCTGGACTACCTGCCCCGAATCGCGGAGGACCACGCCAAGACCCGGCGCCTGGCGGATGGCCTGCGCGGCTTCGGCCTCGCCGCCCCCGTGCCCGAGACCAACATCCTGCTGGTGCCCGTGCCCGATGCGGCGGCCACTCTGGCTGCCCTGGAATCCGTGGGCGTCCGCGCCCTGCCGGTGGGGTCGGCCGTCCGGTTCATCCCGCACCGTGACCTCGCCATGGCCGACATCGAGGAGGCCCTCCGCCGCATCGAGCCCCTGGTGCCGGCCCTCCGCGGAGTCTGAGCATGAAGAAGACCCTGGTCGCCCTTGCCGTCCTCCTGGCCACGGCCCTTGGCGTCGGAGGCTACTTCTTCTTCCAGGATGGGCTGGTGCCGGTGCCCCTGGCTGAGCGGCTCATGCGCTTCGTGCCAGGGAAACCCGAGTATGGAGAGGACCAGGCCCGGATCGAAGCCCTGATGCTTCCAGGGCCCAAGACCGAGGCCTTTCTCACCGGCCAGGCGGCCCTGACCGTTCTTGAAGAACAGCCGGTCGGCATCTTCTCCGGCCAGCTCGTCACGGCTCTGGAGGTTTCCCGCCATGGCCGGCGCTGGCGCCTCACCGTGATCCAGGGCTGGCGCCTGCAGGACGGATCGCAGCTCAATGCCGCCAGACTCGCCGCGTCCCTGGGCCCAAGGGTGCTGCCCCTCGGGGGTGAATGCCAGGTGGTGGACGCCATGACTCTGGACCTCCGATTCAAGGTGCGCCCCCAGGGCATGCCCGGCCTGCTGGCCCAGTGGCCGGTGGCAGGCAGTGGCCCCTTCATCCGTCAGGGGGGTGTGCTGACGCGCTTCGAAGGCTTCACTCCGGGCAGGGCAGGCTTCGCAGCCGTGGAAGTACGGACCGATCCTGCGCTTCTCGAAAGCCGGGCCTGGGCCGACGGGCTGGTCTCGGCCCGCTGGGCTTGGGCCGTGTTCCCGGGTCAGGTGACGCCGGAGGACATGGCCCGGGTGCGGCTGGCGCCCTACGATGAGCTGCGCATGAAGGACGGCAGCGTCTGGTTCCTGTCCCGGCGCCTGCGCCGGCTGCGGCCGGACCAGGAGGACTGGACCCGCACCCGGCTCTTCGGCGTGTGGAAGGGGGGCATGGACCTGCCCTACGACTCCCTGGGGATGTGAGCCGGGAAGGAACGGCTCAGGCCAGTCCGCGCGAGGCAAGCTCCCGGGCCAGGGCCTTGTCCACCTTCAGGATGTGGTTCACCAGCCAGTCGCGGATGAAGCCCATGAGCTCGATGGAGACGGAGGCCTGGCCCGCGTCGAACTGCCGCTTGAACTCCGTGACGCTCTGGATGAGCTTGCGGTGCTCCTCTAGGTGCGCCTCCCGGTCGGAGTAGGCGTGCGTATGCATGAGCCCCTCTTCGAAGCCGAAGTGGGACACGGTGTAGTCGACCAGCTCCTGGAGGATCTCCCCGGAGATGGCCCGCCCATGGCCCGCCTGCATGGCTGCGTTGAGCCGGTTGGCGAGGTCAATGAGCTTCTGGTGCTGGCGGTCGATCTCCGAATGCCCGACCTGAAGGGCCGGGGTCCACTCCATGAGGGGCCGGACGGCCGATCCGGCATGGCTGGAAGGGCCGTCCGCCGTCTGGAGGTCCCCGATCTGGAACCGCTTGACCATGCCGAACAGGTCGTTGGCGGCGACGCCCAGTTCGGAAGCCGTGGCCAGGGAGTGGTCGATCACCGCCTCGGTCTTCGAGGAGGCCGCCATCACGTCCCGGACATTGCCCACGATCTCCTCGATGCGCCGGGACTGGGTTCCGGTCGCCTGGGCCAGGTCGCCCATCTTCCCGAGGGTCGCCTCGGCCTCCCGCTCGATGGCGCGCAGGGAGTCGGCGGCGTCCCCCGCCCGCAGCACGCCCGACTCGATCAGGGGCGTGGCGGTTTCCATGCCCTGGACGAGCTTCTCGGTATCGGCCTGGATGGCCTGGAGGGTCTGGCTGATCTCGCCGGTGGCGCGGCCCGTGCGTTCGGAAAGCTTCCTCACCTCGTCCGCGACCACGGCGAAGCCCTTGCCGAGGTGGCCGGCATGGGCCGCCTCGATGGCTGCGTTGAGGGCCAGGAGGTTGGTCTGATCGGCGATGTCCTTGATGACGGTGGCCATGGATTCGATCTCGCGGGTCCGCTCGACCAGCCGGGTGACCTGGGCCGAAGAGGCCGAGATGGTGTCCGAGATGGCCCGCATCCCGACCGTGACTTCGCCGGCGACCTTGGCGCCCTCCTGGGCCCGGTTCACCACCCCCTGGGAGCGGTCCACCGTCTCCTGGGCCAGCTGGTTCACGACCGCCACGGTGGCGGAGACCTCCGTGATGGCGGAGCGGGTCTGTTCGATCACGCCCGCCTGGAGCTGGGTGGCCAGGTTGATCTCATTGGACTGGGAGGACAGGCTCTCGAGGTTCCGCTGGATCTTGAAGGCGTTCTGGGACACGCCGCCGAGCATCTCGCGAAGGTTGCCCTGCATGCGGCTGAGCACGAAGAGGATGCTGCTCTCGTCGCCCTCCCTGAGCGGGATCTCCCCGGTGAGGTCCCCCTGCGCGATGCGGGAGGTGAAGCCCTCCGCGGCCTGGGGCTCGCAGCCGAAGTCCCGGAAGATGCTGCGCCGCACGAACAGGGAGATGGCCAGGAGGCCCAGGGTCCCGAGGATGGCCAGGGTCCCCGTGCGCTTGGCATGCTGGCGGAAGAGGGCATCCACGTCGTCGATGTAGATGCCGGAGCCGATCACCCACCCCCAGGGCTCGAACTTCTTCACATAGGACAGCTTCATGAAGAGTTCCTTGGTCGTGCCGCCCCCGGCGATGGGTTTCGGCCACTGGTACTCGACGAAGCCGTGGCCCGTCCGCTCGACCACGTCGTTGAAGGCCACGAACAGGTTCCGGTTGTCGAGCGGCACGGGTTTGCCGTGGAGCCCCTCGCTCATGGAGGTGGCCTTGTTGAAGCGCGGCTCGTCCAGCACCTTCCCGTCCAGGGCGGGCACCGTGGCGTGCATCACCATGCGCGGGACGGGCTTTCCCAGGTCCTGGATCCAGAAATACTCCTTCTCCTCGTACCGGAGCCGCTTGACGGCCTGGATGGCCTGCCGCTTCGCCTCCTCCTCGGTCAGGGTGCCGGTCCGCTGCATGTCCTGGAAGCCGGCGAGGACGCCATGGGCGGTCTCCACGAGGTGCCTGGTCTTGAGCTGACGATCCTCGTAGAGCTGCTGATGCATCGTGGTGATCGACTGGTAGACGATGGCGAGCATGACGAGGAACGCCGCGGCCACCGTGAGGGAGAGCCGGGTCATCAGCTTCAGGTTCCGCAGGTTCAATGCCATGATCGCCCTCCCCGCTGCGAGGGGAGCAGTCCGTCCGGCCGGACCGCAGAGAGGGACTCGGGCCGGAAGAGGCCTGATTCCGCTGGAACCCTCGACGGATTGCCCCCCCCTGATCGGTGGGAATATACCTGGAGTTAAGTTCGGTGAAAGCCGGGCCCCGTCACTCGAGGTTCGCGGACTGCTCCCGGATCTGGTCCAGCACGCCCTTGGCCTCCATGACCGCGCGGGTCATGTCGATGCGCTTGCACTTGCTGCCGGTGGTGTTGAGCTCCCGCAGCACCTCCTGGCACCAGACATCGATGGCCTTGCCTTCCAGACGGCCCCTGTCCATGCGCTCAGCGAAGTCGTCGAGGTGGGCCGCCAGTCGGATGAGCTCCTCCCGCACATCCTGCCGCTCGGCCAAGACGCCGGCCTCCGCCAGCAGTCGCTCGGCCGGGAGCTGGCCCGCCAGGCGGGCGTCCTCCAGGATCTGCTCGATGCGCTGGCGGTAGAGGCCTGGTAGCTCCACCGCCTGCGTTTCGGCCTCGGCCTTGAGTTTTTCCCGCAGCGCCTTCAGGCGCCTCAGGCCGTCTTCGAAGAAGGGGCGGAGGCGCTCCGCCTCCCGGGCCCGCCCGGCGTTCCAGGCCTCCAGGAGGGCCGTCACGGCCTCCCGGACGGGGGCCTCCAGGCGCTCGCCCAGGTCCGAGGCCGGCGCCTGGAAGGCCCCCGGCAGCCGGAAGAAGGCCTCGGCCGTGAGGGGCGGGAGCTGCAGCCACTCCGCGTCCTCCTGCCAGCCCTTGGCCACGGCCCGGAGCAGGGCGCGGTTCATCCGGGGCTCCAGGGAGGGCTCGTCCTGCACCTCGATGCTGAGGTCGAGCTTGCCGCGGCTGGCGGCCGTGCGCACCTGGGCGCGGATGCCCGCCTCCAGGGGGAAGAGCGCCGGGGGCAAGCGGAGGCTCAGGTCCAGGGCCTTCGAGTTGACGCTCCGCAGGGTGAGCCGCAGCTGGCCGGCCTCCAGGGGGCGGACGATCTCGGCAAAGGCGGTCATGGATTTCATGGGGGTGATCCTGGGGCTGAAATCCCAGGGTAGCGCGCGGCTCGGCGATCAGGAGGTGCGGATCTCCAGCCAGGGCGCTTCCGACCGTCGGCGGGCCTCGTACTTGGCGATGTCCGGCAGGTTCGCCTCGGTGCGCTTGATCTCGTCGAGGCCCTCCAGCAGCACGGCCTTGCGGGCGGGCTCGAGGTCGAAGGCGAAGCTGAGGCCGCCGCCGCGCACCTGCTGGGCCGGGAGGTCCACGGTGAGCGGTGCCGCCACGGCCCCGAGGGCCTCGATGGCCTCCATGGGCAGCTGCACCGGCAGCAGTCCGTTGGCGAAGCAGTTGGTGTAGAAGATGTCGGCGAAGCTGGGCGCGAGGACGGCGCGGATGCCGAAATCCTTCAGGGCCCAGGGCGCGTGCTCGCGGCTGGAGCCGCAGCCGAAGTTCGGTCCAGCGAGCAGGATGGAGGCCTGGCGGAAGCGGTCCTGGTTGAGGACGAACTCCGCCCGCTCCCGGCCATCCGAGTCGTAGCGGATCTCATGGAAGAGGTTCCGCCCCAGGCCCGAGCGGACCAGCGTCTTCAGGAACTGCTTCGGGATGATGAGGTCGGTGTCGATGTTGGCGCGGAGAAGCGGGGCGGCGATGCCGGTGTGGACGGTAAAGGGTTCCATCTCAGGCTCCCATCAGGCGGCGGACATCGGTGAAGTGGCCCGTCACGGCAGCGGCGGCGGCCATGCCGGGGCTCACCAGGTGGGTGCGGCTGCCGCGCCCCTGGCGGCCTTCGAAGTTGCGGTTGCTGGTGCTGGCGCAGCGGACGCCCTCGGCGAGCCGGTCGTCGTTCATGCCCAGGCACATGCTGCACCCAGGCTGGCGCCACTCGAAGCCGGCCTCCAGGAAGATGCGGTCCAGTCCCTCGGCCTCGGCCTGCCGCTTCACGAGGCCCGAACCCGGCACCACCAGGGCGCGGATGCCGGAGGCGACCTTGCGGCCCCGGGCCACGGCGGCGGCTTCCCGCAGATCCTCGATGCGGCCATTGGTGCAGGAGCCGATGAACACCGCCTGCAGGGCGATGTCCGCGATGGGCGTGCCAGGCCGCAGATCCATGTATTCGAGGGCCCGGAGCATGGCCTGCCGGTCGTCTTCCGTGGCGGCCTGGCCGGGATCCGGCACGCGTCCGGCGATGTCTGTCACCCACTGGGGGCTGGTGCCCCAGGTCACCTGCGGGGCCAGGGTCGAGACGTCGAGGACCACGTCGGTGTCGAAGGCCGCGCCCTCATCCGACACCAGCGTGCGCCAGTGGGCGAGGGCCTGGTCCCAGAGGGCACCCTGGGGGGCCATGGAGCGCCCTTTGAGGTAGGCGAAGGTGGTCTCGTCCGGCGCCACGAGGCCCGAGCGCGCGCCGCCCTCGATGCTCATGTTGCAGAGGGTCATGCGGCCTTCCATGGACAGCGCGCGGACCGCGGCGCCCGTGAACTCCATGACGTGGCCGGTGCCGCCGGCGGTGCCGATCTTCCCGATGAGGGCGAGGGCCAGATCCTTGGCGCCGAGGCCCGGGGGCAGGGTGCCCTCGAAACGGACGCGCAGGTTCTTCGATTTGCGCTGCGGCAGCGTCTGGGTGGCCATCACGTGCTCGACCTCGCTGGTGCCGATGCCGAAGGCCAGGGCCCCGAAGGCGCCGTGGGTGCTGGTATGGCTGTCGCCGCAGACGATGGTGGTGCCGGGCAGGGTGAAGCCCTGTTCCGGACCCACCACGTGGACGATGCCCTGGCGGTCGTCGAGCAGGGGCAGGTAGGGCACGCCGTAGGCCTTCACGTTGGCTTCCAGGGCCTCCACCTGCAGGCGGCAGGTCTCGTCGGCGATGCCCTGCTCGCGGTCGATGGTGGGGACGTTGTGGTCCGCCACCGAAAGGATTGCATTGGGCCGGCGGAGGGGGCGCCCGGCCTCCCGCAGGCCCTCGAAGGCCTGGGGGCTGGTGACCTCGTGGACCAGATGCCGGTCGATGTAGAGGAGGCTGGTGCCATCCGAGCGTACGGCCACCAGGTGTTCGTCCCAGATCTTGTCGTAGAGGGTGCGGGGACTCATGGCTGCTTCCTCCTGGCTTGCGGGGCCGTGCGGGTGAAGTCGGTGGCCCGGATCAGCTGCAGGAAGGCCTTGGCCGCGTGGGACAGGGCCTCCTCCCGGCGGGTGACGATGCGGATGAGCTTCTCGACCTGGAGCTCCTTGACGGCGACCTCCACCAGGCGGCCCTGCCGGATGCCCTCCAGCACGGTCATCCTCGGCAGGATGGCCAGTCCGGCGCCGAGGGCCACGAACTCCTGGATGGTGGCCAGCGAGCCCAGCTCCATGGTGATGCGCAGCGGCGTGCCGAGGCGGGCGAAGAGGTCGATGATGGCGTTGCGGGTGGGCGTGATGGCGTTGTGGGCCACGAAGGTCTCGCGGCCCAGCGCCTCCAGGTTGATCTCCTTCTTGCGGGCCAGCTTGTGCCCCGGGGGCACCACGAGCACCATGTGATCGCGGAGGATGACCTCGCTCTGGAGTTCGGGATGCATGGGGTCGTAGGAGACGAAGCCCACGTCCAGCCGGCGCTCGAGCACCTCGGCGGGGATGCGCTCGGAGCTCTGGCGGTAGGCCTGGATGCGGATGGCCGGATGGGCCTGCTGGTAGGCCAGCAGGACGCCCGGCAGCAGGAACTCCGACACGCTCTCGTTGGCGCCGATGTTCAGCCGCCCCTGCTGGAGCCCTTTGAGCGAGCCGAAGGTGTCGATGATCTGCTTGCGCAGGTCGAGCATGCGCTGGGCCAGGGGCAGCAGCGTCGCCCCGGCGTCCGTGAGGGTGCCGCCCTTGGTGGTGCGGTCCAGCAGGGTCTCGCCCAGTTCCTCCTCCAGGCGCTTGAGGGCCAGGCTCACGGCGGGCTGCGTGCGGTACAGGCGCTCCGCGGCCCGCGAGAAGCTCTTCTCCCGCGCCACCACCAGGAAGGTTTCCAGCTGCCCGAGGTCCATGACCACTCCCGTGTGAAGTGTAGGTTTCCAAGAATAACTTATGGAATCATAAAAAAAATTAAATACATTTATGAGTTGGAACGCGCCATCGTTTGGTGATCCCTCCGGCTCCGGCCGGGTGAAGGAGCATCTCGACCCATGGGCACCGAGCGGATCACCATCTTCGACACCACCCTTCGCGACGGCGAGCAGTCCCCGGGCTGCAGCATGAATCTGGACGAGAAGCTGCAGATGGCCCGCCAGCTGGAGGCCCTGGGGGTGGACGTCATCGAGGCGGGATTCCCCGTGGCCTCGGAGGACGACTTCGCGTCCGTGCAGGCCATCGCCCGCGAGTGCCGGAAGCCCGTCATCGCCGCCCTGTGCCGCGCCATTCCGAAGGACATCGATCGCGCCTGGGAGGCACTCCAGGAAGCGGCCCATCCCCGCATCCACACTTTCCTCGCGACCTCCGACATCCACCTGGAATACAAACTGCAGAAATCGCGGGCCGAGGCGCTGGTGATGATCCGCGAAGGGGTGTCCCGCGCCAAGGGCCACTGCCCCGACGTGGAGTTCTCCGCCGAGGACGCCACCCGCAGCGACTGGGACTACCTCGTGGAGGTATTCACCGTGGCCATCGAGGCCGGGGCCACCGTGCTCAACGTGCCTGATACCGTGGGCTACACCGTGCCCGACGAGTACGGTCGCCTCATCGGCCACCTGAAGGCGAAGGTCCCCGGCATCGACGGCGTCACCATCAGCGTCCACTGCCACAACGACCTGGGGTTGGCGGTGGCCAACTCCCTCGCCGCCATCTCGGCTGGCGCCCGGCAGGTGGAATGCACGGTGAACGGCATCGGCGAGCGGGCCGGCAACGCGGCGCTGGAGGAAGTGGTCATGGCCCTGTCGGTGCGGCGGGACGCCATGCCCTTCACCACCGGCGTGAACCAGGAGGCCATCTACCGCACCAGCCAGACCCTGGCCAACATCACGGGCAACGAGGTCCAGCCCAACAAGGCCATCGTGGGCCGCAACGCCTTCGCCCACGAGAGCGGCATCCACCAGCACGGCATGCTGAGCCACCGCTCCACCTACGAGATCATGACGCCGGAATCGGTGGGCGTGCGCCAGACCAACCTGGTGCTGGGCAAGCACTCGGGCCGGCACGCGCTTGCCAAGCGCTTCGAGGAGCTGGGCTATCCGCTCGGCCGCACCGAGCTGGACAAGGCCTACAAGCTGTTCACGAAGCTCAGCGACCAGAAGAAGGAGATCTTCGACGAGGACCTGCTGGCCATCGTCCGTGACGGCCTCACGCACATTCCCGAGACCTTCAAGCTCCGCGCCCTCCAGGCCACGGCCGGCACCTCCATGTTCGCCACGGCCCTGGTCACCCTCCTTTCCGATGAGGGCGAGGCCACCGAGACCGCCATGGGCGATGGTCCCGTCAACGCGGTGTTCGCGGCCGTGGACAAGCTCACGGGGCTCAAGGGGAGGCTGCTGGATTTCCGCATCCACGCCATCACCGGCGGTGCCGATGCGGTGGGCGAGGTGTTCGTCCAGGTGGAGTTCGAGGGTGTGACCCAGGGCGGGAAGGGGGCCAGCACCGACATCGTCGAGGCCAGCGTCCGGGCCTACCTCAACGCCACGAACAAGGTTCTCTTCGCCCGCCGCGCGGCTGCGCCGGCGGCGGCTGAAACGAGGTGATGCATGACGGATCCCAGGCCCGCACCCCAGCCCGATAGCCCGGAACGCGCGGCCGAGGCGGCGCTGGCCGCGGCGGCCCCGGCACCGGACCTGCTCGACGGGGCGGATGCCTACGGCTGGGGGGTGTGAGCATGGAAGCCCGCATCACCGTCCTCCCCGGCGACGGCGTGGGGCCCGAGGTCACGGCGGAGGCCGTGGCCTGCCTCGCCAGCGTGGCCGAGCGCTTCGGTCACCAGTTCGCCTTCCAGGAGGCGCTCATCGGCGGGGCCGCTGTGGACGCCACCGGCGATCCCCTGCCGGACGCGACCCTGGAGCTCTGCCGCTGCGCCGATGCCGTGCTGCTCGGTGCCGTGGGCGGACCCGCCTGGGATGGCCACGCCCGCGATCAGCGCCCGGAGTCGGGGCTGCTGCGGCTGCGCAAGGGCCTGGGCCTCTTCGCGAACCTCCGGCCCGTGACCGTCCATCCCGCCCTGGAGGACGCCTCCCCCCTGAAGCCCGAGGTCGTGCGCGGGACCGACCTGATGTTCGTGCGCGAGCTCAGCGGCGGGCTCTACTTCGGTGAGCCCCGGTCCTATTCCGACGAGGCCGCGGTCAACACGCTGCCCTACACCCGCGTCGAGATTGAGCGCGTAGCCAGGGTGGCCTTCGAGCTGGCCGGCTCCCGGCGCCGGAACCTGGTGTCCGTGGACAAGGCCAACGTGCTGGAGACCTCCCGCCTCTGGCGCCAGGTGGTGAACGATCTCGCCCCCAGCTACCCGGAGGTGAAGGTGCAGCACCACTATGTGGACAGCTTCGCCATGGCCCTGATCACCCGGCCCCGGGACTTCGACGTGGTGCTCACCGAGAACCTGTTCGGCGACATCCTCAGCGACGAGGCGGCCGTGCTGGCCGGTTCCCTGGGCATGCTCCCCTCTGCGAGCCTGGGCGGCTCCGTGGGCCTCTACGAACCCATCCACGGCTCCGCACCGGACATCGCCGGCCAGGACGTGGCCAACCCCATCGGCACCATCCTCTCGGCGGCCATGCTGCTCCGCCACGCCCTCGGCCTCAAGGACGAGGCCCTGGCCCTGGAACAGGCTGTGCACCGCGTGGTCAAGTCCGGGCACGGCACCGGCGACCTCCGGGGCGGGGCGAAGTACATCCACGGCACCCGCTTCATGGGCGCCCGCATCCGCGAGGCCATCCGGCCGCCGCGGGCGAACACGCCCCGGCTGGTGGATTCCGCCTACTCCTTCTGCGGATCCCCCGAAGGCCATCACTCGAAGCTCTGACCTGACCGAGGACCCTTGATGATCCAGCTCCCCGCCAACACCCCGTCACCCGTTGCGTCCGCCTCGACGGAGGGACTTTCCCTGATTCGACCCGTCGGGCTGGGCATCGTGCTGCGGCTGACGGACTAGGGGCCACCCGATCGAAACCACTTCGACGACGGCCCCGCACCTACCAGCGGGGCCGCTGACTTTCTGAACCACGAGGACCACCATGACCGCCAGTGACCAGCCTCTGAACCGCCACAGCCGGGTCATCACCCAGGGCGCCCACCGCGCCCCCGCCCGGGCCATGCTGAAGGCCATCGGCTTCACGGACGAGGATCTGGCCAAGCCCATCATCGGCATCGCGAACACCTGGACCGAAATCGGCCCCTGCAACTACCACCTGCGCGAGCTGGCCGAGCGCGTGAAGGCGGGCGTCCGCGCCGCCGGTGGCACCCCCATGGAGTTCTGCACGGTCTCCATCAGCGACGGCATCACCATGGGCACCGAGGGCATGAAGGCCTCCCTGGTGAGCCGCGAGGTCATCGCGGATTCCATCGAGCTGGTGGCCCGCGGCAACGCCTTCGACGGCCTGGTCTGCCTCTCGGGCTGCGACAAGACCAACCCCGGCGTGGCCATGGCGCTGGCTCGTCTCGATATTCCGGGCCTGATCCTCTACGGGGGATCCACGGCGCCGGGCGAGTGCGATGGCAGGGACCTCACCGTGCAGGACGTCTTCGAGGCGGTAGGCGCCCACAGCTCGGGCAAGCTCGACGATGCGGGCCTGAAGAAGGTGGAGGACGCCGCCTGTCCCGGCGCCGGTGCCTGCGGCGGCCAGTTCACGGCCAACACCATGGCGGCCAGCCTGGAGCTCATCGGCCTCAGCCCCATGGGCCTCAACGGCATCCCGGCGGAGGACCCCCGCAAGGGCGACGCGGCCGAGACCTGTGGCCGCATCATCATGGACCTGCTCCGCAGCGACCTGCGGCCCAGCGCCATCCTCACCCGCCAGGCCTTCGAGAACGCCATCGCCGCCGTGGCCGCCACGGGCGGTTCCACCAACGCGGTGCTGCACTACCTGGCCCTGGCCCGGGAGGCCGGCGTGCCCCTCAGCATCGACGACTTCGACCAGGTCAGCGCCCGCACGCCGCTGTTGGCGGACCTCAAGCCCGGCGGCCGCTTCACGGCGCCCGACCTGCACGCGGCCGGCGGCATCCGCCTGGTGGCCCAGCGCCTGCTGGAGGGCGGCAAGCTCCACGGGGCTGCCCTCACCGTCACCGGGCGCACCGTGGCCGAAGAGCTCGCCTCGGCCCAGGAAACCCCGGGCCAGCAGGTGGTGCGTCCTTTCGCGAACCCCATCAAGGCCAGCGGTGGCCTCGTCATCCTCAAGGGCAGCCTGGCTCCGGAGGGCTGCGTCATCAAGGTGGCCGGCCATGAGCGGCTGCACCACACGGGCCCGGCGCGGGTCTTCGAGACTGAGGACGAGGCCTTCGCCGCTGTCCAGGAAGGGCGCATCGACCATGGCGACGTGCTGGTCATCCGCTACGAGGGCCCCCGCGGCGGGCCTGGCATGCGCGAGATGCTGGGCGTCACCGCGGCCCTCATGGGCGCGGGCCTGGGCGAGACCGTGGCCCTGCTCACGGACGGCCGCTTCTCCGGCGCCACCCGCGGCCTCATGGCGGGCCACGTGGCGCCCGAGGCCGCCGTGGGCGGCCCCATCGCCCTGGTGCGCGAGGGGGACACGGTGGTCTTCGACGTGCCCACGCGGCGCCTGGATCTGAAGATCCCCGACGACGAGCTGGCCCGGCGCCGGGCCGAGTGGAAGGCCCCGGCCCCGCGCTACCGCACCGGCGTCTTCGCCAAGTACGCCGCCACCGTGGCCAGCGCCTCCGAAGGCGCCATCACGGTCGCCCAGTGAAGGAGGCGCGCATGTCCGAACCAGGATCCTTCACCGGCGCCCAGCTCATCTGGGAGAGCCTCATCCGCGAGGGCGTGGACACGGTCTTCGGCTATCCCGGCGGGGCCATCCTGCCCACCTACGACGCCATGACTGAGTACACCGTCCGGCACGTGCTGGTGCGCCACGAGCAGAGCGCCGTGCACATGGCGGACGGCTACGCCCGGGCCAGCGGGCGCGTGGGCGTGGTGGTGGCCACCTCGGGCCCCGGCGCCACGAACCTG
Source organism: Geothrix sp. (assembly GCF_030219325.1). NCBI lineage: Bacteria > Pseudomonadati > Acidobacteriota > Holophagae > Holophagales > Holophagaceae > Geothrix > Geothrix sp. Next base: position 2,312,087 of record NZ_CP126625.1, on the reverse strand, counting down.
GTGACGGGCCTGGCCACGGCCATGCTGGACTCCACGCCGCTGGTGGCCATCACCGGGCAGGTGGGCTCGGCACTGCTGGGCACGGACGCCTTCCAGGAAGTGGACATCACGGGCATCACCATCCCCGTCACCAAGCACAACTACCTGGTGACCCGGGCCGAGGACATCGTCCCCGCCATCCGTGAGGCCTTCGCCGTGGCCCGCAGCGGGCGCCCCGGCCCCGTGCTGGTGGACATCACGAAGGACGCCCAGCAGTCCCGCGCCAGCCTGGATTGGGACGCCGCCGTGCCCCAGCGCCACCTGCGCCACATCCCGCCCACGCCGAGGCCGGCCGACCTGGCCCAGGCCCTGGAGCTCATCCGCCAGGCCAAGCGGCCCGTCATCCTCGCCGGCCACGGCATCCAGCTGTCCGGCGCCCGGGCCGAGGTCATCGCCCTCGCCGAGCGCGCCGACATCCCCTTCGCCCTGACCCTGCTGGGCCTGGGCGCCGTGCCCGCCACGCACCCGCTGAGCCTCGGCATGATGGGCATGCACGGCGAGGCCTGGGTGAACCGGGCCATCCAGGAGGCGGACCTCCTGCTGGCCTTCGGCATGCGCTTCGACGACCGCGTGACCGGCAAGCTCAAGGAGTACGCACCCCACGCGAGGAAGATCCACATCGACATCGACGCCAGCGAGCTGAACAAGAACGTGCCCGTGGACGTGGCCATCGCGGCCGACCTGGGCGCCGTGCTGCGGGCCCTGCTGCCCGAGGTACCCGTGGCGGACCGCTCCGCCTGGCTGGACACCATCCGCGAGTGGCGCGGCGATTCCGCCGTGCGCGACATCAAGAACCTGCCGGACGACGGCCACCTCTACGCGGCGCACGTCATGCATGATTTGTGGCGCCTCACCAAGGGCGAAGCCGTGGTGGTGACGGACGTGGGCCAGCACCAGATGTGGGAGGCCCAGTACTACAAGCACGACGGAGAGCGCAGCCTCATCACCAGCGGCGGCGCCGGCACCATGGGCTTCGCCCTGCCCGCGGCCATCGGCGCGAAGATCGCCCGGCCGGAGGCTGAGGTCTGGGTGGTGGCGGGCGATGGTGGCTTCCAGATGACCTTCGCCGAGCTGATGACCGCCGTGCAGGAAGGGGTGAAGGTGAACATCGCCATCATCAACAACGGCTACCTCGGCATGGTCCGCCAGTGGCAGGCCATGTTCTACGAGGGCCGCTATGCCGCCACGCCCATCCTGTCGCCGGACTTCGTGAAACTGGCGGAGGCCTTCGGCATCCCCGGCCAGCGAGTGGAGACCCGCGGCGAGGTGGCCGCGGCCGTGGCCCGGGCCCGGGAGGCCCAGGGCGCGGCCCTCATCGAGTTCAAGGTCGAGCAGGAGGACAGCGTCTATCCCATGGTGCCCGCCGGCGCGGCGCTCCACGAGATGATCCGCCGACCCAGTGCTCTGGCCGAAACCGGTTCGGATCCCGTATGAAAGGAGGTCACATGCCCCACGTACTCGTGGTCTACACCGACGACGAACCTGGCGTCCTCACCCGCGTGGCCTCGCTGATCCGCCGCCGCGGCTTCAACATCCACTCGCTCACGGTGGGCCCCACGGAGCGGGCCGGCCTGTCCCGCATGACCATCGTGGTGGACGCGGAGGCGCCGACCGTGCGCCAGGCCGTGGAGCACCTGCGCAAGCTCGTGAACGTGCTGGCCGTGGAGCAGCTGGGCGACCGGCCCATGGTTGTCCGCGACCTGGTCCTGGTACGGGTGGCCGCGACTCCCGAGGTGCGCTCGGAGGTGCTGCAGCTGGCCCAGGTCTTCCGCGCCAACGTGGTGGACATCGCCGACGACAGCCTGGTCATCGAGTGCACCGGCAGCCTCGCCAAGATCGATGCCCTGGTCGATTCCATGCGCCCCTTCGGGATCCTCGAACTGGGCCGCACCGGTGCCGTGGCCATGGCCCGCGGCACCCGCACCCCCACGCCCTCCAGGGCCCCCGTGCCCCTCCGCACGGGCACGGGTCCCGAAGCCATGTCCGTCTGATCTCTTCCTTCCCTGCGACACAACCCCACAGGAGCCCACCATGGCCGTCATCCACTACGAAGCCGACCTCGACCTCATCCGCGCCCGCAAGGTGGCCATCATCGGCTATGGCTCCCAGGGCCACGCCCACGCCCTCAACCTCCGCGACAGCGGCGTCAACGTCCGCGTGGGCCTCCACGCCGGCTCGGCTTCCAAGGCCAAGGCGGAAGCCCAGGGACTGACGGTCTCCACGCCCGCCGAGGCCGCGGCCTGGGCCGACGTGATCATGATCCTCACGCCGGACACGGGGCAGGGGGAGCTCTACCAGAAGGACATCGCCCCGAACCTCGCCCCGGGCAAGACGCTGATGTTCGCCCACGGCTTCAACATCCGCTACGGTTGCATCGAGCCCCCCAAGGGCGTGGACGTGAGCCTGGTGGCGCCCAAGAGCCCCGGCCACCGCGTGCGCGAGGTCTTCGTCGAGGGCGGCGGCACACCAGGTCTGGTGGCCATCCACCAGGATGCCAGCGGTCAGGCCCTGGCCCTGGCCCTCTCCTATGCCCTGGCCCTCGGCCTCACCCGCGCCGGCGTGCTGGAGACCACCTTCACGGAGGAGACCGAGACCGATCTGTTCGGCGAGAAGGCCGTGCTCTGCGGCGGCGCCAGCGCCCTGGTGAAGGCGGGTTTTGAAACGCTCGTGGAAGCGGGCTACCAGCCCGAGATCGCCTACTTCGAGTGCCTCCACGAGCTGAAGCTCATCGTGGACCTCATGCAGCGGGGCGGCCTCAGCTACATGCGCTACAGCATCAGCGACACCGCCGAGTACGGTGACTACACCGGCGGCCCCCGCATCGTCACCGACCAGACCAAGGCCGAGATGAGGGAGATCCTCAAGGAGATCCAGGACGGCCGCTACGCCAAGGCCTGGATCGAGGAGAACAAGACGGGCCGCAAGTGGTTCGAGGCCCAGCGGGCCGCGGATTACGAGCACCCCCTGGAGCAGGTAGGCAGAAAACTCCGCCGCATGATGCCCTTCCTCGATCCTGTGGAAACCGCCGCCCCCACGGTGAAGCCCTGAGGAATTTCCGTGACGGGGTTTGGGCACCTTGACCGCGGGTCAAATGCTTGAGCCCCGTCACAGGTTTTGGCCTCAGAATGGTGTCTATGCGCGGAGACCCATCCGCGCCCAGGAGCCTTGAATGGCCGAGTCCTTCTTCAAGACCGCCACCTCGCCCACCCTCCAGGGCTGGCAGGCGCCCGGTTCCTTGGACTTCCAGGCCGCCTTCCTCCGTGCCGGAGGCTGGGCGCTGCCCCGCACCGACGCCTTTCCGGATGCCGCCAAGCTCCGCGCCCGGCTGGAGGAGCTCAAGGCCTCCATGCGCGATGGCGCCAAGATCGGCCTGGACCTCCGGGGCCTGCGGGACAGCGCCGACAGCGTGATGACCGCCGCCCGCGAAGCCGGCGTGGCCTTCCTGCTCCACACGGCCGAGCTGCCGCCATCCCTGGCCATGCTCCGCCACACCAACATGCCCCGCCTAGTGGCCGTGCAGAACCCCGAAGAGGGCGCCCGGGCCAAGGCCGGTGGCGCCGCCGCCCTGCTGGCTCGGGCCTGCGATGTGGCCTCCTTGCGCAGCCTCGGCCTGCCCGTGATGGCCGTGGCCGATACCGAAGCCGAAGCGCGGCAGGCCATGGCGGACGGCGCCATCGGGCTGCAGCCCCGGACCCCTGGTCTGCTGGATGCTTCGCCCCTGGCGGCCTTCCGGACCCGTCTCATGGCCGGTCTGGATTCCATGGCCCAGGCTTTCGTGCGCCGCGGGGCCTGCACGCTGCCCCGGCTCAAGATCCGCAACCTCGATCTGGCCTACCCCATCCAGCAGGGCGGCATGGGCGTGGGCGTCTCCTGGGAAGGCCTCGCGGGCGCCGTGGCCAGCGCCGGCTGCGTGGGCCTGGTGTCCGCCATCGGCACGGGCTACCACGGCTCGGCCAACCCCAAGATGCGCCTGGGCCGTCCCGACGGCACCGACGCGCTGAACCCCCCCAAGGCCCTGGAATGGATCGTCCGCGCGGCCCGTGAGCGCTCCGGCGGCCGTGGTGCCGTGGGCGTGAACATCCTCTGCGCCATCGAGGGCTACGAGGAGGCCGTGCGGGCCTCCCTCGCCGGCGGCGCCCAGATGATCGTGTCCGGCGCTGGGCTGCCTCTGGCGCTGCCTGGCTACGTGGGCGACGCGGATGTGGCCCTGGTGCCCATCGTGTCCTCCGGCCGCGCCCTCCAGGTCATCTGCAAGCAGTGGCAGCGGAAGTTCAACCGCCTGCCCGACGCGGTGGTGCTGGAAGGCCCGGAAAGCGGCGGCCACCAGGGCTTCAGCCACGACGGCTGCCTGGATCCGGCCCACACGCTGGAGAACATCCTCCCCGAAGTGATCGAGGAGCGGAACAAGTGGGGCGAGTTCCCCATCCTGGTGGCCGGCGGCGTCTGGGATCACGCGGACATCCAGCGCTTCCTGGCCCTGGGTGCCGATGGCGTGCAGATGGGCACCCGCTTCATCGGCACCTTTGAGTGCGATGCCTCGCCGATCTTCAAGGAGGTCATCCTCCGCGCCAAGGCCGAGGACATCGGCCTCATGAAATCCCCCGTGGGCCTGCCGGCCCGGGGCGTCCGCACCAGCCTGCAGCGGAACATCGAGGCCGGCACCGCGCCGCTGGTGCGCTGCGTGAGCAACTGCCTCAGCCCCTGCGGCCACGGCAAGGGCGCCATGGCCGTGGGCTACTGCATCGCCGACCGCCTGGCCGACGCCATGCAGGGCAACGAGGAGAGCGGCCTCTTCTTCACGGGCAGCAACGGCGCCAAGCTCCGCGAGCTGGTGAGCGTCCGCGACCTCATCGAAGAACTCACCCAGGACCCCGGACTCCAGCGGCTCTACGCCTAGGGGAATCGGGGATCAACGGATCCCGACCCCGGGTCGATAAGGGACCCAGGGGGTGGGAGATGGGGATCGAAGCGCGCGGGACTGGACCCAGCTGGCGATCTCTCCTTCTGGTCCTCGGAGCGCTCCTGGGTTGCGGCGGAGGGGGCGGCTCCGCGCCGCCGCCCGCCCCATCGGCACTGGTCTACGGCAGCAACCCGGCGGTCTACACCCTGGCCCAGGCGGCCCCGGCGAACCGCCCTACCTGGTCCGGTGGCGAGATCCGCACCTTCAGCGTCGCGCCCGTCCTGCCGGCAGGCCTGGTCCTGGATCCGGCCAGCGGTGTCCTCACCGGGACACCGACCGCCCTCAAGCCTGCGGCTGTCTATACGATCACCGGCACCGGCCCCGGCGGATCCACCCAGGCCCAGGTCCAGCTGACCGTAGTGGACGTCCCTCCGGCCATCAGCTACGGCAGCGGCAGCTACACCTTCACCACGGGCCAGGCCATCACCACGCTCCTGCCGACGAACAGCGGCGGTCCCGCCGTGTCCTGGTCGATCGCGCCCGCGGCCCCGGCGGGGCTGGTCTTCAGCACCTCGGACGGCACCCTCAGCGGGACGCCCACGACCCTCAGCGCCACCGCGAGCTACCTCATCACCGCCACCAACTCGGGCGGCAGCTCGTCGGTGTCGCCCCAGCTCACCGTGAACCCGCTCCCGCCCAGTATCAGCCTCCAGCCCGTCGATGCCACCGTGGACTACCAGGCGGCGGCCGTCTTCACGGTGTCCGCCACGGGCACGGGAACGCTGGGATACCAGTGGTGGCGGGATGGCGCTCCCATCGCCGGGGCCACGGGTCCCACCTACACCTCGGCATCCCTGACGACGGTCGATGACGGGGCGGCCTTCCACGCGGTGGTCAGCGATGCCTATGGCGGCAGCGTCACGAGCGCCACCGTCCACGTGACGGTGCGGCCCGAGCTGGCCACCTGGCTGGTGGCGCATCCGCGGGTGGCCTCGGCCATCCGCTGGCAGTTCCGGCCAGCAAACCTCGGAAACCTCTACCAGGCCCCCGCGGACGCGGACAAGGTGGCCTGGACCGCCTGGTCGCCCCAGCAGCAGGCCGACCTCAACCAGGCCTTCCTGGATGCCAAGGCCTGGTTCGCCCAGGGGGCCCACCAGGTCGCCATGGATTCCGCGGGGCTCACGGACGAGCCCGTCAACCAGCACCCTCAGACCAACATCGACACCCTCACGACCCTCCAGTGGGTGACGCCCGCGCACATGTGGAAGCTCTACGTCGCCCACGTGGCCTTCGCCCTGGCCCAGGAGCTCAGCCACCCGCTGCCCTGGAGCCTGGTGGACGACACGGACGAGACCCTGCGCTACCTCCTCGACAGCAGCGTGATGGCCTGGTACCTGCCGAACGGGAACTTCTGGATGGGCACCTACGCGGGGGCCTATCCGCCGGCCCTGCGCGCCGACACGCGGCCCCACACGACCTTCGCGCCGCCCATGTGGACCTACCCCTGGCTGCAGCAGGCGGGGCTCATCGGCGCCACGCGGCAGGAGACCATCGGCAAGGTCATGGAGTGGATGCGCGGCAACATGTGGCACTTCTATGGTGCCGACACCTTCGGTAACCACCAGGCCGTGTGGCAGTACCGGGGCCACGTGCCGCTCTCGAAGATCGTGAATGGCACCGTCGATGCGAACAACCCTGGCCTTGGGACGCAGCACTGGACCGCCGGCTGCCACGGCAGCGTGGGCTTCCTCCATGCTGTGCTCCGGGTGCTCAACGTGCCGGTGCAGCCCGTCTGGATCTGCGGCCACGAGCTGGCCTACTTCCCCTCCGAGAAGCTCTACCTGGATCACGGCGACGACCCCTACAACCAGGTCGTGAAGAACCACCCCGCCAGCCCCGTCCTGAACCTGCTCATCGACGAGGCCACTTACCAGTCCTGGTTCACGCCGGACCTCACCGTGAACATCAATGGCACCAACGCCACCGCCCTGGCCAACGTGGGGAGGAAGGCCGCCGAGTTCCAATAGAACAGCGGGTCTAGGCCCCGCTTTTATTTCGCCGATGGGAGCGCGTGCAGGAACGAGGGCCGGGTTCCGATGGTGCCCGGCTCCGGACGACGCGCGGGATCCGCCAGGAAGGCCTTCATGATGCGGGCCGCTTCGGGATGGCTGAACAGGGGCACGTGGGACATGCCGGCGAACGCGATCAGGTGCGCGCCGGGGAGCCGAGCTGAGGTGCTGCGCGCCCAGGCGATGGGCGTGTCCGGGTCGAATTCGCCGGCGGCGATGAGCACTGGCAGGGTGCTGGACACGGGCCGGTTCTCGGCGGGATCAGGTCGCCCCTGTGGCCAATCGGTCAGCGCCGCGGGATGGACCGCCGTCTGGACGAAGGTCTTCAACTCGGGGGGCAGCCCCAAGGGGCGGAGCATCCGGTCGGGCCGCTCGAAGGGGAATTCCTCGTTGCACCAGATGGCCAGCCGCATGCCGATGGCAGAGCCCTGGGTGGAGCCCAGGTACTCCTCCAGGAAGGGCCCCAGGGCCTGGGTCTCGCCGCGACAAGCCGCATCGAGGACCAGGGGCAGGCGGCGGATGCCGCCGGCGGACTCGAGCGCCGCATAGACGCAGTTCATGATGCCCGCTCCGTCGAGCCGCACCGTGAGCGGCGTGCCATCCATGGGGTTCTTGATCGCGATGGGGACCGGGTGCAGGTTGGCCGCAGTCAGCAGGCCCCGGAAGCGGTTCCGCAGGTCGGGACAGTGCTCTCGCAGGGAGGCGTCCTCGGTGCAGACCTGCAGCACGCGCTCCAGGACGGCCAGGATGTTGGCCGGGGCCGACTCGTCCCAGTCGGCCTCCAGCGGCAGCACCGAATCCAGGATGGCGGAACGGACGCCTTCGGGGTGATCCCGCAGGACCGTCAGCATCAGCTTCGTGCTGTAGGAGACGCCATAGAGGTTCCAGGAGGGGATCGCGAGCAGCCGGCGCAGTTCCGCGATGTCGGCGGCGCTCTCCCGGGTGGTGTAGCCCGCCAGGTCGATGCCCTGGCTTCGGAACTGCCGCAGTGTCGAGGCCATGGCCTGGCGGACGGCGGCGGGTTCGGGGTCTCCGTTGAGACGCTTTCCCCAGCCGGAGCGCAGGGCGGCATCAATCGCAGGCGACATGAGGCTCGGCTCGGCCCAGTGCGTGCCCCGCTGCTCGATGAGGATCACGTCGCGCTCATCGAGGAGCGGGTTGCGCTGCCGGTTCCTGGCCGCGCCGAGCGAGCTCCCCCCGGGACCGCCCGCGGTGAAGAGGACCGGGTCCGCCCGGGGGGATGCGCTCCGGCTCTTCATGATGATGAACGGCAGCCTCACCGTGCGCTGGCCCGGGGTGGGGAAGCGGCGCTCCGGGACGACGAGGTAGCCCGTGCGCAGGTCGGGAGCCTTGTCGACGATGGCCGCAGGGAGGTCCGACCACTCGATCCGCGTGATGGGCGTTTCCGCGCTCAGCATCGCGGCCAGAAGCATCGGCAGGAGGCTGCGGCCCACTCGATCCGGCTTGCCGAGGAAGCAATGGCTTGTCATGGCGAGAACCTCACGGGGTGCACGGTCTCATGGCTTGGCGCAAAGGCGGGGCCGACTGCGATCATGAGGTGGGTGCATTTGCTACGGTTGGTCAGGCCGCCTGGATTAGCCCGGGGCGGGATCCATCGGCCTCAGAACGGCCCTCGCTCAGCTTGCGTTCGGATGCCGCTCCAGCATCTGTCGCAGGACTGGGTTCCGTTTCACCAGGTCCTGGCGGCGGAGGTGGGCGATGAGCTGGGGCGGGGCCGCGCTCCAGCGGGCGATGTTCTGGACCAGCAGGGTGGAGGTGTAGGTGCGCCGGCAGAGGATGGCCGTGGCGTGGCTGTCGATGGTGAGGCCCACGAGGCTGGCCAGGCAGCGGCCCTCCGTGGAGAGGATGAGCTCCGCGCGCTCCTCGCCCGCCCGCTGGGTGAAGCTGGCCCGCAATACGTCGCGGGCCATGGCGCGGACCTGCTCCGGCGCCTCCCGGGAGATGGCCACCAGGTACTGGTCCAGCAGGCGCCTGGTGGACCAGAGGCGGCGGTAGAGCCCCGGAGGCAGGAGGGGGTTCTGCAGCAGGGCGCGGCGCACGCCGCCATCCTGGGTGAAGGCCGGGCGCCCGCCGAGGGCCTCCAGCCCGGCCGTGGTGCGGTGGTGGGCCGCGATGAGCCGGGCGTGGAGGCCGCCCACCCGGGGGTTCTCCAGCACGGCCCGGATGACCTCCGCTGTGGGGTCGAAGCACCAGGCGCAGAGATCGGGCTCCACCGCCACCTTCGCCTGGGCCACCCGCTCATCCTGGGGCCGGCCGTGCAGGTGCAACTCGAAGAGCTGGCGGTGGGTCGTGGCCCTGCCGGCGGCGAGGGGATCCTCTTCCGTCGGATCCGTGGCTTCTGGATCCACTGTGGCCTCCGGCGCTGGGACCGGCTCTGGGTCGGCCTCCATCGCAGGGCGCGCCGCGGGCGCTTGGTTCAGCGACGCCACGGCGCCCATGCGTACCAAGTCATCAAGCAGGCTGGTGACCTCATCCTCACCCAGGTTCATGAGGGCGGCGAGGGTCGGCACGTCGAGGGCGCCATCCAGCAGCGAGAGCAGGTAGCCCTGGCGGGGATCGAGGGGCAGGGCGAGGTGATCCACCCCTGCCCGGGGACGCGGCTTCCAGGTCATCGGTCGAGCCTAGATCCAATCGGCCCGGAAGGCACCTGGAGAATCACGGCTGTGGCGTCCCTCGTTATTCCCTGACCAGGCTGGGGGCCGGGGTGCCGGGGCCGGGATTCCTGCCCGTGCCACTGTCCGGCACGCGGATGAGCCACGGCATCCAGTCCTTGAAGGTGGGGGTCCAGTAGGTCCAGTCATGACCACCTGGGCGCAGGTCCAGGTGGACCGGACGGCCCCGCTCCTCGCAGCGCTGCGCGAAGTCGCGGCAGGCTCCGGCCAGGTGGTACCGGTCCTCGGTCCCGGCGCCGATCACCAGCTCGGTCTCACCTCCAAGGTGCGTCCAGGGATTCCACGGGGCGAAAAGGGCGGGATCCTGGGGGAAGGTCCGGCGCAGGCTGCGTCGGATGAACCACTGGTAGCTGGTGAAGGGGGCCTTCACGAAAGCCGGGGACAGGGCGAGGCAGCGGGAGAAGGCCTTGGTGCGGGCCGCGAGGTTCAGGGCCCCGAAGCCGCCCATGCTCAGGCCCGCGATGGAGCGGGCCCTCGGCGTTCCGCCAAAGCCCGGATGCTGGGCCTCCAGCAGGGGCAGCAGCTCGTCCATGAGGAAGCGCTCGTAGGGAAAGGAGCCATCCAGGCGATCCGCGTACCAGCTCTGGAAGTGGGTGACCGCCACCCAGAGGCTGGGCGGCAGCTCGCCTTTCGATTCCTGGTCAGTCAGGAAGGTCTCCAGGCCTTCGCGCAGGAAGTCCTCGGGGCCGTCCCAGGCACCCGGAAGGAAGAGCACCAGCTGCATGGGGGACTCGGGATGGGTGGACCGCCATCCGCCTTGGACGGCCGCAGTGGGCACATGAACAACCAGACGCACCGTTCTCTGCAGTAATACAGAGCGGATGGTTACATAGCCATCAAACGAATTTGTCGCAAACAGAATTGTCGTAATGGCCGTAAGAGAATAACCTAGCTTCATGCTGTCCTCCCTCGCAGCCTTCAATTCTGGATTAGACCTGGAGTTTGCCTTGCAGTACAAAATTTTCTGGAGGCTTCTTGATTACTAAGCTGAGTTTAGAAAATTGGAAAAGTTTTGAAAAAGGCGAATTACATTTCGATCCAATGACAGTATTAATTGGCACAAATGCGAGTGGGAAAAGTAACGCACTTGATGCATTAATGTTCCTTTATCGAAGTGTTAGCGGTACTAATTTGACATCGTCCATAAGGGGCGAACAAAACCTGCCGGCCGTTCGAGGTGGATTGGATTGGGCTGCCAGGTCCCCAGGAAATAAATTTCGAATTGGTGTAACAGTAGAACCTTTTCAACAAGATCAATTGGAAATTATCAGTGAATATACATACACTATTGAATGTGTGATTAATGCGAATCGATGTGAAGTCAATTCGGAATCAATTATTAGAAAAAAATATAAAGTAAGTAAAAATGGAACGAGAAAATTTATTCAAAATGCTGAAGTTGGATTATTAAGAACAGATCTGTGTGCGATTGGATCTCCAACAATAACTGCGCGGCTCTATAATGGAAAGAGTGGTACGGTAAGATTTATGACTCGTTCTAGTTCATTATTATTTCAATTGAATAATACTGAACTAGCATTAGATATATCTGAAGGGGTCTCTCTACTGGTATCTGATTTTAAGAAAATATTTATACTCGATCCCATTCCAAGTCATATGAGAGATTATCGAAAGTTATCCGATGAATTAGAACCGGATGCAAATAATGTGGCTGGTGTTTTGGCAGCTTTTCCGCCCAAAGAAAAAGCTGAGATTGAAGCTCAAATAACTGAATTTACGAGGGCACTCCCTGAAAAAGACATTAAGCATGTATTCGCCGAGGCTGTCGGAAAATATAATAGCGATGCAATGCTTTACTGTGAAGAGGGTTGGAATGCAGACTCAAAAAACCAAATTGTAGATGCAAGAGGAATGTCGGATGGAACTTTAAGATTTATTGCGATTGTCACAGCACTGCTTACTCGACCAATTCAGAGTCTACTCGTGATCGAAGAAGTAGATAATGGGCTCCATCCATCACGAGCAAAAATTCTAATTAACATGTTGAAAAAACTGAGTGCAAAGCGACATATTGACCTCCTGATCACAACTCATAATGCAACGCTGTTGGATGAGATGGGGCCAGAAATGCTAGCCTTTATAGCGATAGCGCATAGAGATTCAATTACTGGGAATAGCCATATTTCTTTGCTTGATGACATTGAACCGCTAGCAAAGCTCCTTGCAAGTAATTCAGTTGGGAAATTGTCTAGCCGTGGAGTAATTGAAAATGCTTTGTCTAAGTTAAATGGTAGCCAAGCATGAATAAGCAAGTATTGATCCTGGACTCTAGTATGGTTTGTACTTGGCTGGGTGTGCCGGGTATGGATGTTACGGGCCCAAAATCTGATCCTTGGGACCAAGGAAGGATTCAAAACCTTATTGATGTAAAAAAAACAAAAGGGTTCATTTTTATTCTGCCGATCGCCGCTTTAATTGAAACCGGGAACCATATCGCTCAAACCTCAAATGTAAAATGTGCAAACTTGCTTATGGAATTATTGAAACAAGCAATTAATGGAGATTCACCTTGGGGAATATTCAATGAGCAGAGCATCATTTGGGAGCCACCAAACATCGAGCGTATAGTTGCCGAATGGCCTGATAGCATTAAGCACGGGGTCTCTTTTGGGGATTTTACAATTGAATTGATCGCACAATTTTATATGGATCGTCGGTTCGAAGTAGAAATTCTCACCTCTGACCAAGGGTTGCAAGATCGTGCACGAGCCTCCTCACGACTTCCAAAGCCTCGTAGGTCTAATTACCAATCATAGATTTAATTCGTCATTATTTGATCGAAGTTCGAATTAACTCACCTGGAACCGTTCCTACTCCTCCACCACGCCCTTGAGCCAAGCCTTGCCGCGCAGGCGCTCGACGCTGGTCTCCAGGAACAGCTCCAGGGGGCTCTTGCCTTCGAAGCCCAGCCTGGGCACGGCGGCGCAGGCGAAACCCAGGCGGGCGCCCTCCTGGAGGCGCAGGGGCAGCTGGGCCACGGGACGCACCTCGCCCGTGAGGCCCACCTCGCCCATGAAGAGGCACTTCTCCGCCAACAGCCGGCCGCCTGCACTGCTGCACAGCGCGGCGATGACGGCCAGGTCCGCGGCGGGATCCTCGATCTCCAGGCCGCCGGCGACGTTCACGTAGACGTCGCGGTCGTGCAGCTGCACGCCGCCGCGGCGCTCGGCCACGGCGCAGAGCATGGCCAGCCGCTGGCCATCGATGCCCAGGGCCGTGCGGCGGGGGATGCCCAGGCCCGCGGAAGCCACCAGGGCCTGGATCTCCACCACCATGGGCCGCGTGCCGCTGAGCACCACGGTGGCCGCGCAGCCGGGCCGCGGCTCGGCATCCAGGAAGAAGGGATTGCCCTCGGCGGGCACCAGGCCCTTTTCCGTCATGGCGAAGACGCCCAGCTCGAAGGCGGCGCCGAATCTGTTCTTGAGGGCTCGCAGCAGGCGGTGGTGGTGGTGCCGGTCACCCTCGAAGGCCAGCACGGTGTCCACGAGATGTTCGAGCACCTTGGGGCCGGCGAGGCTGCCGTCCTTGGTGACGTGGCCCACCAGGACCAGGGGCGTACCCGTGGTCTTGGCCCAGCGGGTGAGCAGGGCGGCGCAGCCCCGCACCTGGCTCACGCTGCCCGCGCTGCTTTCGAAGTCGGGATCGAAGAGGGTCTGGATGCTGTCCACCAGCAGCAGGCCCGGTTTCATGCGCTCGGCCTCCTCGAGGATGCGCCGCACGTCCGTTTCGGCCAGCAGATGGATGCCCGGGTTCTCCGCGCCCAGGCGCTGGGCCCGCAGCTTGATCTGGCGCTCGCTCTCCTCGCCGCTGGCGTAGAGCACCGTGCCCGAGGTCGTGGCGGCCCACTGCAGCAGCAGCGTCGACTTGCCGATGCCCGGCTCGCCGCCCAGCAGGGCCACCATGCCGGGCACCACGCCGCCGCCCAGGACGCGGTCCAGCTCGCGCAGGCCCGTGGGGATGCGCTGGGTGTCGGAGACATCCACATCGGGGAGGGCGATGGGGCCTGAGTAATGGCTTTGCGCGTAGGCCGAGCCCGCCCGTTGGAGGTCGCGCTTCAGGGCACCGCGGACTTCCTGCACGGTATCCCAGGAGCCGCAGGCCGTGCACTTCCCCATGGCCTTGGGGTGGCGCGCGCCGCAGGCCGTGCATTCGTAAAGCGGGCTGGTCTTGGCCATCAGTCGTGGATCGCGCTGCGGATGAAGGCCACGATGTCGTCGGTGTTGGTGCCGGGCTGGAAGATCTCGCGGATGCCCGCGGCCTTGAGTGCGGGGATGTCCTCGTCGGGGATGATGCCGCCGGCGAAGACCAGCACGTCGTCCGCGCCCTGTTCCTTGAGCAGCCGCAGCACCTCGGGGAAGATCTGGTTGTGGGCGCCGCTGAGAATGCTCATGCCCAGCACGCGGGCATCTTCCTGCACCACGGCGGCGGCGATCTGCTGAGGCGTCTGGCGCAGGCCGGTGTAGATCACCTCCATGCCGGCATCCCGCAGAGCCCGGGCCACGACCTTGGCGCCGCGGTCATGGCCGTCGAGGCCGGGCTTGGCGATGACGACGCGGATCGGCGCTTGGCTCATGGGGACTCCCGGGTTTACCAGTTCTCAGTCTGCCTCAGGGCCTCGTAAAGGCCAATGGCCGCGGCCTGGGCCTGGTTGAGGCTGCGATGGTGGTCGCCCAGCATGGGGATGCGCACGAGGTGGTCCCGGTTGGCCTCAAGCAGGTCATCGGGCAGGCCCACCGTCTCGCGGCCGAAGACCAGGCCATCGCCGTAGGCCCAGGGCACCTGGGTGTGGCGCCGGGCCCCCTTGGTGCTGAAGAACCAGAGCCGCTTCGCGGGATTCCGCGCCAGGAAGTCCTCCCAGTTCTCATAGTGGGTGGGGTCCAGCTTCTCCCAGTAGTCCAGGCCGGCCCGGCGCACCTGGGCGTCCGTGGTCTCGAAGCCCAGCGGATGCACGAGGTGGAGCTTCGCCCCGTTGTTCACGCAGAGGCGGCCGATGCTTCCCGTGTTCTGCGGAATCTCAGGCTGGTGCAAGATGATGTGAAACATCGGAGGTCCTGATGAGCGCCCCTACGAGCGAGTGCCTGTTCTGCAAGATCGCACGGAAGGAGATCCCTTCGGCCATCGTGTACGAAGACGATACTCTCATCGCCTTCAAGGACATCTTCCCGCAGGCGCCGGTCCACCTGTTGATCATTCCGAAGGTCCACTGCGAGGGCCTGGGGGACCTGACCCCGGAGGCCGAGGCCGCGGCCGCCCGGGTGCCCCGCCTGGCCGCGAAGCTGGCTGCGGAGCACGGGATCCAGGCCAGCGGCTGGCGCCTCATCAGCAACTGCGGCGCCGATGGTGGTCAGACGGTCTTCCACCTGCACTTCCACCTGCTGGGCGGGAAGCCGCTGGGCGGGAAACTCTGCCAGTAGGAGGGTCCCTCAGGCCTGGTCGCGGCGGACGCCGGCATGGGCCGCGGCCATGGCCTCGCCGCCGCAGGAGACGAGGTGGGCCACGATCTCCGGCTCCGCCAGTCCCCGGGCCGAGAGGTTCGTCATGAAGGCCAGGGCCTGGGTCTGGTTGAGCCCCCTCCGGTAGGGCCGGTCCTGCACCATGGCCTGGAAGATGTCCGCGATGCGGAGGATGCGGGCCTCCAGGGGCAGGAGGCTGGCATCGAGGTGGAAGGGGTAGCCGCCGCCGCCCGGAGCCTCGTGGTGGTGGGCGGTCCACTGGGCGATCTCCTCGAACCCGTGGAGGTGGCGCAGGATCTGGTAGGTCTCGAAGCTGTGGGTGTTGATGACCTGCCGTTCCTGCCAGTCCAGCTGGCCCGGCTTGTCCAGGATCTCGTCCGGCACGCGGAGCTTCCCCACGTCGTGCAGCAGCCCCGCGATCTCGAGCTTCCGCTGGCTGCTCTCCCCCAGCTCCATCTTCCGGGCCAGGAACCGTGACAGCTCGGCCACGCCCAGGGAGTGCTCGGCGGTGAAGGGGCTCTTGGCATCGACGATGCGCGAGAAGATCTCCGCCAGCTGCCTGAGGTCGCCCATGCTGGCCGCGTAGCCCAGCCGCTGGCTGTGCACCTCCTGGATGAAGTCGTTCATGGGCCGGGGTTCCAGCATCAGCCAGAAGGCCTCTGAGCCCGACGTCTCCAGGAACAGGTCCACCAGCTCCGGGTTGAAATCAGTACCCGAATGCTGCCGGATCCGCTCCCGGATCTCCGGGGCATGGAGGATGGGCGAGCCCTGGGAATGGTGGGTGACGGCCAGGGCGTCCACCCGGTCCACCAGGAAGACCAGGTTGGCCTGCCAGGCGAGGGCGGGGTCGATCCCCTCCTCCATGAGCCGCGTCCAGGGGGTGTGGTGGCGCTTCACCGCCGGGGCGAGGGAGGCCAGGGGCTGGAAGCTGGCTAGCAGCCCGGCGCCGGTATCGCAGTGGGCCTGGACGTCCGGTGCGGCGAAGGTGGTGATGATGTTGTGGTGGACCTGGGTGGACGACACGCCGATGTCGTGGAGCATGCCGAGGTCGAAGAGGAAGGTGACCTCTTCCGGGGCCAGCCCGGCCCGCCTTCCGCACTCCGCGGCCATGACGCCCACCCGCTTGCCGTGGCCCACGTCGTCCACGCCCACCAGATCGAGCGCGTCGGAGAGCGTGCAGATCAGATGTCGGAGGTCGGCCTGGAGGATCATGGCGGCTCGCTCACTGGGTGGAGATGACCCAGACGATACTCCACTCCAGAATACTTTTCGCGATCCGGATCGCTTGACTTTCGCTGGCCTGGCGGTGGGAGACCCGCCTGGACCGGGCCGGGGCCCTCGGTGAGCCCCTTCTCCTCCGGGGCCCCGCCCCGCGGGTGGAATCGGCCGGGTGATGGCCGGCTTTGAAACCGGTGCATGTCCAAAGTCCGAAACCGGAGTAGGACCCGCTAGGGGGTGGGGCGAATACTTGGCAGCCGAAACAGAATCGGTTTATCCCCAGGAGGACTTCATGCCCCGACTTTCTCAGTGGCGAGGGACAGTGCTCCTTCTCGCCACGTCCTGCCTCGCCCTCTCCGTCCCCGCTGCCGCCCAGGCGCCGACGGCCCAGGCGGCCGCCGTCAACCTCAAGGTCGGCGATATGGCACCGGCCTTCACGCCTGGCACCTGGATCAAGGGCGAGCCTCTGTCCGCCCTGGCCAAGGGCCAGGTGTACGTCCTGGAATTCTGGGCGACGTGGTGCGGACCCTGCAAAGCCGCGATTCCCCACGTATCGGGCTTTGCGAAGAAGTACGCCGGCAAGATCACGTTCATCGGCGTCAATGTCCTCGAAACCGGCAAGACGCCCGAGGACATGGACCAGAAGGTGAAAGACTTCGTCAAGGAGAAGGGCGCGACCATGGACTACCTGGTCTGCCGCGACACCCGTGATGAGCAGATGAACACGAACTGGATGAAGGCCGCAGGCCTGGAGGGCATTCCGGCGACCTTCATCGTGGACGGCTCGGGCCGCCTGGTCTGGCAGGGGCATCCCATGGCCATGGAGCCTGTGCTTGAGAAGGTGGCGGCGGGCACCTTCGACCCCGTCGCGGAGAAGGCTGCCGCGGATGCCAACGCCGAGGTCGAGAGGGCCATCGGCAAGGAGATGGCGGCCAACAATTGGCAGGGGGTCATGGACCTGCTCCCGAAATACAAGGCGCTTGATCCGGTTTCAAAGGATTGGGGCGGCTATTTCAAATTCATGGCCCTGCTTCGCCTCGATCCCAACGCCGCCCAGGAGATGTTCGATCGGATGCACAAAGAACGGCCGGACCTGACCATCACCTACCTCGGCCAGATCGCCGCTGCGGATGGGCTGGCCAAGTCCTGGTACACCAACGCGGCCACGGAACTGAAGGAGCTGGTGAAGAAGGATAAAGTCTGGTACGGGATGCTGGCCAAGGTTCAGGCCAAGGCCGGCGATTTCAAGGGTGCCGCGAAGAGCAAGGCCGCTGACATCAAGCAGCTCCGCGCCAGGATCCCCGAAATTCTCAAGGAGCATCCCGATGCGGGCGCCATGATCAAATCCAAGTTGGCGGAAGAGGAAGCCAAGCTGAAAGAGTACCGGTCCGCCGCCGCGAAGCAGCATTGATCGAGGATCCGGCCCTTGGGTGCAGGCCGGGGAGAGGGGTCACGGGATCCCTCTCCCCGGCCTGCGTCAGGGCCACCGGAACGAAGCTATCCAGGTGAACCATGATCAGCCATGCACTGCCTTCCCCTCCTTCCCTTGTCGTGGCGGAGGGCCTGACCAAGCGGTTCGGCGAAACCACCGCTCTGGACAAAGTGTCCTTTGCCATTTCCCCCGGCGAGATCATCGGCTACGTCGGCCCCAACGGCGCTGGGAAGACCACGACCATGCGGATCCTGACCGGCATGGAGACGGCCTTCGGAGGCGACGTCCGGATCTCGGGAATGCGTCAGCCCCTGGACCGGAAGAGCATCCTGGGACAGATCTCCTACCTCCCCCAGGACGTGGCCTTTGCCCCCTGGCGAACGGCGTGGGAGACGCTGTGGTTGTTCGGGAGGCTTTCGGGGATCTCAGAGGCGCCGCTCCGGCAGAGAATTCGGGAGGTTCTGCAGCAGGTGGGCCTAAGCCCGAAGGCCGAGACCCGGGTCGGCACCTTTTCTCGGGGCATGAAGCAGCGGTTGGGTCTGGCCCAGGCCATGCTGAACGAGCCAAAGTTGATGATCCTGGACGAACCGTTCAATCACCTCGATCCGGGTGGACGCCAACACGTCAAGGGCGTGCTTGCCGAACTGAACCGCAAGGGCGTCGCCATCATCTTCTCGAGCCACATCCTCGCCGACGTCGAGGAATTGATGCAGCGGCTCCTGGTCATCCGGAACGGGCGCCTGATCTTCGATGGCACGGTCGACGCGCTGAAAGCGGAGCACAGGGATGCCGAAGCGGTGGAAATCGGCTTCACCGGCATCCTTCCCCATGCCCGGCTGAGCGCCCTCCCCGGCGTGGCGCGACTTGAACTGATGGCGCCCAATGTCATGCGCCTGCACCCAGTCGCTGGTGCGGACCTGCTCGCCGTTGCGACCGGCCTGCTCGGCCAGGTCATCGCAAGCGGCCATGGGATCCGTTTCGTCAAGCCCCTCGTCCCATCCCTGGAAGCCATCGTGGGGCAGATGACGGGGAGCCCCACGGAGGGGGCCCGGGAGCAGGAAGAGGAGGGCATGGCATGCTGACGCTGCTGATTCTTGATGAATTGACACACCTCCGGCGCAGCCGGCTGATCCAAGTGGTGCTCGTGTGCGTCGCACTTCTGATGCCGATCGCCCTGCTGGCAAGCCGCGATCATGTCCAAGTGATTGCGACGATGCTGCTCACGTTGACGGCTCTGTTCACTGCCCTCCTCACGGGATCCGTCGTGACGGCTTCCCTGACCTCCGACCTCCAGCAGGGCGTACCGATCCTGTTCGCCATCCGGCCCGTGCCCAGGGCCTACTTCCTCCTGGCCAGGGGCGCGGGAATGGCGATCATCCTGACAGCCACTCTGTGCGTTGGAGTCGGGGCCCTGTTCCTGGTCAACGCCGCCCTGGCAAGGTTGCCCCTCGATGCCGCCGCCCTGTTCAGGATCCTCCTGCTCATGCGGATCCCGGGGATCCTGCTGGCCATGGCCTGCGGCCTCCTCATCGGGGTCCTGAGTGAGGGCATTCCCAGCAGCTTGGCCGGGTTCATGTTCCTTACCTGCGTCCTTTCTTTCGCTTTGGACTATGCCGCCACCAAGGTCTCAGGGTGGTTCGGCTGGAGCCCGGCGGCGGGCGAAATCCTGCACCTTGCCTTGGTGCTCTTCGCGACTGCCACGCTGATCCTGGAGGCATCTCGCCGTTTCTCGAAGAAACCGATCTGATAAGCCGGACCTGGGTTCTCCCGTATGCCTTCATAGCAACGGGCGGAGGATGCGTAAGCTATCCTGTCTTCCACCCGGCCCCAGCGAAGACCGAGATCCACACTCCATGTTCTCCTTGAACCTGACATCCCGCGTCCTTAAGGAGGCCCAGTCCCACGGACTTGTGGGGGAGGAGCGCCGGGAAGACGACGGGCCCCTCGCCACCGAGGGTGGCCGCGAGGCTGACTACTGGGGGGCGGAACTGGCCTCCCTTGTGGCTTCGGGCCGGTTGTCGGGGGCCATGGTCAACACCCTGGCCTGGGAGGCCATCGGCGGCGAGGCCGGGTCCTGGGCCGATCCACTGTTCAAGGGTCCCGCTCCCATCGGCGAGCTCAAGGGCCTGGGGGACCGTTACCAAGACCTGACCCCTGTCGGGGAAGGGGCCAGCGCCTACGTCTACAAGGGGTTTGACACCCTGCTCCAGCGGCACGTGGCGATCAAGGCGCTCAAGGATCCGCGGGGGCCCATCCTGGAGGAGGCCCGCGCCCAAGCGAAGGTCGAACACCCCAACGTCTGTCGGGTCTATGAGGTCGGCCAGGGCTACCTGGTCATGCAGCTCGTGGAGGGCCCAACCCTGGCGCAGATGGCGCCCAGCATCGATCTGGCCGAGAAGGCCCGGATCATCCGGGACATCGCGCAGGGCATCCACGTCGCGCACCAGAAGGGCCTCATCCACCTCGACCTGAAGCTCAACAACGTCCTCATGGAAAGGCACGAGGATGGGATCTTCCATCCCGTCATCAGCGATTTCGGCATGGTGTCTGGAGCTTCCCCCAGACCCTCCAGCGGCTGCAACCTTGGGACTCCGCCGTACACCAGCCCGGAGCAGCTGGCCCGGGATCCGGCCTTGATCGGGCCCGGGGCGGATGTCTATGCCCTCGGGGTGATGCTCTACGTGCTGCTGGCCGGCGCCATTCCCTTCGAGGCCCACGACTTCCCGGGCCTCCTGGAGGCCATGGCCAAGGCGCCGCCCATTCCCCTGCGCCGGCGGGTTCCGCAGGTCGCCCCGGACCTCGCGAGGATCGTGGCCAAATGCATGGAAAAACGCCCCCAGGACCGTTACGCCAGTGCCCGGGACCTGGCGGACGACCTGGATCGCTTCCTGCGGGGCGAGGCCGTGGGGGCCATGGGCAAGGCGGGGACCTACCGCCTTGCCAAATGGTTCCAGCGAAACCGCAAGCTTCAGTGGGTCATTGGCCTGAGCCTGGCACTCCTGGTGGGCTCGCTGGCGTTCTTCGTTCGCCACTCGACCTTCATTTCGCAACAGGCGGAATGGGACCACCATTTTCAGAACCTCGTCGACCAGCTTGGCGCGCACCTGGACCGGAGCTACCGCCTTCCGGCCCACGACCTCCGCCCCGCACTCCGGGAGGCCGCGGTCTTCATCGAGAAGCTCGAGGACGCCAGGCGTCGTGGGGGCCCCGCAGCCCAGGGGCCCGCCTGCCTCGCCCTGGGGCAAGCCCATTTCCTGCTTGAGGACGATGAAGACCAGGCCGTGATGTACTTCCAGAAGGCCTGGGACATGGGGTACCAGACCGAAAGCGCGCGTTCCTGGTTGGCCGTCGCCATGCTGGCCACCTACCGGAAGGCGACCTGGAGTTTCGTTCCGGGGCTGCACGACAGCGCCAACCCGGATCGCGCCGAGGAGGTCCGGCGCCAGTACTTGGACCCAGCGCGGACCCTGCTCAAAGGCAGGGGCAGCCTCGACCAGGCGCGGTTGAGGTTCCTCGTGGATCTGGCCGATGCCAAGATCCTGGATGGGAGCAACCCCGACCGGTTGCTGGGCCTGATCCAGGCCTACCGGGCCCAGTTTCCCAACGACCTGGAAGGCATGTTCGAGGAGGCCGCAGCCCTTTCCTTCAAGGCCGAGTTGCTGGTGACCACGGCGAGCCTCAAGTCGCCCACGTATTCTCCGCCCGGGCTCCAGGAGGCAGAATCCTGCCGGAAGCGCGTCCGGGAGCTTCTGGGGGAAGTCAAACGCATCGCGCCCAGTCTCCCCAAAGTCTATGGCGCCCTGGCGACGGAGTACATGAGGGAGAATTCCCTGCCGACCAGGGAGACCGAGCCCACCCGTGAGCTTCTCGCCCAGACGCGGGTTCTGCTGGACGAAGGCCTCCAGATCCGCCCCGATGATCCGACCCTGATCCTGCAGTATTCCCAGTTCCTGACCAAGCACGTGCTGTCGCTCCACCTGGCCTCCGGCCTGGATCCCGCGCCGGTGGCCCGGGATCTCCAGGGTCTCCGCACGCTCAGTGCATCCAACCTCGACGGACAGGGCCCGCGGGCGTTTCTCGAAGCCGCAGCCGTGTTCCTGAGGAAATGCAGCTATTACGGAGTCCGGCCGCCCCAGTCCATGGTCGATGCCTGCGCGGGGTGCGCCAAGGAGGCCTGGACGGGGAACGCATCCGAAAGGTTCATGGCGTGTGCCGCCGCGGCTCAGGCCCTTGCGGAAACGGGGGCAAATCCCGTTCCCTGCATCCAGGACATCCATGAGGTCTTCCATCCCGCGACCGTCCCGGAATGGTACGCCCTCGCCAACCTCGATCTGCTGGCCGCCGAGCATGTCTGGCTTGACCATGGTGACCCGTCACCCTGGATCGCACGGGCGCAAGCCGCCCTGCCGAAAATGGACTCCTATGACATCTACAAGAGCGGGCTTGCCAAGAGCATCCGCATCAAGAAGGCACAATTGCTCGAGGACGAAGCCTCCTGGGCGGACCTGCGTCAGGACCTTGTGGCCCTGGGCAAGGCGGGGGCCGGGATGCCGCCACGCAATCTCCCCGATGCCCTTGAATTGAGCTTTCTCTTGGCTCGTCACGCCCAGACCTCGAAGGCGGAGGCGCAGCCCTACCTAGATGGGGCCCAGGCCTGCCTTCGGGAGCCCGTGCTCAAGGATTACGTCTGGACTCCCGGCTACCAGGAGCAGCTAGCCACCCTTTGCCTCTTGGGCGCGGGCCGGGCCGAGGATCCCGATGCCCTCCTGGCCCAGGCCCTGGCCGCGGCGGACAAGGCCCTTGAACAGCTCCTGCCCCCCAGGATCACCGGAGATGCCAGAACGCTTCGCCCACGGCCGGACAATTACCCCGACTATCCCGCCGCCCTTGCCAGGATCCGGCCCCTGAAAGCCGAAATCCTCACGGCCATGGCAGCCCGCGAGCGGCAACCTTCGGTGCGGATCGATCTTGCCCGCAGGGCTCTGGCGGCACTCGAACAAACTCTGAAGCAGGACCCCTTCAGGGAACGGCGCCTGCGCCCCCTCCTCGACCAGGCCCGGACCCTCTCCAGGAGCTGAAACCCATCCCATGCGCCCCCAGAGCCTCTTCCTCACCCTTGCCGACGCCCCCGGGTCCCCCCTCTATCAGCGGATCGCCCTGACCCTCCAGAATGCGATCCTGGAAGGCCGTGTGCCGCGCCAGACGGCCCTGCCGGGGTCCCGGGTGCTTGCGGATCTGCTGGGGGTCAACCGGAGGACGGTCATCGCCGCCCTCCAGGAACTGGAAGCCCAGGGCTGGCTCGTCACCCGGCCCAACAGCGGGACCTTCGTGGCCGACGAACTCCCCTCGGGGGCGGGGGTAGGCCCCCACCCGGGGACCCTGCCGGGGGCGCAGGTCGGGTTCGACCTGCCCAGCATCCTTCAGCCGGCCTCCATGACGGTGGCCGGCGACCTCTTGCTGGAGGATGGGGCGCCCGATCCACGACTGGCCCCGGCTGAGGAACTGGCCAAGGGCTACCAGCGGGCCCTCCGGCGTCACGGTCCGCGCATTCTCTCCGACCGCGATCCGCTGGGGACGCCCCTGCTGCGGGAGATCGTGGCGGCCTGGGTTTCGGAACGGCACGGGGTGTCCGTCGGCCCGGAAAGGATCCTGATCACGCGGGGCAGCCGTGAAGCCTTGGTCCTTTTGGCGGGCGCCCTGTTCCGGCCGGGGAGCCTCGCGGCGGTGGAGAATCCTGGCAACCGCAGGGCCTGGGATATCTTCCAGCAGATCGCGAAGATGGAACTCCGCCCGGTGACGGTGGACGCCGAGGGCATGGTGCCCTCCGCCCTGGAGGCCGTCCTGCGACAGGACCGGATCCGGGTGCTCTACCTCACGCCGCGGCGCCAGTTTCCCACTACGGCCGTCCTCTCGCAGGAGCGGAAGAAGGCGATCCTGCAGCTGGCCGAGACTTACCGACTGGCCGTCCTCGAAGATGATTATGACGGCGAGTACTGCTACGAGGGGGCCCGTACCGAACCGCTCCTCTCCATGGATGGCACCGGGCAGGTCATCCACATTGGCTCCCTGTCGCGCCTCCTGGCCCCGGGTCTCAAGCTCGGCTACATGGTTCTGCCGCCGCCCCTCATCCCCTACCTGGCGAAGCTCCGCCGGAGCCGGGGGGAACTGGGAGATCCGGTGCTCGAATGGGCGGTCGCAGACCTCATCCGGGATGGAGAGCTCGTCCGTCACCTCCGGAAGGTGCGAAAGATCTACGCGTCCCGGCGCGATTTCCTCGTGGCCAGACTGCAGAAGGACCTGGGCGACCATCTTGAGGTGGTGACTCCCCAGGGAGGGCTGAGCCTCTGGCTGCGCGGACGGGAAGGAACCGATCTGGAAGCCTGGATCCAGGCCGCTCGCTCCAGCGGGTTGATCCTGAATCCCCCGTCCTTCTTCCACGAGGGGACGCCGGAACCTGCCTTCAGGATGGGTTTCGCACAGGCGGACGAACGTGAACTTGAAGAGGCCGTAACACGCCTGGAAAAGGCCCGCCGCACATTGGGCCCGGTGGCCGGGTAGTCAGAAACGGTACGGCCAGATGCCCAGCATCCGGCCGTACCGGACCCGAGGGCCTACTGGTTGGCCGCCGTCTGGTACCGCTTCAGCTCGGCTTCGATTTTCGAGGTGTAATTCTTGACGAACTTCTCCCCTTCAGCTCCAGGGTTCTCCTTGAGCTTTTCCGCGGAGTAGGGGAGCCACCACGCCAATTCCCTGGCCTTGGTTGCCACGGCGGCCTTGGTGTCCCCCGCATTGAACTGGGCCAGGGCCAGCTTCCCGAGCAGGGCGGGCTCCTTTTCCACTTCAGGTGTGAGCAGGGTGGCCGCCCTGGCGTACCAAACCTTGGAGAGACCTTCTTCGCCAACGATGAGAATGCCGAGGTTCAGGAGAATGTCAGAATCCTCCTCAATGATTTTGGCATAGGCCCTCTCCGCGGCCTTTTCGTCCAGGTGCAGCTGGGCCTGCAGCGTCCACATGTCCGCTTGCTCCTTGCCCGTCTTGGTCGAGGGTTGGAAGGTGCCCAAAACACCGAGGACGCCTTTCCAGTCCTTGGCCAGGGTCAACTTGTAGATGTCCATCTGGACCTTTTGCTCCATTTCCGCAGCCTTCGTGAAGGCCGCGGCATCAAAGGTTCCCGCGACGACGGCTTCGACCACCTTCTCCATGGTCATCGGGTGTCCCTTCCACACGATCCGGCCCGAACCGTCGACGATGAAAGCCAGTGGAATGCCTTCCTCGCCGGCAGCTTGCATCCACGTCTTGTACATGGCTCCGTCTGGAGTGTCCCTACAGACCAAGTAGGCCATGGCGTCGCCCTTGGCCTTGACGAAGGCAGCCACGTTCTTTTCGATGGCCTCGGGGGACTTGCCCTTCTCCAAGATATCCACGCCGATGAACGTGGCCTTGCCCTTGTACGTCTTGGCCAGTTCCGACAGATGTGGCATGGAGACCTTGCACGGGCCGCACCAGGTCGCCCAGAACTCCACGACGTAGATCTGTCCCTTGGCGAGCGCGGCAACCGGTTGCCCCTTCAGCCACGTTCCGTGGACAAAGGGCGGGGCCACGTCCCCGACCTTGAGCGTGATGGCCGGTGCCTCTGCCACCTGGGCAGGCGGAGGCGCCGGCGCCGCGGCACAGGCGGGCAGGGCAAGCCAGGATGCGGCAAGGAGGAGGGCCATTCGAGTGGTCCGCGGGGTGTGAGGCATGGGTTGCTCCAGTGAGAGGCCGGAATGGTCCGGACGGTTGATCGTCATTGCTCCTGCGGACGCCGAGATGATCCGGCTCCGGACGTAGTAACTGCACGAATGCACATTCCACCGCGGCTCATCGGCATCGGTCGGATTCCGGCCCTTTCGCGCGGGCCAGGTAAGTGAACATCGTGCAGATCCCCACCAGGAACAGAACCAAAAGCCAGAAGTCGCCCCTGCCCAGGAGAAAGTCCCCTGTCCGTGCGAGCTTCGTCAGCACATCGCTGAGGAAGGCGCCCGCCGGGGACGCCGCCTGGGCCAATTTCTGGGCCAAAGGCGCCACAAGGCTCTGGAGGTAGCGACCAGACTCAGTTGCGTGGGGAGAAGGTACGGGCCATCCGATGAATTCCGAAAGGATCATTAGTCCCATGACCGATTGACCTCCTTTGGGGGCTTCAAGGGCGGGGCCGCCGTTGATGCATGTTCCAGGTTGGGCCAGGCCGCATGCATGGGCATGATCCGGAATCCGAATTGGCGACTGCACCGGTTCCGGCGTAAACCGACAGTCAGAGAGGCCGGACGGTGCGAGTCTCAGCTCACTCCGTCCGGCCTGTTCCGTGGGGTCTGTCCGGCTAGAACCGGATGCCGAGATCCAGGGTGACACTGCGCGGGGGCACGTTCACGGTGCCCAACCCATCGACCAGCGTGAACGGCACGTAGGACCCGGTGTAGGCGGTCCCATAGTACGTGTTCATGGTGTTGGGCATGTAGTTCAGGATGTTATTGATATTGAACTTCACGAACCCCTTGGCCCATTTGGCGAAGGGAGCCTCGTAGCCAATCTGCATGTCCAGGGTGAAGTAGGCAGGCTGGTGGTGGGGACCAAGTTCGGGGAAATACTTCCGGTACGTGTAGGCATAGCCTTGGGCCACCAGGCTCGGATCGGTCAGGGCCACTCCCCAGCGATAGCCGTAGGTCTCCTTCCCGAAGTAACTGCCCAACAAGGAGACGTTGTAGGTCCCCTTGCCGAGCGAATTCCGGTAGACCAGGTCGGTATGGGCGATGAGGGGGCGGTCGAGAGGGAAGGAAGGACCATAGGGCGCCAGCCGGTCCCGGCTGATGCCTGAGCCGAAGTTGTTGGCCTGGGCGCCATCATTGCCCATGGCGCGGCCCCAGGTGACGTTGCCTCCGAAGGAGAGGTGCTCGATGGCGTTGTTGCGGTAGGTCACCTCGAGTCCATAGTAGTCACGCTTCCCGTCGGGGTCGTTGGAGATGAGGACCTTGGCCACGCCCGGAGCGATGCCGTCTCCGTACCAGATGTCGTCCACGAACCGGTCCATCCAGCGGCGGATCAGGGTCGCGGCGAAGGCCTGCTTCTGGGTCTCATGGTGGAAGCCGAGGGTGATTTCCCGGGTCCTCGGGGCCTTGAGGTTCGGATCCACGAACGTGGTGCGGTTCTGGATGGGATCAAGGGTGCTCGCGGGGTTGCCCTGGCCCGTGGCGCCTGCGAGGTTGCCCCAGGCCGCCCAGTTGATGGCCCCGGTGGAGGTCAGGGCGTCCGCGCCCGTGCCCTGGGCGGGACCGCCCGTGCCGATGTAGACGTAGTTCTTGGTGATCGGGGTCTTGGTGACGGTCGCGTTGGCCAGGTTGCCCTGGAGGATCTGGGCCGTGTAGACCGCGGCCGTGAGCGTGACCACGTCCTGCCGGTCACCCTTCAGGTCATAGTTGAAAGCCAGGCGGGGCGCATATGCGTCCGTGGCATAGTGGTTGTTCTCGGGCGTGGTGTCGCTGGTGAACTTGTCGTAGCGCAAGCCCAGGTTCAAGGACACGTTCTTGTTGATGGTCCAGGTGTCGTTCACGTAGAGCGAATGGTTCTTGGTCGTGGCCTTGCCGGTCATGGCCTGCTGCCAGGTCAGGCTGGTCAGCGCGGGGTTCTGGACCTCGAGGATCCGGTTGGACAAGGCCGGGGTGCTGGCCCCCGGGGTGAAGCCATTGAAGCTGATGAGGTAGCCCGACGGGAAGTCCAAGGCCCCGGATTCCAGCGTGAACTTGTAGCTCTCGATGCCCGCTTCCAGTTGGTGCTCGCCCATGGCATTGAAATACTCAGTGACGCCCACGCTGAAGACTTTCTGGTGCCTTTCCTCCTTCACACTGGTGAAGGCGCCGTTGTCGAACAGGGTGAAGTCCGGCACATCCAGCCAGGTGACGACGGAGTCGCCCCCAGTCGAACCCGTTCCGGAGCCTCCCTTCTTGTAGAAGGCGTCGTTGTACTTGACGTCCAGCAGGAGATTGGATGAGAGCTGACTGGTCCAACCCAGTGAGTAGTAGCCCCGCTCCTGGTGGTCGAGCCCGCTCAGGGTCGCCAGAGAGGAGGGGTTGCCGTAATTCGTGCTCTGATTGGTATTGTCGGACTTGACCGCGTTGTACTGGAAGGAGAGCCGGTTGGACGTGTCCACGGACCAGTCCAGCTTGAAGTCCTGTCGGGTTTCGCTGCTGGTTGCCACGTAGGGTACGCTGCCGAAGGTGAGGCCGTTGGTCGCCTGGGCCGTCTTCTGGCTCGGAGAATAGGTCTGGTAACCCAGGGAGAAGAACAGCGTGTCCTTGATGATGGGGCCCATGAAGGTGTACGACTGGATGGTCGTGGTGTTGTCCAAGGGCCTGGACAACGGTATGCCAAGGGCCTTGTAGATCTCGGGGGTCTTGCCGACGCCGCCCCACTTGGGATTCGAAAGGGTCATGCGCGTCGACCCTTCGAAGGTGTTCGATCCGCTTTTGGTCGTCACGCTGAACACGCCACCATCAAACCGGCCATATTTCGCGGAAACCCCGCCTGTGAGCACCTGGATCTGGTCCATGAGGTCATTGTTCAAACCGGTTCCCATGTTGCCAAAGTTGGAATCGGTGGTGTCCACGCCGTCCACATGGAAGGCCATGGTCGAGGCCCCATGGATGGCGTACCCGGAGTTCGTTCCGGGCACCAGGGTCATCATCGTGGTGAACCGATCCATGGTGGTGGTGACAGGAATCGGAAGCAGGTCGACGTGGTCCATGGATGTGGTGAGGCCGATCTTCGCCTGGCTCGGATCGGTCGTGTTCAGCGCCAGCGTGGAAGCATAAGCGATCACCTCGATCGTCTGCGCGGCCTGGGGCATGAGGTGGATGGCCATGACGGCAGTCTGGTAGGCCGCCACCAGGACCTCGGTCTTGAAGTCCATCATGTCCTTGATGTTGACCTTCACGAGGACCTTGCCGGGGACCAGGTTGGCGACCAGGAACTGGCCATTGGCGTCCGTGCGGATTTCCCGGTTGCCACGAGGGGTCTCGAGTAGGACGAGCTGGCCGACGGCAGGCTTTCCGTCGGGGTAGGTCACCTTGCCGGAGATGTGGCCCACGGCGCTGGTCTGCGCGACGAGGACGCCGGAGGAGGCGATGAGCAGGGCGCAAAGGCGCCCGGACAGGGATCGTGCTTTGAAGTGATGCATGGACACCTCATGAATGGGGGTGGTGGGAGATGGGTTTCAGAGATCTGCCGAAAGCTTGTGGCGGTTCCCCCCAAGGGGATGCTCCGGTTTTCAGTTTTTGGCATGCACCGGTGCACCCCCACCCCCAGGTGTGGACGTAGACACGATCCTAAGCCGTTGCGCTCGAACCGGAGCCCTGGGGAATCCCGAAACCGGACTACCTCGCGGCGGAAAGGCCGAACCAGACTCGGAGCTTCCGCGGATCACGGCTGCTTCCCATGTCGCCCGCACGTCCAAGCCAGCACCTTCCCCAAGGCGAGACCATGAAGCATCGAATTCCCCCGACCTTGCTAGCGGCCCTCCTGGGCATCCCAGGCCTGATGGCCCAGGAGATCCCGGTCCAGGAACGCGTCCTTCCCAACGGCATGCGCGTCATCCTGGTGGAACGCAGCGGGGAGCCCAGCATCTCCTGCGGCTGGGTCGCCAGGGTCGGCAGCGCCGACGAACGGCCGGGCATCACGGGCATCGCCCATCTCTTCGAGCACATGATGTTCAAGGGCACCCGCGTCATCGGGACCCGGGACGCCGTGCGCGACATGGAGCTTAACCGGGAGCAGGACCGGGTGGTGGTCACCATCCGCGAGGAGCAGGACCTGCTCCGGGAGCGCCTGCGCCGGGGTGAAATCAAGGACATCGGGGACCCGAACGCGAGGACGCCGCGCCTCCAGGCCGCCCTGGACGCCCTGGACAAGCTGGTGCGGGAGCAGCGGGAGCTCATCGTCAAGGACGAATTCAGCAAGGTCTACAGCCAAGGCGGCGCCACGGGCATGAATGCAGACACCACGAGCGACCGCACCTTCTACCACATCGATGTCCCCGCCAACAAGCTGGAGCTCTGGGCCTGGATGGAAGCGGACCGGATCCGGAACGGCGTGTTCCGTGAATTCTACAGCGAACGCAGCGTGGTTCTCGAGGAACGCCGGCTCCGCGTCGAGGCGACACCCTACGGCAGGACCCTCGAGTCCTTCACCGCCATGCTCTGGCAGGCCCACCCCTACCGCTGGCCCGTCATCGGGTGGCCCAGCGACATCACGACGATCACCCGGGATCAGGCGGATCTGTTCTTCTCGACCTACTACGCCCCCAACAACATCTCCCTCGTGCTGGTGGGAGACTTCCGGACTGGCGAGGCCATGGCGACCGTACAGCGCTACTTCGGGACCCTTCCCGCCAATCCCGTCCCACCGCCCAAGGTGACGACCCTGGAGCCGCCGCAAAGCGGGGAACAGCGCCTTCTGGCCGAGGCCGATGCCATGCCCATGCTCGCGATCGCCCACAAGACGGTCCCTTCGGTGCACAGGGATGCCCCGGCCCTCAAGGTCCTCATGGCCCTCCTCCAGGGTGATTCGGGTCGCCTGAAGCGCTCCCTCGTCAACGAAAAGGGCATCGCGGTGTTCGCGGAAGCCTTTGCCTCTGGCATGAAATACGGGGGCCTTTTCTTCCTGGAGGCCGTCCCGGCTCCAGGCCACGCGCCGGAAGAGCTGGAAGCTCCGCTCCTCGCCGAAATCCGGACCCTTCAGGAGCAAGGGGTCAGCGACCGCGAACTCCAGAAGGTGAAGAACCAGCTGGCTGCCAGCGCCCTTGAAATCATCGAGAAGAACAGCGATCTCCGCGACCAGCTGGCCGAGGCCGAGGGCGCCGGGACGTACCTGGATTTCCTGGCGCAGCCGGCGCGCCTGCAGGCCGTGACCCGGGAGGACGTCATGCGGGTCGCACGCGCCTATTTCACCCACGAAAACCGCGCGACCGTGATCGTCCGCCGCAAGGAGGCCAAGTAATGGTCCGCACCTCATTCCTGACCGCGTTCCTCGGCACCGCGCTCCTGGCCCAGGCCATTCCCCCGCGGCCCGAAGCCATCGCCTTCAAGCCGCTGGCCTTCTCCGTTCCCCGCGCCGGATCCTTCAAGACGCGCCTCGCCAACGGCATTCCGGTCTACTATGCCGAGGACCCGGTGGGGGTCTCCTTCGTGCGCATCAAGGTCATGGTCAAGGGAGGCTCCTACCTGGACCCCGCAGGCAAGGAGGGGCTGGCCACCCTCATGGGCTCCCAGCTGCGGGACGGGGGGACGCAGAAGGTCTCCGCCTCCGATCTGGACGAGCGGCTGGAATTCCTCGCGGGGAACATCACCAGCGACTTCGGCGCCACCTCCGGCACGGTGTCCATGACCATCCTGGAGAAGGACCTCAAGGAAGGCCTGGACCTCTTCATGCAGGTGCTCACCCAGCCCGCCTTCGCCCAGGAGCGCCTGGACCGGGCCAAGGACGGTTTCCGGCAGATGATGGCCAGCCGCAACGATGCGGTCGGCACGATCGCGCAAGCTGAGCTGGCGCGCCTGCTCTACGGCCCGTCCCATTTCCTGTCCGTCCAGCCCACCACTGACAGCCTTGCCTCCTTGTCCCGGGAGGACCTTGCCGCCTGCCACGCCCGCCTGCTCCATCCGAAGAATCTCGTCGTTTCCGTTTCCGGCCGCCTCAAGCGGAAAGACATGCTGGAGCTCCTCCAGAAGACCCTGGGACGGATCCCGGCGGGACCCGCAGCCCAGGCCAGCCCCGCCGTGCCTGTCCCGGCCCACCGCCCCAGGCCGGGCATCTACGTGGTGGACAAGGATGTCCCCCAGAGCCTCGTCCAATTCGCCCTGCCTGGGCTGCGGCGGACGGATCCCGACTGGCACGCCGCCGTCGTCCTGAACCAGGTCCTGGGCGGCAGCGGCTTCACCTGCCGGCTCATGAAGAAGATCCGCAGCGACGAAGGGCTCACCTACGGCATCGGCACCCAGTTCACTGATGGCGCCTTCTGGACCGGGCTCTGGAAGGGGTCCTTCCAGACCAAGAACCTGTCGGTCCCGTTCGCGCTGCGGCTGCTTCTGGCCGAGGTGGAGCGCATCAAGTCTGAGCCCGTGCCCGCCGAGGAACTGGCGAGCATCAAGGCCGCCATCATCGAGGCCTTCCCCTCGGAATGGGGAAAGAAGCCCGTGGTCGTGGACACCCTTGCCAAGGAGCAGGTCCAGGGTTGGCCCGAGGACTGGTGGGTGGACTTCCGGGACAGGATCCAGGCCGTCACGGCCGGGGATGTGCAGCGGGTGGCCCGCCAGTACCTTGATCCCTCCCGGCTCACGATCCTCGTCGTGGGCAAGGCCGTCGACGCGGAGGCGGGGGATGCCAAGGACCATCCAGGCCTCCTGAAGGACGTCGCCCCTCTGCCCCTGACCCGGCTGCCTCTGCGCGATCCACTGACCTTGAAACCCCTTCCCTGAAAGACCTCCCACGATGCGAACAACGCGAATCCTGTCGGGCTTGGTTACCCTCCTGTTCCTGGCCTGGCCCTGCCTGGCCGTCGCTTCGAACCCCGATGTCAAAGTGACCCTGAAGAAGGGTGCGGTCCTGATCACCGTGCCTCCCCATGTCCACATCAAGAAGGCGTTCACCGAGGTGACCCTGGCGTCCAAGCCCGGCAGCCTCAAGGTCGCCCCCCTGCCCAAGGCCGATGCCAAGGATGAACTGGGGGACGACATCTTCCACGGCCAGGTGGCCATCCCCGTGACCGGGGAGGGCCTGAAGGGCGAGGTGATGCTGGAGGTCCAGTACCAGGCCTGCACGGAAGGGGAGGGTGGGAACTGTTATCCCCCGGTCACCGTCCCCTTGAAGGTGAAGGCCTCGGATATTCCCGCCGCGACCGCGAAGCTGCCGGCGGTCAAACCCGGGCAGGCTCCCTCCGCGCCGGTCGCTGAGCCTGCCGCTGTCCAGGTGGCGCAGCCCGCGCCGTCTGTCGGTGTGGCGGCGGTCTCCGCCGCAAAGGTTCCGGCGCCCGCTCCCGGCCCCGAGCGGGGTTTCCTCCTGGGCTTGCTGGTGGTCTTCCTGGCCGGGCTCGGCGCCAGCCTCACCCCCTGCGTCTATCCGATGATCCCCATCACCATGGCGATCATCGGCACCAAGGATAGTGGTAGAGCCCGTGGGTTCCTGCTGTCGTTGTCCCTGGTGCTGGGCATGGCGGTGACCTATACGGCACTGGGCGTCTTCGCCGCGATGAGCGGCGCGACGTTCGGTTCCTTCGCCCAGAAGCCAGCCTTCCTCATTCCGGTCTCCATCCTGTTCGCCCTGTTCGCTCTGAGCCTGTTCGGGCTGTTCGAGATCGACCTGCCCCAAGGCCTCAAGGCAAAGCTCCAGGGCGACAGCCCCCGCAAGGGCTTCGGCGGCGCCTTCATCATGGGCTTGGTGCTCGGCCCCCTGGCGGCGCCCTGCGTGGGCCCCATCGTGGCCTCGATCCTGGTGGGCATCGCCCAGAAGGGGCAGGTGTTCCTCGGCGGGCTGCAGTTGTTCGTGTTCGCCCTGGGCATGGGCGTGCTGTTTCTCCTGGTGGGTACCTTCTCCGCGGGCCTGCCCCGTTCGGGCGATTGGCTCACCAAGCTGAAATACCTCATGGGCGTCATTGTGCTGGGCTTCGCCGCCTGGAACATCCGCCTGCTTGCCCCCGAGTGGCTGAACGCGACCATGTGGATGGTCGTGCTGCTGGTCGCAGCCGTGGTGCTGGGCGCCTTCAAGAGCGCCGAGGAACTGGGTGCAGGGTTGCAGAAGGCCCTGGGCCTGGTGCTGCTCACGGTCGGAATCCTGCTGGGGGTCCGGGCGCTGGAAGGCGGCCTCGATCTCCAGCTGCTGCCCAAGACCGGGGTGGCAGCCAAAGCCGAGAACACACCGCAGCTCTGGATCGAGAACGACCTGGAGACGGCCCAGGCCAAAGCCAAGGCGGAGCACAGGCTCCTGTTGATCGACACCTACACCTCCTGGTGCGCCCAGTGCAAAGAACTGGATCACAAGACCTGGCCGAATCCGCAGGTGGTGGCCTGGATCCAGCAGAACGCCATCGCCGTCCGGGTGGAGTGCGAGAAGGCGCGTCCCGACCTCCAGAAGACCCTCGACATCAAGTCCTACCCCACCGTCATCCTGCGAGATGCGGAGGGCAAGGAACTGCGCCGAACCTTTGGCTTCAAGAATCCAGAGGCCATGCTCACTTGGCTCAAGGACGCTTGATCATCCAGCAGGACGCAGGTCCCCCACGACTCCTCCAGGGACCTGCCTCTCTCCCGCCCGGTTCGGGGGGACGGGCGGGAGAATTTCATGCATTGCCCCCCCATGGGACAGATATGGCGCGATCGCACCACCGGCTCATCATCATCGGCACCGGCCCAGCCGGCTACACGGCCGCCATCTATGCCAGCCGGGCCCGCCTGGCGCCATTGGTGTTGGAAGGGGTCCAGCCTGGTGGCCAACTCACCATCACCACGGAGGTTGAGAACTATCCCGGATTCAGCCATGGCATCCCGGGGCCTGTCCTCATGGCCGAGATGCGCGAGCAGGCCCTTCGTTTCGGAACGAAGGTCCGCGCAGAATCTGTAGAGACGGTGGACCTTTCGGTCCGCCCCTTCCTGCTGGTCACGGACCAGGGCTCCTACACCTCGGATGCCCTCATCATCGCGACAGGCGCCTCGGCCAAGTGGCTTGGCTTGGGCAAGGACCTGGAGTTGAGCCGGAACGGCGGTGGCGTGTCGGCCTGTGCTACCTGCGACGGGTTCTTCTTCCGGGGGAAGGAGATCGCCGTGGTCGGCGGCGGTGACACGGCCCTGGAAGAGGCGATCTACCTGACGAAGTTCGCCAGCAAGGTGCACCTCATCCACCGCCGGGACGCCTTCCGGGCCTCGAAGGCGATGCAGCTGCGGGCGCTGACACACAAGAAGATCCAGGTCCATTGGAACCGTGAGATCTCATGCCTGCAGACCGTCTCCAGCGAAGATGCCTTCGGTGAGAAGGTGGAAAAGCTTGCTTCTCTGATCCTGAAGGACACCCAGAACGGCAGGCCGTCTTGCTCCCTGCCAGTGAATGGCCTCTTCGTGGCCATCGGCCACCAGCCCAACACGCGCTTGTTCGAGGGCCAAGTGCCCATGGATGCATCGGGCTATCTACTCGTGGAGAAGGGTTCGTCCCGTACCTCGATTGCCGGCGTGTTTGCCGCCGGCGACGTTGCCGACCACACCTACCGTCAGGCCATCACGGCCGCCGGAAGTGGCTGCATGGCCGCGATCGACGCGGAGCGTTGGCTCGCCGAACAAACCCATTGAAAGGATCACCCATGTCGAAACTGAGAGTCCTTGAAGCCAACGAATTCGCGCAGACCATCGCCACCGGCGTGGTCCTGGTGGACTTCGGGGCCCCCTGGTGCGGCCCCTGCAAAGCCCTGGAACCCCTGGTTTACCAGTTGGGCCGGGAACTGGAAGGTCAGCTCACCACGGCCAAGGTGGACATTGAGGCCACGCCCGAGCTTTCCGCCCAGTTCGGAGTGATGTCCGTGCCCACCCTCATGCTGTTCAAGGATGGCAAGAGGGTCGCTGCTCGATCCGGCGGCCAGTCCCTGGACCAGCTTCGGGCGTTTGTGCAGCAATCCCTTTGATCTGAACCGATGTCTCGATGGACCGAGCAGGTTGCTTGTCCCGATTGGAACCCAACCCGAGAGGCCGCCATGCTGATGTCCGAGTACCTCGCTGCTGAATGGAAGCCCGCTCTCGGGTGCACTGAACCCGCCGCCGTGGCATGGGCCGCTGCCAATGCTGCAGGAGCCTCTGAGGGGCCCATCGAAGAGGTTCGGCTGATCTGCGATCCCAGGATCTACAAAAACTGCTACGCAGTGGGTCTGCCCAATTCCGAAGGGAAGACGGGGATTCTTTGGGCCCTGGCCATCGGGGCGAGCCTCACGGATCGTTCACTCCGCCTGCGGAGTTTCGATGGTGTAAGCCCGGAAATGTTGGCGCGTGCCCAAGGACTCATCGAGCGCCGGGCGGTCCATGTCGAGGTGGATGCGCAGCGCACCGAACTGTTCATTGATGTGAGGGTGAAGCTTGCCGGGGGCATCGGGCGCGCGGTCATCGAACGCGAACACGAGAACCTCACCCAAGTGGCGTTCTATGCTCAGGGTCATGCATGGAGCAGCCAAACTCCCTCTGAAACGGCGCCTCGAGGCGTGAGCGTTCGGGCCAGGCTCGCCGGAATGAGCATCAAGGATGCCATTGACATGGCCCACAGCCTGACGGAGGAGGACAGGAGCGTCCTGCGCGGGGGGGCGCGACTGAATCTGGAAATAGCCAGGGCCGGGACCTCGCTCCTCCCTGAGAAGGTCGTGAACAAGCCGGGTGCAGGTGTTCAGGAGCGCGTGGTCTTGCAGGTCAGTGCGGGTGTCACCGCCCGGATGTCTGGTGTATCCCAGACGGTCATGACCCTGGCCGGTTCCGGGAACAAGGGAATCACGGTCACCTTGCCGATATGGCTGTGGGGCCTTGAGCATGGTCATTCCGGCGAACGAGTCGAAGAGGCTCTGGCCCTGGGGTGCCTGATCACCTCTGCCACAACGCACCATCTGGGAACCCTCTCGGCAGCCTGTGGCTCGGCCATTGCTGCAGGCGCAGGCATTGCGGCCGGGCTGGTTCATCTGGAAGGCGGTGGCGCTCCGGAGGTAGGCCTGGCGGTCAGCAACGTGGTCGGCACACTGGCTGGAATGATCTGCGACGGCGCCAAGGTGGGCTGTGCCATGAAGACAGCGACCGGGGTCGAGGCAGCCTTCCGCGCCGCCAGCTATGCCATGGCGGGCGAGGGGATCCCGGCCACCAATGGCATCGTCGGCAAGGACGGCGAGACGTCGCTGGTCTATCTTGGGCTCGTGGTCACCAATGGAATGGCCAACGTCGATGCCGAGATTCTCGAGATCATGCAGCGGAAGTTATCGCTGGCTCGCCCGCATGGCTGACCAGATGCGGCGAACGACCCACCTACTTCCGCCGCCAGAGGTCGAATGGCCGGGCGCCCAGGAGGATCGACACCCGGTTCTCGTGCTGGGAGGCGGAGCCTCGGTGGAGGTACACCCAGCCGGCGGACAGCTCCATGAAGAATTCCCGGAAACCGGTCCTGGCCACCAGGCCCAGCCCTTCCATGCGTAGGCCATCGCCCAGGGTGGACGGCTGGTCCGAGGCGCGGCCCAAGTCGAAGCGGGGGCCGAGTTGCCAGCCTGTGCCCACAACCGAAGCCTTGGTGTAGGGCAGGCCGATCTTGAGGACCGCCAGGTTCGGCGTGAGGTAGGCGGCGCTACGGGTGCCGATGAAGGAATCGCTGCCGCCGGCGATCCACAGGCGGTCCGGCGGCGCATCCTTCGACAGGGCCACTTCGGTGTCCACCATCAGTCCCCAGTTGGAACCCAGGGGCTGGTGCCGCTTGGCCCGGGCATAGCTGCGCCAGTACGGACGGGCCTCGCCTTCCACGGAGAGGCTCCGGTCCGCCGAGAAGCGCAGCAGGGTGCCTTCGGAGGGGAGGGTGTGGAAGTCCAGATCGTCCCATTCCAGCCAGCCCCGGACCACCGTGGCGTTGGGCGTGTCGGCGGTGGTCCCGGCGAAGGTGAAGGTCCCCTGGTGCTCGAAGGCCGCGAGGCCGAGGCGGCCGCGGTCCTCCTTGCCCCAGCGGAGGATGGCCTCGAGCCCCAGTTCCTTGCGGGTGAAGCGCGAGGCCCGGTCGGCCGTGGATTCCACGAACAACACGCCGCCGCTCACGTCGTTCTGCGACCAGGTGCCGAAGGCCCCCAGCGCCAGGGACGGCAGGGAGGGTAGGTTCCAGGCCACATGTCCTTCCAGGCGCTTCTGGAGCCTGTCCGCCACCGCTTCAATGGAACCGCTCTCGCCGCCACCGAAGAGGTTCCGGCCGCGCACGAGGACGCCGCCGTGCGGGCCCCAGTCGCTTTCATAGGCCAGGGTGAGGTTCAGCAGGGTGGGTTGGCTGCCCACGGGGCGGAGATTGAGGACGAGGCCCTCTTCGCGCTCCTGGAGACGGGCCTCCAGCCGTTGGAAGCCCATGCGGTCCCGGGCGCGCCCCAGCACCTCCTCCAGTTCCGAGGCGCGAAGGGCATGGCCTTGGAGTTCCTGGGCGATCGCGAGGGTGGGGGTCGCCAGGGGGCCAGGCTCCACCTCCACGCGCACCAGACTGGGCTCACGCACGGCGAGGGTGAGCACCCCGTCGGCGAAACCGCTGCCCCGCAGGTCCAGCATGGCGGCACCCTTGCCGACGGCCTCGGCGAGCAGTTCCTGTTCCAGCTGTCCGAAGCGGGCGGCGTGGAAAGGCTGGCCCGGGACCAGGCCTCGCTCGCTCAGGAGCTGGGCCACGCGAGCCTGATAGGGGGCGGCCCATCCCGCGGGCAGGTCCAGCTGCACTCGCTGAATGAGGGCGGCGGGCTCCCAGTGGAAGGTGGCTTCGCCTTCCGGGGTGGTGGGCAGAGTCACCCAGGCATGGCCCAGGGGCAGCCTCCGGTGAGCGCGGCGGAGCAGGCGCCAGAGGTCGGCGCGGCACCATGGGCCGGCGGCTGGCCGGGTGTCGGCCAGCAAACCAGGCAGATCGGGATGGCCGGGGCCATCCACCCTCAGGGTGGCCGCGGCCGGAGCCCCCGCGTCGGTCATCAGGAGGGCCTCCAGCCGGGGCAGGGCGCCGCTGAGGGCCGTTGCGCCGGCCTCGAAAAGCGCCGACTCCTGGCCCCGGTAGGCGAACTCATCCACCCGGTCGGTCTCGGGACGGATCACCAGATCTGAATTCGCTTCACTGCGCGCTTCGGTGACCCGCATGGCCAACGCGAGGCTGCGGTCAAGGAGGGTCAGGATGTCGGAAGGCGGCGTGGCATTCCAGGTGCGTCCGATGTTCACGGCGAGGACGCGGGCACCGGGAAAGGCCGAGCGGGCCGCCATGGAGGGCAGGTTCTCCACCAAACCTCCATCCACCATGCGTTCATCACCGATGGCCACGGGGGCCAGCAGCCCCGGGATGGACATGGAGGCCTTCACCGCATCCACCAGGTCCCCCTGGGCCAGGATCCGGGCCTCGCCCTGCGTGAGGCTGGAGGTGACGACCCGCAGGCGGGAACCGAGGTGGTCGAAGTCGGAGCCACCCAGCGCCTGGGCCCGGGCCAGGGTCTCGAACAGGGCGATGCGCAGGCGGCGTGCGCGGTCCTCGCCAGGCACCAGCATGGGGCGACCGCCGACGAAGGAGAGTCCCATCAAGGTGCCATGCAGGTCCTCGTCCTCCGAGGCGCTCAGGCCCGGCGTCCGCCTGCGGTCATCGAGCACCAGGGAGAAATCGCGACGCTCGAAGATCCGCTCGGCCCCGACTCCGCCGAAGCCGCTGGCATAGAGCGCCGCCGCGAAGCTGCCGGCACTGGTGCCCACGAGCCCTTCGGGATGCCAGCCTTCCTCCTCCAGGCGCCGCAGCACGCCGGCGTGGGCCAGGCCCTTGGCGCTTCCGCCCCGCAGGGCCAGCACGAGGGGGCGCTCGCCAGGCGCGTGGAGTACCGGCAGGAACCGGAACCGCTGATCCGGCGGGCTCACCGTCAGGGCCAGGCGTTCCTGGGCCTGGGCCCACAGGCAGCCACCCAGGATGGGGATGGCCAGGAATCGACGCCAGGGGCTCAGAGACCGAACCATCGCTTGATCTCCTCTCGCGCCAAGTCCCGACGGTTGGCCGTCCGGGGCAAGTCCGACATGTGCCCGGACCTGGATTCCTTCAGTTCGACCAGGCCCTCCACCAGATGGGGGGCGCTGCGCAGGACGCGCTCGAAGGCGGTCTTGGGCACCTCCACCAGCTCGCAGGCCGTCGCGGCCACCACCGTCGCCCGCCGGGGGGCGCCCGTGAGCAGGGAGCCTTCGCCGAACCAGTCTCCGGGGCCGAGGTCTCCGATCGCCTCCCAGAACAGCCCGGTGTAGGGCTCGAAGCGCTCGACCACTTTCACGGCCTGCAGGGTGCCGGCCATGACCATGAACAGGGATTCGCCCGGATCCCCTTCGCGGATCACCCCTTCGCCTGGCTCGGCCCGGCGCAGGACCACGCGCTCCTTGAGCTCCGGGGTCCACTCCCTCGGCAGCCCGAAGCGATCCAGGATATCCTCCAGGACCCCGTCCTGGAGCACCACAGGGCTGGTCCAGGTGGGCGTAGGCCCGTGGGGCCCCAGCAGGGACACTTCCAGGCGGGTCAGCACCGTCTGGGTCAGGCGCACTGCCTGGAAGTTGGCGGCCCGGCCATGCCGCCAGCCCAGGGCCCAGAAGCGCACCTCCAGCACCACGCCGCCCAGGTCGAGGCTGTGGGTTCTGACCTCGGGCTGATGGTCGGGGTGATGAGGGATGCCGCCCAGGGCCTGCTCCAAGGCCGCCAGGGTGGCTGCCATGGTGTCGTGGGGGGCCACGGTCACCCTCAAGGTGCGCCGGTGCAGGCCGGATGGGGCGTACAGATTGGTGACCACCGCCTGGGCGAGGATCCGGTTGGGGAAGATGCTGGTGTCGCCGTTCTCGGTGATGATCTGGACCGTGCGCCAGGTAAGGGTGTCGACCCGGCCGATGAAGGTCTCCTGGCCGCTGCCGCCCCTCAGATTGCCTGTGACCTCGACCCAGTCGTCCACGCGGAAGGCCGGGGCCAGGCTCATGGAGACGCCGGCGAACAGGTTGCCCAGCGTTTCCTGCATGGAAAGACCCAAGACCGCGGCAGCGATGGCCCCGGTGCTCATCAGGGTGCCCAGGTTCACACCCACGGTCCTGTGCAGCAGGAACACGGCAGCAGCCATGTACAGGGCCACCACCACCAGATCCCGGGCGAACCCGGGGGTGGCGGTGCGCCAGTGGCTCAACAGCGGGTCCAGCAGCACGTGGGTGAAGACCCGGATGCCCAGGTAGCAGCCCAGGGCCCAGAACACGAGCTCGCGCGCCCGCACCAGTACGGGGAAGCCATGGCCATCGCCCAGCACCGAGACGGCCAGAACCGCTGCCGTCAGGAGCAAGCCGAGAGCGACCCACCGACGCCACGGGCTGACGACGGTCCTCAGATCCCTGAACATGACCGGACCTGCCTTTCCGCCACAGGACGGCCAGACCCTGAAGGACCGATCGCGACTAGGTTCTCCCGCAGCTTCTTGCCGGTGTCCTCCACTTGGTAGTCCACGGGCAGGTCGAAGGCCGAGGGAGGAATGGGCCCTTCCTCAAGGCGAGTGGTGGTCATCGTCAGCTGTCCCGCGAGGGGGAGCGCGATGCGGTAATTCAAGGCGATGCCCTGTACCTTGGACAGTTCCTCACCAGCTTTGCGCGCCAAGGCAGCATTGGATGGCAGTTGGCCGAGGGCGGTATGAAGCCTGAGGAAGCGCTGATAGGGGATCGCGGGCACCGGGGGATCGACCGAGGGGTCGTTGCTGCTCTCGATGACCATGGGACCCATGGTGATCCTCCACCTGCGGCACTCGCGCCCGAGGAAGATTTCGGAACCTCGCTCCTCCACAGTCACGGTGACATCGTTGACACCCATCAGCGTCAGGACCAGAGGCGGCAGCTTCCTCAGCTTCTCCATGGAGGCTTCTGCCGCGATTTCGAGGTCATCCCAGCTCATCTTCTGGATGAGCTTCTTGTGGTGGTCGATGGTGTAGGAGACTCCCTGAGTGAAATCGACCAGAAAATCAGCTTGGCTGCCCGGCTGGTTGATCCGCATGAACCGGGCTGACCAGAGCTGGGTCTGCTCCCCCCCATGGCCGGGGCCTGTGCTGGTCTGGGTGAGGGTGAGATCAGCCGCCAGGAGGCTGGCCGCCGAGAGAAAAGTCGCGACCATGGCCGCTGGAATCATTCGCATGGGGATTCTCGATCCGGGGCATGTCCAGTCCTTGCCCAGGTCAGCGGCAGAACCCGCAACCCAGCAGTCGCATCCCACTCCTGAATTCGCGGCCAGAGGCTCCCCCCGCGGTTCGTCAGGCTTCCCTCGCATCTCTGCCCCACACCTCACCTCCAAATCGAGTCGGTGCCGTAAGAGCAGGTCGGATGCCAAGCCAGGATTGAATTTATAACAATCAATAAAACAACGCTTAACCGGCATAAGTGGGTTGCGTGCCGTCGACTGGTAAGCGATTTGGAGGCTGGATTTCGTCGCGACGACTCTATTTCGTCACGGGTCGACAGCATGTCTCGGAGGGCTGTTCCGACGCCCACCCCGACCCGGCGCATCGGTCCCGTTCCCTGCGGTGTGGCTGTAGGCTTGCAGCAGCGACCCCCTTCTGGCTCGGTGGCGAGGCGGGTCGACACAAGGGGTTTCTGGATCTCGATCCATCCTCGGTGATATAACCCCGGAGAAGGATGTCCCATGCAAGACGATCACGTGCCACCCGCCTCCCGCCAGGGGCGACGCCCGCGCCAGAATGCGGGAGGAGAGAGACCCGCTGGCAATCGCGGGGGGCGAGCCACATCGCGCAGACTGATGGTGCTCCAGGAGCTCCGTCGCCGATTGGACGAGCTGACGCAGGAACGCGACGAGCAGAACCTGGTGTTGCACATCAACCAATTGCTGTTGAACAACCTGGATCCGGAGCAGCTCTTCATGGCCATCTCCACGGCCATCTGGGAGCGCACCCACCACCAGTTCATGAGCCTCAGCACCACGGAACCGAGTGGCGCCATGGAGTGCCTTCGGTTCGTGGATTTCCCGGGGTCCAGAGGGCAGTACAGGATCGGGGACCAGATTCCTGAATCCCTTGAACGGATTCTCAGTGACAAGGAAGGGAAACAGATCGTCATCTTCGGGCCGGAGCAGATTGCCGCCCTCCCTCAACCCGAAATCGTCCGGGTGGCCAAGCAGGAGCGCATCCAATCCATGTGCTCCATTCCATTGCATTCCAAAGGCAGGGCGCTCGGAGTGATGAGCCTGGGGAGCCAACGAGAGAACGCGTTCCAGGGCCCCACCCTGCGGCTGCTGGAACTCGTTGCGGGTCAGATCGCCCTCGCTCTGGACAATGCCATGACCTTCCAGGACATCCGGCATTCCCGGGACAAGCTTGTCGAAGAGAAGCTGTACCTGGAGGCGGAGGTTGCCCAGGACTTCGCGACTCAGGAGATGGTCGGCGCCAGTGCCTCGTTCAGGAAAGTTCTGCAGCAGATCGAGACGGTGGCTCCTTCAGATGCCACGGTACTCCTGCTCGGGGAGACGGGCACAGGCAAGGAACTGCTGGCCCGAGCCATCCATGAGCGCAGCCGGCGGAAGGGGCGCACCTTCGTGAAGCTCAATTGCTCGGCCATCCCCTTGGGCCTGGTGGAGAGCGAACTGTTCGGCCACGAGCGGGGAGCCTTCACCGGGGCCATCGCCCGCAAGGTGGGCCGGTTCGAGCTGGCCCACCTGGGCTCCCTCTTCCTGGACGAGATCGGTGACCTGCCCCTGGAACTCCAGCCGAAGCTTCTGCGCGCCCTTCAGGAGCGCGAGTTCGAGCGCCTGGGCAGCACTCGGACCCTCCACGTCGATGTGCGGCTCATCGCCGCCACCCACCAGGATCTGGCCCAGATGGTCGAGAGCGGGGGCTTCCGGCGGGACCTGTTCTACCGCCTGAACGTGTTCCCCGTCCGGGTTCCACCCCTGCGTGACCGCAAGGAGGACATCCCCAACCTGGTCCGCTATTTCACCCAGAAATTCGCCAGGGCCATGGACAGGCGCATCGAGCGCATCCCGGGGGAGACCATGGAATTCCTGGTCCGCTGGCCTTGGCCTGGCAACATCCGGGAGTTGCAGAACCTGGTGGAACGATCCGTGATCCTCAGCCCAGGCCCGGATCTACACGTACCCATGAGTGAGATGGTCCT
Organism: Geothrix sp.; assembly: GCF_030219325.1. Lineage (NCBI taxonomy): Bacteria > Pseudomonadati > Acidobacteriota > Holophagae > Holophagales > Holophagaceae > Geothrix > Geothrix sp. The sequence continues at coordinate 2,268,361 of NZ_CP126625.1, read as the reverse complement.
TCCGGCGGAATCGTCTCCGATGACCACCGCCCAGACCTTCGAGGACCTTGAACGCCAGGGCATTCTGGAGGCCCTGAAGGCAAGTGGTGGCGCGGTGGGCGGACCCGACGGTGCTGCGGCGCGCCTTGGCCTGAAACGCACGACCCTGCACTCCAAGATGAAGCGACTCGGGCTAGACCGGGAGAAGTGACGAAATGAAGTCGCCAGACTTCATTTCGTCTCGCTGAGGCCGTGTCGTCATTGGCTTTGGCAGGGGACATCACGGCTAAGGCAAAATAAAACAACAGCTTAAGTGGTGAATGAAAATGTGGCATCAGGTGTGCCCAGGGACTCCCTGACTGGAGAACCTGGGTGCTGCGAATCCACATTGAGAATCACCAAGATGCCGTACAGCTGGCGAATGTGCCTCGACACCCAGTTGGGCGGATCATGCTCCGGTTTGTGGCATTTCTATTGGCGCTGCTCCTGCTCGAGGCCCTGCTGTCCTGCCGGGGACCTGATTTCACGGGAACCGCTCTCGAGAAGGACCGCCTCACCTCTTCGAGGACTTTCAGCATCGACGGTCAGCCAGATCCCGCGCTCTACATCTGGAACATGCGTCCCATCCCCTTCGACGAGTTGAAGTCACTGGTGTCCGACCGGCTCATGGAGAAGGGCTACCAGCAGGCCCCGCATCAGGAAGCGGATGTGCGAATCGTCCTCACCACCTTCACCGAGGAGCCAACCCCCCGCTCTCGGATCACGATCATGGAGATGTTTGATCGACCCACCTCGCGGAAGCTTTGGTCCGGGCGTGCCGAAATTCCATACCAGATCGATCCGATCCAGGGAGTGGCGAATGAACCCACGTTGGCGGGGCTCCTCGATCTCGTGCCACCTCATATCGGGGTCGACCACACCTCATCCGACTCCATGTCGAAGCATTGATACCGAGCCATCCCCCGCCTGGACACGGACGCCTTCATATGCTCATTCGGCCATTGCACTCCCTGCTCCTAGGCGCGCTCTGCACCTGCGCCTTCGCGGGGCCTGCCGAGGAACCACAGATGGTCCCAGCGACGGCCGAAACTGACCAGGCGGTGAGCGTGCCCTTCGCCTTCTACAGCGAATTCTTTGGCGCGGCCGCAGGCTACAGCACCTTCCGGTTTGGCTATCCCCAGCCGCAGGCGCGGGTGCTGGCCACGGTCATGGCCGGCAGCAAGGGGTCGGTGATGGGCTTTTTCATGGGCCGTGACATCCGGATGCCTGGCACGGAGCGCCTGTTCCTGGATCCCTGGGTCTCACTGGGCTCTTTCGCCGACAACCGCGCCTACGTGGGGGGAAACCCGGCCTACCCGAACGAACGCCCCGGCAGCAACGATTCCCATTCGGACAACTACCTCACCGGCAGCGGCCAGGACACCTTCACGCGGCTGCGGTTCAAGTACCTGCTTCCCCTCGGGCACGGCCGGGACCAGACCGTCAGTCGGTACCAGTTCGTGGACGGCCTGCCGGTCTCCGGAGCCAGCGGCGGGGATTCATGGAATCCCCTGGAGAGCGGGAAGACCTTCCTGGAACTGCAGCCGTTCTACCGTTCCCTGCGGGTGGCCAGCTCTGAGGCCGACATCCACTCCACGCGCCGGACCAGCGGCCTGGATGGATCGATCTTCTGGGACAACCGGGACTACCCGGACAACCCGACCCGGGGCGGATCGATGCGCGTCCGGGTCTCACGTGATTGGGGCGCGGTCGGCAGTTCTGGCTCCTGGACCGTGGTGGAAGGGGAGGCTGACTGGTACCACCCCCTCGCCCAGTCTGCAGTGATCCGCCAACAGGTGCTGGCCCTGGATGTCTGGACGGCCTATTCGCCCACCTGGGAAACCAATCCGGACGGCACCGTTCGCCATGGCCCCCCGGGCTACGCAGGTGCCACCCTGGGTGGTTTGTGGCGCCTGCGCGGTTATCCCGCCGAGCGCTTCAGCGACAAGGCCGCCGCCTGCGCGGCAGCAGAGTACCGCGTCATTCCAGCCTGGAATCCCTTCGAGCACCTGCCTTGGATCCAGCGCCGGATCGGCGTTCAATGGGTCCAGTTTGTGGCCTTCGTCGAGGCGGGCCGGGTCGCCCCTTCCTGGCAGTTTGTGCAGTGGTCCAGCGCCCTCAAATGGGATGTCGGGCTGGGTGTGCGGTTCCAGGTCAAGGGCCTGATCGCGCGGGTCGATTTCGTCCATTCCCCGGAGCAGACCGCAGTGCAGATGATGGTGGGGCATCCCTTCCAGTTCTGACGGAAGGGCCGCCGCCAAAGAGGGCATCTGCAGGTTGCTCGGGAATGTGAAAAGCCAGCGCATCCAGGCGGCCCTGAATGCGAGTGTCGGCGAGGTGGGTGGAGCCGATGGCGCTGCTGCTCACAGGGCCTGCATCGCACGACTTTTCACGCCAAGACGAAGCGGCTGAACCTCGGCCGAGCCATGTGACGAAATAAAGTCGCGAGACTCCATGTCGTCTCGATGTGACGAGGTCGTCGTCCTGTCGAGAGAGAGGACAATGTTGAAAGCGCACAAATAATAGAACTTAAAAGGATTCGTCAAATTGGCATCGGGTGTGCCCTAAGGACTCCAGGAATGGAGGTCCCGTGTGCTGAGAATCCATGTTGAAAACGAACCGGAGGCGGTGCGGCTGCGCCTGGAGGGAAAGCTCATTCATCCGTGGGTGGACGAACTCTTCAGGGTTTGGATGGACGTTTCCCCCCGAATCCCCGGCCACTGGGGAGTGCTCGTGGACTTGTCCGAGGTCTCCTTCGTGGACGCCCACGGCAAGGCCATGCTCGCGGCCATGCGCCGAACCGGGTGCTCGCTGCAGGGCCCGACCCCATTCATCGAAGCCGTCATTGAAGAAGTCGAATCCCTTTCCAAAGATTGACCCTTTTCCAAATTCAGGAGTATCCATGCAACGCAACCTTCTCATCCTTTCTCCCCTCTGCCTGATCCTGGCCTGCGGAACCCATCGGGAAGCCGCCGAATCCGCCAAGGCCAACATCGTGGTGGCCCAGCCCACCCGGGTCCAGGAACTCGAACGCATCGGCGTGAGCGGCACCCTGATGCCCCAGGGTGGATCTTCCATGGTGGCTTTCCAGGTACCGGGTCGGGCGATCCAGGTCCTTCTGCGGGAAGGCGAGCCGGTGAGGAAGGGACAGACCCTCGCCACCCTGGATTCCGAAAACCTCACCCATGCCCTGGAAGCCGCCCGTGCCCAGGTGGCGGCCGCTAAAGCAGGCGCAGACCAGGCCGAACAGGAATTCCGCCGCATGAGGCAGCTGTTCGACAGCCAGAGCCTGGCGCCCAACGATTTCGCGAAATTCACCGCCGCCCGGGATGCCTCCCGCCAGCAGCTTCAGCAGGCGATCGCCGGGGAAGGCGTGGCTCGCAAGAACCTGGCCGAGGCCCGTCTTGTCGCGCCCATCAATGGCTTCATCGCGCGGCGGATGCTGGAGCCTGGCGTCATGGTGGGCGCGGGTCAGCCCGTCTTCGAAATCGCGCAGCTGGACCCCATCGAGGTGAACGTCGGAATTCCTGAGACCGATGTGAGGCTTGTGAAGGTGGGGCAGTCCGCCTCGATCACGATCCCCGCGCTGCCTGGCCGTTCCTTCCAGGGCACCGTGCGGGTGGTGAACGTCTCGGCCGACCCGGCGACGCGCACCTACATGGCCCGGGTCAGCGTCCCCAATCCTCAACGCGAGCTCAAGATCGGCATGGTCGCCGAGGTCTCCATCACCGGGGCGCAGCACCTGGACATGCTCACCCTTCCATCCGAAGCCATCGTGCGCGACCCGCAGGGCGCCACCCAGGTGTTCCATTACTTCCCCGACCAGCAACGGGTCTACTCCAAGCGCGTGGAAGTGGGCGCCGTGTACGGGCGCAGCATCCAGGTGCGCTCCGGCCTCGCCGGGAACGAGTCCATCGTGGTGGCCGGACAGAACTCGCTGCGTAACGGCATGGGCGCAGAAGCCGTCCAGGGGAGCAAGTAGCCATGAAGACAGCCATCAAAGCTTTCCTGCGTTACCCGACCATCACGTCCATTCTCGTCATCATGGCCGTGGCGCTGGGCATCCACGCCCTGATGGGTATGCCTCGCACTGAGGATCCCACCATCACCATCCGGACCGGCATCGTCGCCGCCATGTATCCCGGGGCCACCTCGGAACAGGTGGAGAAGCAGGTCACCAAGACCCTCGAATCCCACATCTTCAAGTTTCAGGAGGTGCGCAAGGAGAAGACCTACTCGACCAGCCGCCCCGGCATCGCGATCATCAACGTGGAGCTGGAGAAGAACGTCAAGAATCCTGATGTCTTCTGGGCCAAGCTGCGCCACGAGATGAACCTGGTGAGGGCCCAGGAGCTGCCGCGCGAGGTGATGGGACCCGTGGTGGATTCGGATTTCGGCGACACCGTGGCCATGCTCATCTCCGTGAGCGGGGAGCGTTATGGCTACCGGGAGCTCCGCGATTACGTGGACACCATCCAGGATGCCCTGCGCAGCGTGCCCGAAGTCGGGAAGATCGCGGTCTACGGCCGACAGAACGAACAGATCTGGGTGACCAGCAGCCTCGAGCGCATGAGTCAGTACTTCACGGATCCGCGGCAGATCGCGGGAGCGCTGAACCAGAGGAACGAAGTCCAGGCCACCGGCAGCGCCCGCACGGACAACGGCAAGATCCCCCTCCACACGACCGGATTGTTCAACACGGAAGACCAGATCAAGAAGATGATGGTCGGCCAGTCCCCGACCGGGCAGCCCAGCTACATCGGCGACTTCGCCAATGTGGAGCGGCGTTACCAGGATCCGGAATTCATGGTGCGCTACGACGGCAAGCCCGCCCTCATGATCTCCGTGGAGATGCAAAAGGGGCGCAACATGGTCGAGATGGGTGAGAAGGTCACCGAGGTGCTCAACCAGCGCGTCAAGCCCCTCCTCCCGCCTGATCTCCACCTGGATTACATCTGCAATCAGCCGGAGGTTGTGCAAGAGCGGATGTCCCACATGGGCCGTGAGTTCCTCATCGCCATCGGCTGCGTCATCGTCGTGACGGTCCTCCTGCTGCCCTTCCGGGTCTCGCTCATCGCCGCCCTGGCCATCCCGACGACCATGCTGACGACCATCGCGGTCATGAATGCCGTCGGGATCCAGCTCCACCAGGTCTCCATCGCGGCCCTGATCGTGGTGCTCGGCATCGTCGTGGACGACGCCATCGTCATCGCCGACAACTACGTGGAGCTGCTGGACCACAAGGTTCCGCGGGCCGAAGCCGCTTGGCGGTCCGCCACGGAGGTGCTCGTGCCGGTGCTGACCGCGACCCTCACGATCATCGCCTCCTTCCTGCCGCTGGTCATTCTCACCGGCAGTTCCGGCGAGTTCATCCTGGCCCTGCCCATCACCGTGGCAGTGTCCCTCACCGTCTCCTTCCTTGTGGCGATCTTCGTAACCCCGCTGCTCTGCCGGACCTTCATCCACCAGGGCCTGCACGACCACGATGCGGAACCCACGGAGCACGCGAAGAAGTTCAACGCCCTGGACCTCCTCCAGGTCGCCTACGGCAAGGCCATCACCTACTTCATGGCCAAACCCATGCTGGCAGTCGGGCTGGGTGTGGCGGGGATCGTCCTGGGCGCCTTCCTGTTCCGGTTCGTCCCCGAGGAGTTCTTCCCCAACGCCGAGCGCAACCAGTTCGTCGTCGACCTCTGGATGCCCCAGGGGACCCGCATCGAGGCCACGGACGCCACCATGAAGCGCATCGAGAGCGAGCTCCTCCACGACAAGCGGGTGACCCACCTCGCCGGCTTTGTGGGACAGGGCTCCCCCCGCTTCTACTACAACGTGAACCCCCAGCAGCCCGATCCTGCCTACGGCCAGTTCATCGTGAACACCGTGGACGTGAAGGCCACCACGGCACTCGTGGCAGAACTCCGAACGCGCCTGGCGCGTCTGACGCCCGAGGCCATGGTGCTGGTGCAGGAACTCCAGCAGGGCTCCGTGATGGAAGCCCCCATCGAATTCCGGATCTCCGGGGATGACGAGGCAAAGCTGAAAGCCATCGGCGAGCAGATCGGCGGCATCCTCCAGAAGGACCCCCGGGCCCAGTTCCTCCACACCGACTACCGGAACGACTCCCCCATGGTCAACGTGGACCTCAATACGGAGCTGGCCAACCGCCTGGGCATCACCCACATGGGCGTGTCGAACCTCCTCAACGGCGCCTTCGACGGCGCGCCCGTTAGCACGTTCTGGGAGGGGGACCGGGCCGTGAACATCGTCCTGAGGGTCGACCCCGCCCACCGCGCCAGCTTCGATGATGTGCGGAACACGTACGTGGGTTCTTCCATCTCCAACGAGAAGGTGCCCCTGCGGGCCATCGCCGATCTCACTCCCGCGTGGCAGACCAGCCGCCTCGTGCGCAGGAACGGTGTGCGCACCCTGACCGTCCGCTGCCTCCAGGCTCCGAAGACCTACGCCTCGGCCATCCTCAAGGACGCCCTGCCGAAAGTGAAGGCCATCGCCCTTCCTCCCGGCTACCACCTCGAACTGGGTGGCGAGTTCGCCAACCAGGAAGAGACGCAGCCCGAGATGGTGGGTGCGCTCGGCATCAGCCTCGTGGCCATCTTCCTCATCCTCATGATCCAGTTCCGTAACCTGGCCGAACCCCTGGTCGTCATGACTTCCATTCCTCTTTCGCTGTTTGGAGTGGCCTTTGGCCTCCTCATCACCCGCAATTCCTTCGGCTTCACGGCCTTCATGGGCATGATCAGCCTCTGCGGCATCGTGGTCCGGAATGCCATCATCCTCATCGACTACATCAAGGAGAAGCTGCACGAGGGGATTCCCCTTGTAGAGGCCGCCACCATGGCAGGCGAGCGAAGGCTTCGCCCCATCTTCCTCACTACCATGGCCGCCGCCGTGGGCGTCACCCCCATGATCCTCTCGGGCTCGAAAATGTGGAGTCCCCTGGCCAGCGTGCTGGCAATCGGCTTGATCTTCTCGATGTTCTTCACGCTCCTGGTGGTCCCCGTCATCTACGTGCTCGTGTTCCGGCCCAAGGAGAATTCACCCACTGGAAGCGGCGTGGCCTCAGTCATCCCGATGGCCCTCCTGGCCCTGGCTCTGGCCTCCCCGCTTAGTGCAGGGGCGCCGGAATCCAAGCGACTGACCCTCGAGAGCGCCGTGGCCAGCGCCCTGGACCATAGCGCGGGAGTCCGCATCGCCCGTGCCAAGGTCGAAGAGGCCTTGGGGAAGAAACGCACGGCGCGAGCCGACTATTTCCCTCAGCTTTCAACGGACGCCACCTGGTTGAAGCGCAACGACCAGCCGTTCATGACCATTCCGGCCGGATCATTGGGTGACGTACCCGGCATGGGTCCCTTCCCGAGCCAGGACGCCAAGCTGGGCCAGGGGAAGACCCATCTCTTCGTGCAGAACATCACCTTGAGCCAGCCTCTTACCCAGCTCTTCAAGATCAGCCACGGGAACGAAGTGGCCTCTGCGGAGGAGCGGGGAGCCAAGGCCGAGTTGCGGAAGATGGAAACCGACATCGCCTACCTGACGCGCCAGGCTTACTTCGGTCTTCTCATTGCCCAGGCCCAGATCAAGGCTGCCCAGACCGGCGTGGCCGCAGCCGAACAGCAGGACCTGGATGCCAAGGAAGCGGTCAAGGCAGGCAATGCCCTGAAGGTGCTCCAGACCGGGAGCCGGGCCAAGCTCCTCCAGAATCGCCACAAGCTGCTGGCCGCCCAGGCCACCGCCGCGGATCTCACATCGGAACTCAACGACCTGATGGGCGACCCCCTTCAGACGCCCCTGGACCTGGCTCCGGTTTCCCCCGATTCACGGCCACTTCCTGAGCGCGAAGCGATGTTGGAGCAGGTCCGGAAATCCAATCCAGATCTGGCCGTTGCCCAGGCGTCGGTCGACAAGAGCCGCAGCGCCCTCAAGGCCGGAAAATCCGAATACATCCCTGAAGTTGGTGCGTTCGTCCGGCAGACCCATCAGGATGGGCTCCCCTTCGTCCAGGCCAACTCCACCTCCTATGGCCTTTCCCTGACCTGGAACATCCTCGATTGGGGCAGGCGATCCGGTGTGGTCAATCAGCGTGCCGCCCTCGTGAGCCAGGCTTCAAGCAACTATGACCGGGTCCGCAACCGCACTGAGATCGACCTCGATAAGCTGCTCCGGAAATTGGAGACAGCTCGCCTCCTGACAGAGGCCGCCGAAGAGGCATGTGCCATGAACGTCGAAAAGGCGCGACTGACCGGGAATCAGCATCAGTCGGGACTGGTTCCAGCCTCCAGGAAAGTGGAAGCGGATGCGGAGGCCAGGGCTGCTGAAGCCGATCTCCTGGCCGCACGCCTGGGGCTCGATCTCACTCGTGCCGAGCTGGATCGGCTACTCGGTGGAGGTGTGAACCCATGACCATGCCCAGAGATGAGCAGGAAATGACCTCGCCAACCACCAATTCCCGCATGCTGCTGCTCAAGGCAGCCATACGGACCTTTGCCGAGAAGGGATTCGAGGGGGCCTCGATCAGGGAAATCGCCGATGCCGCAGGTGTGAACAGCAGCCTCATCTCGTTCCACTTCGGAGGGAAAGCCGGCCTGCATGCCGCCGCGCTCCATCTCGCCGCTCGCATGGCGAAGCACACTGCCAAGACCCTGCCCATGCCGCCACTGCCCGTGGGGCCGTTTGCCGGCAGATCCACGGTGCTTCGACAAGCGGTCAACGCCCTTCGTGCCTACATTCATGAATTCATCCGGATGAGTCTCCGCCTCCATTCCAGCCTCCCACCCGAGAAGGATCCCGAGCTGGAACGAGCTGTCCTGGTGCTGATCGCGAAGACCATGATCTACCCCCCGGAAGAATCCATGGGCAGCCTGTTGGAAGCGGTCCAGCCACACATCGATTACCTGCACCGCTGCCTTCGCGTCCTCAGGTCCGACCTGGACCATGACGGGATGGTGCGGATGGGGATGAGCATTCATGCACAGCTGCTGTTCTTCCTCTGCCACCAGGACATCCTCGCCCGGGTGTTGAATGAGCCGCCCTGCCACGAGGACGATTTGCCCCGCCTGGTGACCCATTTCCTCAAGTTCAACCTGAATGGCCTGGGCATCCCGGATGAATACCTCGAGCTCGAATCGCCATGACCTCGAGCTTCCGGAACTCAGAAAAGGCCTGGTCACTGGCCGGTCGGCGCCTTAGGCCGCCGATCACCATCACGGCCTGACAGGAATGCTTCGTTTCCCTTTCCGGTCCAGCGATCGGAATTGACCCCTCATCCCAATCGGGGATGGATTCTCACCAAGGAGTGAATCATGCGTAAAGTCTCCCACCTGGCCCTCGGCCTGTCGGCGCTGGTGTTCAGCGGCGTCTCCCTCTCTGCTCAGGAGTACAGCTTCGGCGGCCAGGTCTCCGCGGCCCTCCCGGCGGGTCCCCTGTCCAGCAAGGACTGGCTGGACGGCAAGCCCGGCGCGGGCATCGGCGCCCACATGGTCATCGGCTTCCAGGGCGGCCATGCCGTCGTGCCCCGGATCGACTACACCTATTTCAAGAAGTCGGAGTCCGGGGTGGACCGCAAGGTCCAGATGTACCAGATCGGAGCCGACTACAACTACTTCCTCCATGGGAAGGTGAACGAAGGCCCCTACCTCGGCGCCGGGCTCGGCTTCGGCTCCGCCAAGTTCGAGCTCACCGGCCACGGGTACTCCTCGAGCGACACCCCCAACTCCGTCTTCAGCTCGGTGGAGGGCGGCTGGATGTTCACCAAGAACTTCGGCACCGAACTGCGCTACACCTGGAGCCGCTACAAGCCCGAGGTGGCCGATTTCGCCCCCCGGGGCTACACCGGCAAGCCCACCGTGGACGCGCCGGCCATCAGTGCGAGCTTCATCTTCCGGTTCTGAACTGGACTGCTCTGAGGAACGCGGGCTGACCCATGGCCTCGTTCCGGAATCCGGATCACGCCAGGAGGGGAGACGGTCGCAAGACCGTCACCCTCCCGGCCGCCCCGGATGGAACAGATACAGAAGCCCAGCATCGGCCCTTGGCCTCCATCCAGGCAGGTAGCCGTTCGTTGCCATGCGCTCACCCCAGGCCCAGAGAATCATGAACACGACATTCCCGATGGACACTCAGAATGAATGCCCGGACACGGTGGACTGCGGACCACGCGTGACGATCCGGGCCATGGCCATGTCCGCCCACGACCTGAAGAACCTGCTGACGGGGATCCTCCTTTTGGCAGAACGGATCGCCATTGAATGCAGACCCCTTCAATCCGAAATCGCGGCACTGGCGCATCGGATCCTGCAGGGCGGCAAGCGGATGCAGCAGAGCATCAACAGCCTCATGGAAACTGCCGCCGGGGAGATTCGGGGTTTTCCGTTCCAGCCGACCAGGTGCAGCCTCTCCAGCCTCCTGCGACACGTGGTCAAGTCCAACTGGGAATATGCCCTGAGCAAAAACATCCGCCTTCGTTTCCCAGACCTGGGGGCAGGGGAATGCTGGGGCCAGGTGGACGAGGAATGTCTGCGCCTGGCCGTGGACAACCTGGTGAACAACGCCATCAAGTTTTCCCCCCCGGGTTCGGAAGTCCAGCTGACGCTCCTCTCACACGAACGGGCAGGGGTGCTCTATGCCTCGATCCGGGTGAAGGACCAGGGGCCTGGCCTCACACCGGAGGACAAGGCCAAGGCCTTCACCCCGTTTCAGGTCCTGTCCGCCAGGCCCACCTCGGATGAGTCCCGTGCGGGACTGGGGCTTTCGATCGTCAGACAGATGGTGGAACGCCACGGAGGGAAGGTCTGGATCGAGAGTGCGTACGGCCTTGGTGCCACATTCTGCATTGATCTGCCTCTGCATGCGTCCCATGAGGGGAACCCCGGTGACTTTGGCGTGCCGAAAACAACCTCGACGGGGCGGGGTGCCCTATCCGCAACGCAACACCTCAGGGATCCAAAAACCTCCTGAGCATCCCTCCAACGAAGGGAATATGGATACTTTCCATCGAAGCTTCATCCGCAGGATCGCACTCGCCTGCATCCTGATCTCAGCGCTCACCGGGCTTGCGGGTCTCCTGCTTGAGATGGTGAAGATGGACCGGATGGCGGAATCGCTGGCTCGGGCCGAGGTCGCCCGCCTGACGGCTCTCCACGAGGGATCCGAACCCCCGCCTCCCGAAGCGTTGGGTCAGTGGCAGGAGATCGCCAGCCGGAGCCTCAAGGAGAACGGCCTGCTGCTTCGTGTCTATGGCCCCCAAGGTGACCTCGCCATGGAATCCTGCGCCCCAGCCATGCTTCCCTTCGCCAGGCAACTGAGAGCCAAGTTGATGCCGATCGAACGAAATCGTGGGGCTGGAATGCACCGGTTCGTCCTGGACGGGCGCCCCATGGTCCAGGTTCGGCAGCCCTTGGCCGATTCCCATGGAAGGCCGACCGGCATCCTCGACGCCGTGTATCTGCTCGACCCGAATGCGGTGGCGCTTCTGAAAGGCTACATCCAGCGGCTCAGCCTCGCGGCCCTGCTGTCCACCCTTGCCACCGGTGCGGTTCTATACCCTCTGCTTCTTTCTCTCCACCGGCGGGCCAGGAAGTTCTCCGAGGATCTCGCCAGTGCCAACCTTGAACTTGCGTCGGTTCTGGGCTCGGCCATCGCCCAGCGGGATTCGGGCACCGGGAGCCACAATTTCCGGGTCACCCTTTACGCCATCCAGCTCGGTCTGGAGGTGGAAGATCCGGCGCTGGACATGCGGGCCTTGATCCTGGGCGCCTTCCTCCACGATGTCGGCAAGATCGGAATTCATGACGCGATCCTCCTCAAGCCCGGCCCCTTGACCGCCGAGGAGCGGATGGTGATGTGCAGCCATGTGGAACGCGGCGTGGCCATCATCGAATCCTCCAACTGGCTTCACCTGGCACGGAACGTCATCGAGTGCCATCACGAGCGGTTCGACGGGGCGGGCTATCCGAGGGGGCTTTCGGGTAGGAATATCCCACTGGAAGCGAGGGTTTTCGCCATCGTGGACGCCTTCGACGCCCTTACCTCTGCGCGCCCCTACAAACCTCCGATCCCCTTGCCGGAGGTGCTGACGATCCTGGACCAGGAGGCGGGGCGCCATTTCGATCCGGATCTGGTGGCCCGCTTTGGCAGGATTGCGGCGAAGGCATTCAGGGACATCGGCGGGGCTGCGGAGGTCGAACTCCAGGCTCGATTGAAGGCCTGGGTCGACCAGCACCGCTCCTTCCTGCACACGGATCAATCCGTGACCTGGAAATCCTTGGCTGGTCCCCTCGTTTCTGGGCCGAAAACCCTCGAGGGGCTCCCATGGTGATTGTGTTTCGCTTCCTACGGCGGATACTGGTCTCAGCCCTCAATCAATTGAGCCATACAACACCATTCCTAGCAGGCTGGTGGACGATGGAACATCACCCGCTTCATTCCCTGCCGCCTTTCCATGCCACCTACGCGGATTTCCGGTTCAGGGAGTACGAGAAACTCAGTCTGCGCCTGTCGTTGGCCATCGCCTGTCTCGGGCCCATCCTCATCTTCATCCAGGATCTCCTTCTCCGCCCGCAGATGGTCAGGACGTCCTTTCTCATCGGGCTCTGTTCGGTGGGAATCCTGGGACTGTTTCCCCTGGCCCTTCGAGTCGGACTGCCACGGAGATGGGTCCGGATCGTCGCGATTTTGACCCCCTCAGTCGTGGCATCCATGGATTTGCAACTGCGGGCCAGCCAGTCCGGGGACATCACCGGAGCCATCGTCCTGCTCCTTTACCTGGTCGCCTATGCGCGAATCCTGGCTCTGCCATTCGGCATGACGGTGACCATCTCCAGCATCGGGCTGCTCATGGCGATGCCCATCGGATTGAAAGTCCTCGGGCTCATGCCCGGCATGGCACCTGCCCGGTTTCTCTTCCCCATGATTCCCATGGCACTGATGATGTTTCTCCTGGAATGGAATCTGACCCGGAACCTGCACGAAAACCATGTGCAGCGGAAGAAACTCGAGGATCTGGCCATCCAGGATCCCTTGACGGGACTCAACAATCGCCGCTATTTCATGATGTCGGCTTCCGAGCACCTGCGCCTCGCCGACCGCAATGGGCATCCCCTCTGCATCCTGATGGTGGACCTCGATCATTTCAAACGGATCAACGACACCTTTGGGCATGGGACTGGGGATCAGGTGATCCGTCTGGCGGCTGACGTGCTTCGCCATGAGCTTCGTGCCTCCGATATCCTGGCCCGGTTCGGGGGAGAAGAATTCATTGCCTGTCTCCCCGAGACGGAACTGGAGGCCGCAGGGGTGGCCGCAGAACGGATCCGGTTGAACCTGGCGGGCTCCCGTCTGGCCGCCGCTCAGGGGGAGGGCGCCGTGTTGCGCGTGACCGCCAGCATGGGAATCGCCGCCACCAGGGCAGGCTCGGAGTCCCTGGATGAGCTGATTGAAAGGGCTGACCAGGCCCTTTACGAGGCGAAACATGGCGGAAGGAATCGCGTCACATGTGTCGCATGATGCCTTCAGCGCCCTCTGAGCCTCTGCGGCCGCGTAAGAAGCCATCCGGCAGATGGAGGAAATCCATTGGCTTCACGCTGGCCCTGATGCTGGGAGGCATGCTCCCCCTATTTGGTCAGGAGCCGATGGAGATGGGCCCATTCCCGACGAGAGAGATGTTTCCTCTCTATCTGCTGCCGATGGTCTACCAGCCAGTGGACCCCAGTCCCCTGGGACGGGGGCGTTGGCGGGTCTCCCTGGATCACATGCAGGCGAACACCTTCGAATTCTCGGACATCTTGAAGGATCAGGCGCCTCGCGATGCTCAGGGTAGGATTGCGATCACTCGGGAATTCGTGCTTGCGCACGCCAATGAGTACGCCTCGATTCCAGTCCTGTTCTTTTTCGACGAGGAAATTGCCCGCACATCCCTTCGGGTGCGGCTCGGACTCACCGACAAGACCGATGTGTGGGCCGAATTTCCCGTCCAGAGCCATGACGGCGGATTCCTGGATGGGGTCATTGAAGGATTCCATAACCTGGGGTTCGAGCAGTTCGGACGGGATCTGGTGAAGAGGGACCAGATCGCGCTGATGGTGATGAGCCATGGCCATTTGGTCTTCTACAGCGACCAGCGCATCCGCCGGAAATCGCAGGATCCGACCATCGGCCTGCAGCACGAAATTTCAAGCGGTCCAACGTGGGGGCTATCCGCCTACGTGTCCCTCAAGCCGCCCCTGACCACGAACTATGATGATTTCCGATCCGGCTGGGATCACTCCGCTGGGCTCACGGGAAGGTGGCAGCCGCGGACTTCACATGTCTTCTACGGGGGTTTCGGCTTCATCCGTCGCCCCGGCGGTTCAGCCGCCTACAACTCCATGGCCTTCGGGAGCCTCCGCGATGCCTGGGGGGCTCACGGCACCTGGGAGTACCGTCGGTGGCAGCACATTCGACCCTTCCTGCAGCTTTACCTTCAGAGCGGCTTTCTCCCGAAACAGCCCTATCAGAAGCTGGACCGGCCCAGTCTCCAGCACGACCTGGGTTTCCACTGGCAACTCAGGAAGGACGTGGTTTTCACCTTCCGCTATCTCAACAACATCACCCACAACGAGAACACCGCTGACATGGGGTTCGGGGCAAGCCTGACGGCCAGCTTCTAACTGAAATCGATGGGGAGTTTGAATCCAGCAGACCGGGTCATGCATTTCGTCGAACGGCAGAAGATTTGTTCTCCCATGGCGTGGACCCAGTCTGCCCGGTTCGACCTCCAGGGTTTCTGCTGAGAGCGGCGCATTTTTATTGACCAAGGTGTTTTTGCCGCCTCGCAAGGAGGGCACTGCCCGGGGGCTTATCCCTCCAAGGGCTTCGTGCTGAAACCCTGAAGGTTTTCCACACTGGGTGCGGATAGGCCCACCAAGAACGCATCCCCAAAGATCACCCGGGCGACTTCTTCGGTCGTCGCGGGACCAGTCCGTCCGAGGCGTGGATCGTTCGGAATGCATGGCGGCCATGGGCTGGGTCCGTGTCGGAAGGGCGAGGGCGTTCCCAAACCCTGGAGGGGAAAGTTCGCGACTGGACCAAAAAAAGCGAAAAGCGGCCTGAAACCCTTCTGCAATAACGCTGGCCATGCGGGTGAGAACCAGGCCACGAGGTCGAGAATCCCGCCATATCTCAATGAGAATCTGCAATTTTCGCTTTTATTTCCTCTTGTTGACTTCTTTGGGGTTTATACACTTCGAAGTGGTTCTCAGTGGAGAAAAGTGGGCTGTAGTGGATGAAAGTGGTCTCACTCCAGTTTACACCTCCCTCCTGGGCAACTGGTTGAAAGGCGATACCGGTGCTGCGATTGCGCGGAAACTCACCGGCCACGGTGGATGAGAAGGGCCGACTGAAGCTCCCCTCCTCCTTCAAGGCCGAGCTGGAATCCTTCGCCCAGGGCGAGGGGGGCCAGGCCCTGCCTGAAGGGGCTGGCACCCTGCGGCACTACCTGACCTCCCTGGACGGCCGGTCGGCCCGTCTCTACCCCATGCCGGTCTGGGAGGCCATCGAGGCCCGTCTGGCCGCCCTGCCTTCCACCAGCCCCGCCAAGCGCAAGTTCCTGGAGACCACCGCCTACTTCGGCAGCGAGGTGGAGCCCGATGCCCAGGGCCGCTTCGTCATCCCGCCCATCCTGCGCGAAGCCGCCCAGCTGACCGGGGAAGTCGCCGTGCTGGGCCAGATGGACCACCTGGCCCTGTGGAACAAGGCCGGCTTCCAGCGCCGTCTGGCGGCGGAGCCCCTGGGCGCCGACGACCTGGCCCAGCTCGCGGACTTGGGGATCTGATGATGACGATCCAGCCCCCCGTCCATGTCCCCGTCCTCCTCCAGGAAGTGCTGGACAACCTCATCCTGCCCCCCGCGGCCCGCATCCTCGACCTCACGCTGGGACTGGGCGGCCACGCCGAGGCCCTGCTGGCCCGGGCCGATGCCGACACGCGCTACCTCGGCGTGGATCGCGATGCCGAGGCCCGCGCTCTGGCCGCCCGGCGGCTGGGTTCGGACGGGCGCCTGAGCATCCTGGCCTGCGCCTACGAGGACCTCTGGGAGGAATCCCACTTCCTGGCCTGGCGCGCCGCGCAGGCTCCCGAAGGCTTCGACGCCATCCTGGCGGATCTCGGCGTCTCCACCCTGCAGCTGCGCACCCCGGACCGGGGCTTCAGCTTCCGGGACGAGGGGCCCCTCGACATGCGCATGGACCAGGAGCACGGTCTCTCGGCCCGAGCCTGGATCGCCGAGCAGACCGACGAGAGTCTGGCCGACGCCATCTACCAGTACGGCGAGGAGCGGGCCAGCCGCCCCATCGCCCGGGCCATCCTGCGGGCCCTCCACGAAGGCCGCCTGGACACCACCCACGACCTGGCCAGGGCCGTCTACACCGTGATCCCCCGCGAACCGGCCAAGCGCAAGGGCCACAGCGACCCGGCCACCCGCACCTTCCAGGCCATCCGCATCGCCGTGAACGGCGAGCTGGACCGCCTGGCCGCGTCGCTCGAGGCCGCCATCTCGCATCTGCGGCCCGGTGGCCGCCTGGCGGTCATCAGCTTCCACAGCCTGGAGGATCGCATCGTCAAGCAGACCCTGCGGCGCCTCGCCGGCATCTACGACGGCCCAGGCCGCACCGCCCCGGTCGAGCTCCCCAAGCTCCTCAAGCTCATCCATGCCGGTGGCATCGCGCCCAGCGAGGCCGAAGCCGCCGAGAATCCCCCCTCCCGCTCCGCCCGCCTGCGGGTGGCTGAACGCCTTTCCTGAACGAGGTCCCCATGGTTGCCGGAACGCTTCCGAGCTCCAACGCCCCCACCCGCATGGTGGAGAGCGAGGGCATCCTGCGCATGCTGCTGCTGGTGCTGGCCCTGGCCATGCCCCTGGGCACCCTCGCCTACCTGAAGATCCAGAGCACCCGCCTGAGCTACGCCATGGGCGACCTCAAGGAGCGCATCCACAAGGAAGAGGAGCTGCAGCGCAAGCTGATGCTCGAGCGCAGCCGCTTCCAGCGGGACGAGGAGGTGCAGGTCTACGCCCAGAAGGCGGGTCTCCAGCCCCGCAAGCAGGGCCATCTGATCCGGCGGGGCTTCACGCCCGAGGATCAGCGCATCGCCAAGCTGCGACCCGTGTCGTCCGAGGGGCTGTAGGCTAGAGGCTGGGCCCGTCCGGGCCCAGCGCCTCCCAGGTCATCCCCCGTGTCCCTCCGCTTCGCCACTGAACCCCATGCCTCCCGGCGCCTGCTGGGCCGGCAGGATCCCCAGGACCTGCTGAGCCGCCGCATGCCCTGGATCATGGGCGGCATGGCCTTCTGGGGCCTGCTGATCCTCCTCCGCCTGCTCTGGCTGCAGGGGGTGGAGCACAAGCGCTACCGGGCCAAGGCCGAGCAGCAGCACACGACCGTGGTGCCCGTGCCCCCCATCCGCGGCGAGCTGCGGGACCGCCGCGGCGAGCCGCTGGCCATCTCGATCAAGGTGGAGAGCCTCTTCGCCGATCCCCGCGTGTTCTATCCGGAGTACAAGCCGGGCAAGGGCGACGAGCGCCAGTGGGGCAATCCCGACCGCAAGGCGGCAGCCGAGGTGGCCGCGAAACTCGCCCCCATCCTCGAGCAGACCATGGGGCAGGTGCTGGACAAGCTCCTGCGGAAGAAGACCTTCGTCTACCTGGAGCGGCACCTCCCCCCCCTGAAGGTGGCCGCGATCCGCGCCCTGGAGCTGGACGGCATCGAGTTCCAGCCCGAGAGCCGGCGCTTCTATCCGCGGGGCAGCCTCGCGGCCCAGATCATCGGCTTCACGAACATCGACGGGGTCGGGCAGCTGGGCATCGAGCAGAACAAGGACAAGGAGTTGGCGGGCCTGAAGGGGGAGCTCATCGCCCCCCGGGATGCCCACGGCAAGCTGCTCATCCTCCAGGAGAACTACAGCCAGATCCCCGTGAACGGGGCCTCCCTCCAGCTCAGCATCGATGCCTCCATCCAGCACATCGTCGAGGATGCGCTGGAGGAGGGCATGCGGATCTCGCGGCCGCGCACGGCCTACGCGGTGGTCGTGGACCCCCAGACGGGCGAGATCCTGGCCATGGCCGGCACGCCCACTTTCGACCCCAACCACATCCTGCCCAAGAAGTTCCGGAACCGCGGCGAGTCGGAGCTCTCGGCTGGCGAGCGTGAGGAGCTGCGGCGCGAACTGGAGCGGCAGAAGGCGGCCCGCAAGGTGCATCCCGTCGAGGATGTCTACGAGCCTGGCTCCACCATGAAGATCTTCACCGCCGCCATCGCGCTGGAGGAGCGCAAGGTCCGGCTGGGCGAGCGCATCGACTGCCTGGGCGGGCGGTGGCTCTACAGCCCCAAGGTGCCCCCGATCACGGATACTCACCACCATGGCGTGCTCACCTTCGAGGAGATCCTCTGGCAGAGCTCCAACATCGGCGCCGCCAAGATGGGCATCCGCCTGGATCCCGCGGTCCACTACCAGTACCTGCGGAAGTTCGGCTTCGGCGATGCCACGGGCCTCAACTTCCCGGGCGAGAGCCAGGGCCGCATGATCGCGCCGGACCGGTGGAGCGTGCCCACCCAGTACACCTTCTCCTACGGCTACGGGCTCAGCACCACGCCCCTGCAGATCCTCATGGCGGGCTGCGCCTTGGCCAATGGCGGCAAGCTCATGCAGCCCATCCTCGTGCAGCGCATCTACAACGACAAGGGCATGCTGATGAAGGAGGTCAAGCCCACGGTGCGGGCCCAGGTGCTCAGCGAGGAGACCGCGAACCTCATGAAGGAGACGCTCAAGGGCGTGCTGACCCAGGGCACGGGCAAGCGGGCCAAGCTCGACAACGGCGTGGAGGCCTTCGGCAAGACCGGCACCAGCCGCAAGCTCATCGACGGCAAGTACGACCCCAAGCGCCACTTCGCCTCCTTCATGGGCTTCTTCCCGGCGGACAAGCCGCAGTTCGGCGTGCTGGTGATGCTGGATGATCCGGCCGGCGACACCACCGGCGGCGACGTGGCAGCGCCCCTCTTCAAGCGCATCGGCGACGGCATCCTGCGCTTCCGCGAGACTTCGCCCGATCCCGATCGCGAGGCCGACCTGAAGCTGTCGCTCCGCGACTGGCCCGTGAGCGAGACGGACGAGGCCGCCGTGCATGTCGAGCGGGGTCGCGTGCCCGACCTGAAGGGGCTCAGCCTGAAGGCGGCCATCCACCGCGTGGTGCTGGTGGGCGGCAACCCCCGGGTGGAGACCACGCCCGGTTCCACGGCCACCCGCGTGCTGGGCCAGAGCCCCGAACCGGGGGCCGTCCTCGAGCCCGGCGCCGTGGTGAAGATCAAGGCGGGGATGCCATGAAGCTCGACGCACTCATCGATGGGATCGCCGTCCGGCGCTCCGGGCCCGACGTCGAGGTGCTGGACCTCACCAGCGACAGCCGCGAAGTCCAGCCCGGCTGGGCCTTCCTCGCCCTGCAGGGCGAGAAGGCCGATGGCGCCGCTTTTGTGCCCCAGGCCCTGGCCCAAGGTGCTGTCGCAGTCATTTCCAACTCGGGCGTGGATATGCCAGAGCAGGTAGCGGCCTGCACCTTCCTGGCGGATCCAAGGCTGCGCATGGCCGAGATGGCCCGGCGCCTGCATGGCACGCCGGACGAGCACCTGGCCCTCATCGGCGTCACCGGCACCAACGGCAAGACCACCACCACCACGCTCATCCGCCAGCTGCTGCGGGGCGCGGGCATCGGCTGCGGGCTGGTCGGCACCGTGCTGAACGCGGCCGGCGACCTCGAGGAGGAGGCCGTCCGCACCACGCCGGAAAGCCCCGCCTTCTACCGCTGGCTGCGGCGCAGCGTGGATGCAGGCGACGCCGCCTCCGCCGTGGAGGTCAGCAGCCACGCCCTCTGCCTGGGGCGGGTCCACGGCGCGCTGTTCAAGGTGGGGCTCTTCACGAACCTCACCCAGGACCACCTCGACTACCACGGCACCCTGGAGGCCTACTTCGAGGCCAAGCTGCGGCTGCGGGACCAGAGCGGCCGGTTCCTGGTGAACGCGGATGATTCCTATGGCCGCCGCCTGCTCGAAGGGGGCCGGTGCTGGAGCTACGCCATCGACCACGAGGCGGACTACCGGGCCACGGAGCTGGTGCTGGGCCCCACGGGCACGCGGTTCCGCCTGCGGGGCCTCCAGGGTGACTTCGTGGTGGAGAGCCCCCTGCTGGGCCGCTTCAACGCCTACAACCTGCTGGCGGCCCTGGCCGCCTGCGCGGAGGCGGGCTTCGACCTCAACCGCCTGGTGCCCGCCGTGCCCAAGGTCACCGGCGCCCCGGGGCGCATCGAGCGCGTGGACTGCGGCCAGCCCTTCGGCGTGATGGTGGACTACGCCCACACGCCGGATGCGCTGGAGAAGCTGCTGGCCGAGGGCCGGCGCCTGCTTCCGCCCGGCGCCCGCCTGCACGTGCTCTTCGGCTGCGGCGGCGACCGCGACCGCGCCAAGCGTCCCCTCATGGCCGCGGCCGTGGCCGCGGGCGCCGACGTGCTGTGGCACACCAGCGACAACCCCCGCACCGAGGACCCCGAGCGCATCCTCGACGACGCCGCGCCGGGCATTCCCGAAGCCATCCGCGGCGATGCCACCCGCTACCACCGCAACGCTGATCGCCGCGAGTCCGTGCGCCAGGCCCTGGCGGACTGCCGTCCCGGCGACCTGCTGCTGCTGGCCGGCAAGGGCCACGAGCCCTACCAGGAGATCCATGGCGTCAAGCATCCCTACAGCGATCGCGCTGCCGTGGAAGCTGTGCTTGGGGGTCTCCCGTGACGCGCATCCTCCAGGTCGCTGGGCCGGACGATCCGGCCATCCGCGAAGCGGCCTCCTTGCTGTGTGCGGGCGGCCTCGTGGCCTTCCCCACGGAGACGGTCTACGGGCTGGGCGCCGACGGTCTGGATCCCGAGGCCGTGGCCCGCATCTACGCCGCCAAGGGGCGGCCGGCGACGAATCCCGTGATCCTGCACGTGGACGGCCTTGCGTCTGCGAGGGCCCTCACCTCGCGCTGGCCGGTCGAAGCCACGGCCCTGGCCGAGCGGTTCTGGCCCGGTCCCCTGACCCTGGTCCTGCCGGCCTCGGAGCAGGTACCCGCCATCGTGCGCGCCGGGGGACCCACCGTGGCCCTGCGCTGTCCGGCCCATCCCGTCGCCCAGGCGCTGATCAAGGCCGTGGGCCGGCCCCTGGCGGCCCCCAGCGCCAACCGCAGCCAGCACCTGTCGCCCACCCTCGCCGAACATGTGGCCTCCAGCCTGGGCGAGGCGGTGGACCTGATCCTCGATGGCGGGCCCACGGAGGCCGGCCTGGAGTCCACCATCCTCGACCTGAGCGGGGCACGGCCGCGCATCCTCCGTCCGGGCCCCGTCGCCCCCGCGGAGCTGGCTGCGCTCCTGGGTGCCGTGGACCTGTGGAAGGGCGCCGTGAAGCTGGGGGAGACCCAGGCCGCGCCCGGCATGGCCGAGCGCCACTACGCCCCCAGG
This sequence comes from Geothrix sp., assembly GCF_030219325.1. Taxonomy (NCBI): domain Bacteria; kingdom Pseudomonadati; phylum Acidobacteriota; class Holophagae; order Holophagales; family Holophagaceae; genus Geothrix; species Geothrix sp. Next base: position 2,246,830 of record NZ_CP126625.1, on the reverse strand, counting down.
GCGCGGCTCGAGCTGGTGGTGCCTGGCAGCGGCCTGCCTGCGAATTCCGCACGGACCGCCTACGTGGCCTTCGGTCAGCTTCCGCCCCTGCCGGATTCCATCCGGGGCATTCTCCTTCCGCTCGATGCGGAGGCCGTGGGCACGCGGCTGTTCGCGCTGCTCCACGAGCTGGACGATGCGGGCTTCGAGTGCGTGGTCATGGAGCGGCCCCCCGAGGATGAGGCCTGGATGGCCGTCCGGGACCGTCTGCGCCGCGCCTCGGCGAAGGAGTCGGTGTGAGCACGAAGCAGGAGCGCGCACAACGCAGGTTGGACGGAGGTGCCGCGTGAGCCCGAAGCAGGAGCGAAGGGCCACTTTGGCGCAGCCGAAGCCCGAGCGCGAGGCAGGAGCCGAGCGCCACCGGACATTTGTTCGGCCCCGGAGGGGTGAGGCCCAGGATGGGCCGAATGAAGGGCGCGGCACAGGGAGGCTCCGCCTCGGCAAGCGTAGCGCGCCGGAGCACGCACTGCGTGCGTTAGGCGGAGGTGCCGCGTGAGCCTCTGGTCCCTCTTCCAGGCGGCCTCCCAGGTGGGCGGGGAGATTCTCGGCGATGGCTCCGTGGTGCCGTCATCCCTCTCCCTCGATACGCGGACCCTCCAGCCCGGCACCTGCTTCGTGGCCCTCCGCGCCGAGCGGGATGGCCACGACTTCGCCGCCCAGGCCGTGGAGAAGGGCGCAGCCGCCCTCCTGGTCGATCATCCCCTGCCCGCCGACTGCCCCCAGCTGGTGGTCCCCGATACCTTGGTGGCCCTCCAGACATGGGGCCAGGCACGGTTGGCGGCGGTGCGTCCGAAGCAGGTCTGTGGTATCACGGGCAGCGTCGGCAAGACCAGCACGAAGGAGCTGCTCGCCGCGGCCCTGGGGGCCTGGAAGACCCCGGGCAACCGCAACAACACCCTGGGCCTGCCCGAGGCCCTGGCCACGCTCCCGGAGGGGCTGGCTTCGGCGGTGCTCGAGCTGGGCATGAGCACGCCCGGCGAAATCCGGCAGCTCACCGGGATCGCGCCGCTGGACGCGGGCCTCATCACCCTGGTGGGCACCGCCCACATCGAGAATTTCCCCAAGGGCCAGCAGGGCATCGCCGAGGCCAAGGGCGAGCTGGTGGCGGGCCTGAACCGCGGCGGGCTCTGGGTGCACCTGGCCTCGGACCCCTGGTGCCGCTGGATCGCCGCCCAGCCCTGGGCCCAGCATGCCGAGGCCCTGGCCGTGGGCGAGGGCGAAGCCTTCGGCTGGGAAGGCGTGGAATCCCTCGGTGCCGCGGGCGGGGCCTTCCGGCTTCGCACCCCGGACGGCAGCATCCCCATCCGCCTGCAGCTGCCCGGCGAGCACCAGATCCGGAACGCGGCCCTGGCCACCACCTTGGCCATCCGGCTCGGACACGACGCGGAGAAGGTGGCTGAGGGCCTTGGCAGGGTCACTCCGGAGCCCGGCCGGGGGCGTCTCCACGCTCTGGCCGGAGGCGGCTGCCTGCTGGATGAGACCTACAACGCCAGCTCCGATTCCATCCTGGCCTGCGCCCGTGCCTTGCTGCAGCTGCCGGGCGGAGAGGCCGTGGCGGTGCTGGGTTCCATGCGGGAGCTGGGGCCCGACGCCCCGAAGATCCACCAGGAGACCGGTAGGGCGCTCCGGGACCTGGGCATCACGGGCCTGTGGGCCTACGGGGACCACGCCGGCGACTACGCCGGGGGGTTCGGTGCCGGAGCCCGGGCCTTCCCGGATTTCGAGTCCCTGCGCGATGCCGCAGCGGGACTCTCCGCAATTCCCTCCGGAGCCCGTATCCTGGTGAAGGGCAGCCGGTTCTGGCGCGCGGAACGCGCCGTGGACTGGCTCCTCGCCCACTGACCCGCTGACTCCGGACCGTTCATGCTGCCTTGGCTCCTCTATCCCTTCCGCGACGTGGTGCCGGGCTTCTCGGTCTTCCGCTACGTCACCTTCCGCACGGCCATGGCCGCGGCCACGGCCATGGTGCTGAGCCTGCTGCTGGGCCCCTGGGTGATCCGCACGCTGACGGCCCTGAAGATGGGCCAGCACATCCGTGACGTGGGCCCCGAGAACCACCAGAAGAAGGCCGGGACGCCCACCATGGGCGGCATCCTGATCCTGCTGGTGATCACGGTCTCGACCCTGCTCTGGTGCGACCTCAAGAGCGGCGCCATCTGGGTGGTGCTGATCGCCCTGCTGGGCTTTGGCGTCGTGGGCGCCTTCGACGACGCGCAGAAGCTCCTCAAGAAGCAGAACCTGGGTCTCAGCAGCTGGCAGAAGATGGCGCTGCTGACGGCCATCTCCCTGCTGGTGGCCTGGCTCATCCTGCACTTCGGCCTGCGGGGCGCGGCCACCAGCAAGCTCTCGGTGCCCTTCTTCAAGAACTTCCGGCCCGACGTCGGGATGTTCCTCATCCCCTGGATCTGGTTGGTGATGGTGGGCACCAGCAACGCGGTGAACCTCACGGACGGTCTGGACGGGCTCGCCATCGGCGGCACGCTGATCGTGTCGCTCACCTACGCCATCCTGGCCTACGTGGTGGGCCACGCGAAGATTGCGGGCTACCTGGTGGTGCCCTACGTCCCCGGCGGCGCGGAGCTCTCGGTGTTCATGGGGGCCATGGCGGGGGCCTGCCTGGGCTTCCTGTGGTTCAACGCCCATCCGGCCGAGGTCTTCATGGGCGACACAGGCTCCCTGGGGTTGGGCGGCGCGCTGGGCACGGTGGCCGTGGTCATCAAGCAGGAGGTGCTGCTGGTCATCGCAGGCGGGCTCTTCGTGCTGGAGGCGGTCAGCGTGATCCTGCAGGTGGGCAGCTTCAAGCTGCGCGGGGGGAAGCGCATCTTCCGCATGGCGCCCTTCCACCACCACCTCGAGCTGGGCGGGCTGCAGGAGACAAAGGTCGTCATCCGCATGTGGATCACCGCCATCGTCTGCTCGATCCTGGCGCTCAGCTCCCTGAAGCTGCGCTAGGGGCGATGATCGGCCGGGGCCGCGTGGGCCAGGGCTGGCCCAGGATGTAGCCCTGCCCCCAGGGCACGTCCGCATCCATGACGGCCTGCAACTCCTCCAGCGTCTCGATGCCCTCGGCGATGAACCCGATGCGCATGCGCTGGGCGAAGTGGGAGAGCGCATTCAGCAGGGCTGCCTGGTAGGGGCGGCGATGGACCTGCTCCACCAGGCTGCGATCCGCCTTGATGAAGTCCGGGGCCAGCCGCGCCATGTGCGTGAGGCTGGCAACGCCCGCACCCAGGTCGTCCACCGCCACCCGCAGGCCGAGGTCGCGCAGCCGGTTGGCGTAGCCCTGCAGGACCTGGAGGTCGTGCACGCCCTGGGATTCAGTGAACTCCATCACCACGCAGCCGGGGTCGAAGGGCAGGGCCTCCATCCAGCGCGGCAGGCAGTCCCAGAAGCCCGGCGCTTCGAGGCTGACGGGCTCCAGGTTCACGAAGTGCAGGTGGCTGTCGTCGCCGGTGCGGGCCAGGGTCTGGAAGGTGGACTCGAGGAAGCGCAGGTCGAGGACGAGGCGATCCTCCAGGCGCAGCGAGGGATCCTGCAGGAGGGGCCCCACCGGATGGGCGACGCCCGCCTCATCCAGATGCCGGGCGAGGTATTCATGCGCCATGAGGCGGTTGTCGTTGAGGCGGTACATGGGCTGTACGTGGGGCTCGATGACGCCTTCGCCCTTCAGCATGCTTTCCAGGATGCCCTTCGGCATGTTCACTTCGCCTCCGACCCAGCGTCCTGGCCTCAGTGTAGCGCGGGCGGCCGGGGCTGTCGTGGCCGGTCGGGCATTCCAATTGTGCGGACAGGGTCCGACGCGGGGCTTTCGAATACTGGGACAGGCTCCTAGGAGCCTGTCCCAGTAATTGGAGTGCCCCGCGCGTGCGGCGCCGCGCGAGCGAGGCCAGGAAGGCGAGGATCGCGTAGCGGGCACTACGCGATCCGAGCCTGACGCCGCATCGCGACGCGCGCCGCCGCACGCCCTTCGGGATGGCCCCAGGCGGGCGCCCCGCGGCGTCAGGTCCCTTGAACGATGCCACCACATCGCCCTGCGGGCCCTTCCTTGCGGTGCATCCCGCCTGGGACCATCGCGGGGCTTTCGAATACTGGGACAGGCTCCTAGTCTGGAGGGGGAGGCGGCATGCGCACCGTGGTCATGGGAGCAGGACGGTCAGGGCTGGCGGCGGCGCGCTTCCTCGCGGTGCAGGGCCGCCCCGTGGTCCTGACGGACAGCCGCCCCGAGCCTGACCCGGCGCTGGAACTGGACCTTGCGCACGCGGGCATTCCCGGCGTCTGGGGCGACCATCCGTTGGCCCTGCTGGAGGGTTGCGGCGAGCTCGTCATCAGCCCCGGCATCCCCCGCACCGCGCCCTTCGTGGCCGAGGCCCTGGGGCGCGGCATCGCGGTGATCGGCGAGGTGGAGCTGGCCCACCGCCTGATCCGCGAACGCGGGGACGGCAGCAAGGTGCTGGCGGTGACGGGCACCAACGGCAAGAGCACCACCACCGACCTCACCGCCCACCTGCTGCGGGCCTCGGGCCTTCCCGCCATCGCCTGCGGCAACCTGGGCACGCCCGTGATCGAGGCCGTCGAGTCGGCGGAACCGGGTTCGGTGTTCGTGATCGAGCTGAGCAGCTACCAGCTCGAGTCGACGCTGGCCTTTCACGCCGAAGGCGCGGCCTTCCTGAACCTCACGCCCGACCACCTGGCGCGGCACGGCGACATGGAGACCTACCGGCGCACCAAGCTGCGGATCTTCGAAGGCCAGACGGCCGAGGACCTGCGCGTGGTGCCCGCGGCCCACCCGGAGTGGTGGCAGGATGCCCCGGGGAGCGGACGAGCAGCGCGGTTCGGCTGGTCCGGGTGCGAGGCCTGGTGCGACGCCTCCGGCGCCATGACGCTGCTGGGCGAGCCCCTGCTGCACCGCTCCGAGCTGCGGATCCCCGGTGAGCACAACGTGGAGAACGCCCTGGCCGCCTGCCTCCTGGCCGCCCATGGCGGGGCCGCCATCGCCGCCCTCCGCGAGGGCCTGCGCACCTATCCCGGTCTCGCGCACCGCATCGCCTTCTGTGGCGAGCGGGGCGGCGTGAAGGCCTACAACGACTCCAAGGGCACCAACGTGGATGCCACGCTGACGGCGATCCGCGCCCTCCCCGGGCCCCTGGTCCTGCTGCTCGGGGGCACCGACAAGGGGGCCAGCTACGAGCCGCTGCGCGAGGCCCTGGCGGGCAAGCTGCGGCGGCTGGTCTTTCTGGGCGAGGCCATTCCCCAGCTCGTGCGGGACCTCGGCGACCTGCCGCACGAACTGATCCCCGGCTTCGATGCGGCCGTGGCCGCCGCGCTGTCCCTGGCCCAGGCGGGCGACCAGGTACTACTCAGTCCCGCCTGTGCGAGCTTCGACCAGTTCGACAACTTCGAGCAGCGGGGGGACCGTTTCGAGGCCTTGGTGCAGACCTGGAGCCGGTCATGAGCGAGGCCCTGATCCATGACCTGCGGAACCTGCTGGGCGCGGACGCGGTGCTGACGGAGCCGGAGGACCTGGTCCGCTATGAGGAGGGCTGGCGCTACGGCAAGGGGAAGGCCCTGCTCGCAGTGCGGCCGGGCACCACCGCCCAGGTGGCGGAGGTCCTGAAGGCCTGCCACGCGGCCGGGATCCGGGTCATCCCCCAGGGTGCCAACACCGGCCTGGTGGGCGCCTCCACGCCGGACGCCAGCGGCCGCATGGCCGTCCTGAGCCTGGAGCGCCTGAACCGGCGCCTGGAGATCGATCCCGTCAACCGCACCGCCCGGGTGGATGGCGGCGTGCTGCTGAGCACGCTGAACGAAGCGCTCCTGGCCCATGGCCTGATGTTCCCCATCGACCTCGGCGCCGATCCCTCCATCGGCGGGATGATCGCCACCAACACCGGCGGCACGCGGCTGCTGCGCTATGGCGACGTGCGCCACAACCTGCTGGGGGTCGAAGTGGTGCTGGCCGACGGCACCGTGGTCGAGGCCATGAACCAGCTGCGGAAGAACAACACGGGCCTGGACGCGAAGCAGCTGTTCGTGGGCACCAGCGGCGTGTTCGGCGTCATCACGGGAGCGGTGCTGCAGGTGGTGCCAGTGCCGGGCCAGCAGGCCACGGCCCTGGTGGGCTGCGCCTCCGGCGAGGCGGCGCTGCTCCTGCTGAGGGCGCTGGAGCAGGACCTGGCCGATGTCTTCACGGCCTTCGAGGTCATCAGCGCCGAGGCCCTGGCGCCGGTCTTCGTCCACCACGCCGGCGTGAGGAATCCCTACGGGGCCGCCCAGCCCCCGGCCTACACGGCCCTGGTGGAGCTGGCCTCCACCCTGCCGCCCGCCGCCCTGGACCTGCCGGGCCTGCTGGAGGAGCGGCTGGGTGCCTTCCTCGAGACCGAAGCGGGAGATGGGATCACGGACGTCTTCATGGGCCGCGCCGAGGATCTCTGGGCCATCCGGCACCACGTGAGCGAGAGCCTGCGCCAGGAAGGCAAGGTCCTGGCCTTCGACATCAGCGTGCCGCGCAGCTGCATGGCCGCCTTTACCCAGACCGCCCGTGCCGTGCTGGCGGAAGCGTATCCCTTCATTCGCTGCTGCGATTTCGGGCACTGGGGCGACGGGGGGACCCACCTGAACCTGGTGTGGGACGAGGCTGCTGCGCCCCGGCCTGCCGCTGATCTGGTGCCCGAACTGCAGGCCCGGATCTACGATCTGGCCGTGAAGGGCTTCGAGGGGAGCTACAGCGCCGAGCATGGCGTGGGCCCCCACAACCAGCGGTTCTACGCGGCCTACACCCCCGCCGTCATCCGGACCCTCAGCGGGATGCTGAAGGGCCACCTGGATGCCGACGGCATCCTGGGAACCACCAGGCTCGACTGAGCGGAGGCACCACCATGCGATCTGTCTTCCTGCCCCTGGCGATCATCGCCTCCCTGGGAGCGCAGACCCCGGCGCCCGCCGCCGATCCCTTCGCCCCCGTCCGTTTCCTGGTGGGCGAGTGGATCGGGGAGGGCGGGGGCAAGCCTGGCGCCTCCAGCGGCGGAGCCTCGTACCGCTTCGAGCTGGATGGCAAGGTGCTCGTGCGCCGCAACGTGGCCGACGTGGCCGCGGCCAATGGGCGCCCGGCCTCCCGCCACGAGGACCTGATGACCGTGTTCGAGGAGGGTGGCCAGCTCAAGGCCTTCTACCTGGACAACGAGGGACACGTCATCCACTACCTGGTCACGCCCCGGCCCGAGGGCGTCGCCTTCACCAGCGAGCCCACCCCGGGACCACGGTTCCGGCTGACCTACCTGAAGACGTCCGACAGTCTCGTCACCCTGCGCTTCGAGATCGCCCCTCCCGGGAAGCCCGAAGCCTTCGCCACCTACATTGAAGCCACCACCCGCAAGGTGAAGTGACCTGGATTGCCGGTCCAGGCCACAAAGAAGAAGCCCGGCTGTGCCGGGCTTCTTTGCGGAGTTCCGGGAGTGCCTGCGCCGCACGGGCCCCGGGGAACAATCAGGCGTTGGCGGGTGGTTTCTGTGCCCAGAACCGCGCCGGAGCGTAGCAGAGGCCCATGAAGATCAACTGAGTGACCCAGAACCCCACCAGCCAAATGAATCCGCTGTCCGTGAATCCGTAGGCATGGAGACCCACACCGAGGAGGTTCACGCCGAACCAGGAGGCAGCCGTGATGACATTGCCGAAGATGGCCATCACCATGATGCCGCGCTCGCGCACGTAGCCGGCCATGCGGGCGTGGAGGATGATGGCGTTCCACAGCACGATCAGCAGCGCACCGTTCTCCTTGGGATCCCAGCCCCAGAAGCGGCCCCAGGACTGGTCGGCCCAGATGCCGCCCAGCACGGTACCCACGAAGCTGAAGAAGAGGGCGAAGCAGATGATGCCGTAGGCCATGTCGGCCAGGGCCTTGTCCGTCTCCACGTCCACCTTGGGGGCGATGTGCTTCTTCAGGGCGTAGGCGATGGCGATGGCCCCGGCCAGGAAAGTGCCGGAATAGCCGATGGTGATGGTCGTCACGTGGGTGGCCAGCCAGAAGTTGGAGTCCAGCACGGCGCGCATCATCTCCATGGTGTCCCCGCCCTCGCCCAGGTTCTGGGCCACGATCAGGGTGGCGAACCCGGCCACGGCGGCCACGGCGGTGCCGAAGCCCTTGCGGTACATCCGCTCGACGATGATGCCGAGGATCACGGCGGCCCAGCCCACGAACACGGCCGAGGAATAGAGGTTCGTGACCGGGGGGCGGCCCTGCAGGATGATGCGGGCGAACAGTCCGATGGTGTGGACGATGGCGGCGGAAACGAGCAGGGCGTAGGCCGTGGGGCGCAGCAGCTCTGGTTTGTAGATCCAGGAGATGCAGAGCACGATGAACGCCGCGAAGTAGATGGACAAGCCCACGAAGAAGGGCTGGGCCCGGTTGAAGAGGAGCTCGTTGGAGGCGTGGCCAAGGGCGTCCGGCTTCAGGGTGGTGACCACGCCGTTCATCTCCGCGAGGGCGGCGTTGAAGCTGGCCGCATCATCGGCCACGTAGGCGGCGTTCATCTTGGCGAGGGGCACCAGGGCGGGATGCACGCCAGCGCCGGCATTCACGGCGCTCAGGGCCTGGCCGACGCTCTGCCAGGCGTCCGGGTTGGCCGCCGTGGCGGGTGGCAGCATGCGGAAGTGGGCCAGCTGGGTCAGGTCCTGGTGGCGCAGGGCCGCTTCGGGAGTGCCGAGGGACTGGAGTTCCCAGCCCAGGCCGGGGGAGCCAGCCAGCTGCAGGGTGTTCCGCAGCTTGTAGTAGAGATAGACGCGGTCGAAGAGGTTCACGATGGCGCTCTGGAACCGAGTGCGCTTCTGGGCGGAGATGGGCTGCGCCGAGGCCGCCTGCTTCTGGACTTCGTCGAGGTGCGAGGAGAGGTCGGCGAAGCTGAAGTAGTTGCGGTTCTTGGTCTGCTTGGCGCCGATGAGGCTGATCACTTCCGGATCATCGATGACGAAGATCGCCTGCTGGTCGGCCACCTGGGGGCGGAACAGCACGTCGAGGATCCACTCGTCCGGGCCCACCATGCGGCCGTCGTGGCGGAAGCCCTGGCGGCTGTGGATCACGAGCAGGGAGTTGCGGGCCAGGGAGTCCAGGGGCTTGACTCGCCCCCCTTCCAGGATGGGGAGGTTGCCGAAACCGCCCACGTCAAAGCCGCGGGCCTTGCCGGTGGGCAGGGCGACGACGAGCGCGATGAGGAGGGCCAGGACGCCGGCCCCCCAGGCGAGGTATTTCTGCACGAAAGCCATGATCAGCCCTCCTTCTTGTCCTGGCGGCGCTTCAGGGAGCGGCGCAGGACGATGGCGAAGTGCACAAGCAGGCCCAGAGACACGAGCACGCAGGACACGTAGGGAAGAAGCCAGCCGGGATTTTCGACCACGGAAAGGACGGAAAGGGTGTCGTTCTTGCCGAAACTCGCCTGGTAGAAGGTCTTGCCCTCGTACCGCAGCGGCTGGTTCATGTAGATGAGCACTTCGCGGGATTCGTTCCGGGAAGGATTCACCACCTGGACCAGGCTGGAGAAGTTCTTGGGGATGTCGGTGCCGGGGTACACGTCGTGCCGGAATTGCTTCAGCGTGAAGGCGTAGGGCAGGTACTGGCGGCGCAGGCGCATGGCCAGCGTGTAGGTATGCCCCTCGTGGGTGAAGGACTGGGGGGCGCCCAGGGCCACGGAGACCAGCCAGGTGCCGTAGCTGCGGCCACCGGCCACGGGTTCCACGAAGGCGGAGGTCTGGTTCATCTCGTTGTCGGCGGAGACGACGGGCCGCTCGACGATGGATACGCCCGCGCCCACGCCGGCGGTGGCCAGGGAGGGCAGCGCACCGGGCGCCAGGTTGGCCAGTTCCGCGTTGGCATAGAACTTCTTCACGTTCAGGGTGATCGGCGTGCCCGGGATGGTGACGGCGCCACCCTTGGCCAGCAGCGTGTCCGGCACCGAGTAGACCTCGTCCCAGGTGGGGTCGGTGACATCGATGACGGCAAGCTCCATCTGCTTGTAGCTCTGCACGAAGTTGACCGTCTGGCCCACCTCGACGGTCAGGTTGGTGTCCACCTGCATCATGCCGGCCACGAACTCGCCGGCGAAGAGCACCACCAGGCCCACGTGGACCAGCCACATGCCGGACTTCTGCCAGCTGAGCTTGATGTCGATGGTCTTGGCCATGAGGTTGAGGGTGAGGAGCAGACCCACCAGGGCCCCGCCGGGGAAGGGCAGCCTCAGCAGGAGCGGCTGGTTCCAGACGATGAAGCTGCGCATGTAGGCGTTCACGGCGCCCTGGGTGCCCATCTCCACCTGGGCCAGGGTGCAGAACAGCACGAGGCACATCAGCAGCGCGAGCAGGACGATGGTGAGCTGGAAGGACTTCAGGAAGCCCCAGACTCGGGAGGCGTAGGCGTTAATCAAGGTGCAGGCTCCCCAGGATGGTCATGAAATCGGCCTTGGCCTTGGCCACGGGATCGGCGTCGCCCGTCAGCTTCAGGAACCAGGTGTTCCCGTCGGGGGTGGCGACATAGCCGGCCACCATGCGGCTCTTGGTCTGGCCGTCGCTGGTGAAGTCATACACGTTGACCGTGCCGACCTTGCTCTTGAGCGTGGTGCGGGCCTTGGCCAGCCCGGCCTCGTCAAGGGCGGGGAGGGCGATCTGCCCGCGCCAGCGGTTCACGTTGGCCAGCTCGCCGCCAGCGGGACCCGGCAGCACCACCACCGTGGCCTCCAGCTTGCCGGCATAGGGCGTCTTGAAGGTGGCGAAGCGCATGCCGCCGCCCGGCAGCTCGCTCCAGCCCTTGGGCAGGGACCACTTGAGGGAGCCCTTGGGCTTGGGGGGAGGCGGCACGTCCGAGGGCTCGCCCGTCCGCTCGCCCATGGGCTTCGGGGGCATCGCGGGCGCGGGGGCCGGGGCCGAGGCGCTCTCCTTCGGCACGCGGTAGTGGGACACCCGCTCGGAGCTGCAGCCGAGGCCCAGGAAGAAAAGCCCGGCGCCCAGCAGAGCGGCCGATGTGGTGGGCGTGAGGCTGGGACGATGAAGGGAGTTGGGCGGGTTCGGCAAGGGACTCCTCGATGGACACTCCAGAATACCGGACCCGGCAGTGAATGAACAGGTCGGAATTCTGCAAATGTTATAGATCAAATGGTTTAACTGCATGATCAATGGCGTCGGCCAGCCGGTGATCCAGCTCTGTGATGCCGCCCGCGTCATGGGTGGTGAGGGTGATCCGCACATAGCCCCAGCCGAAGGCGAGATCCGGGTGGTGGTTCAGCGCCTCGGCCGGGCCCACGATGGCGCTCACCAGGTTGTAGGCCGTCAGGAAATCCGGGGTCTTGAAGGTCCGCACCAGGGTGCCGTTCTCCTCGCGCCAGCTCATCGCCTCGCCTCCAGTTCGGCCAGCTCCGCCTGCAGCAGCCACTCGTCGGGGTGTTCCGCAGCGCGGCCGGCCAGGCGGCGGAGCCGCTCGTCTTCGATCCGGCCACCCTCGCGCAGGGATCGCGCCTCGAGGTAGAGTGCCGCCAGATCCGCGGGCAGGGCCTGGGCCTTGCGGTCCCGGGCCTGGGCTTCGGCCTCCCCCTCGGCCAGGGCGGAGGGATCGCCGAACCAGGCATCCCAGGCCCCGGGATCGGCCGGTCCGCCCGCCACCGAGGGCAGGCTCCCGCTCAGGAAGAGCAGGGCCCAGCTGGGCAGGTCCAGGGGGCGGCCGTCCTGGTGCCCCCGCAGGTTGATCACCTCGTGCTCGCCCACCCGGAAGCCCGTGAGGAAGAGCCCCGAGGGCAGGTCCAGACTGAAGGCCCCGCGGCGGGGCAGCAGCCCGCTGCCGAAGGCCACCAGGGCCTCGCCGGGCCAGGGCCGCTGGCCAGCCTGGCCGTGGCGGGAGAGCTGGACCGGGCCCTCGATGCGGGCCAGGGCCGTGGCGAGGCCAGGCGCCAGCTCGCCCCGGGCGGGGATCCGCGCCACCACCTTGCCGGTGAGCTCCAGGCCGTCATCCAGCACCAGGTGGTTCACGGTGCGGGCGCGCAGGGCCTCCTCCAGGCCGTGGTCGCCGCCCCGCCGCCAGCCGAGCGTCGCCTCGAAGGCCTCCAGCACCTCGAAGAGGTGGTCGAAGTCCCGCGCCACGAAGAGCTGGGGCTGCATGCGCGTGATGTCGTATTCCGTGTCGGCGCAGACCAGGCAGAGGGGCACCTTCTTCACCGCCGGGGTGAGGCAGTGGGCCGCCTCGCCCAGGCTGCTGAGCAGGCCCGCGCCGTAGAGCTTGGGATCGTCCAGGCTGCCCACCAGGCCGTACTCGGCGGTCCACCAGTAGAGGCGGCTAGCCTTGGTGCTCTCGCTCACGTAGCGGCGGCTGGCCCCGGCGGCGTGGAGGCGCTCCTGGGCCAGGCGCACTTCCTCCTCACTGGCGGCGGGGTCCTCCTTCACCACGCTGAGGTTGCGGATGGCCTCGTACACCGCCTGGTCCTCCACCGAGGCGATGGCCCGGAAGCCCACCTCGCCGCAGCGCTTCAGGTACGACGCGTAGCGCTGGTCAGCCAGGATCGGCGCGTGGCCCGCGCTCTCGTGGACGATGTCGGGGGCGGGCGTGTACTCGATGTGCTCGTGGCTGCGGATGTCCGCGGCGATGGCCAGCACCCCCAGGGACTGCAGCTCCGTGAACACGGCGGGGGGGATGAAGCCCCGCACGCCCACGGCGGACCAGCCCATGGCCTCCAGCTTCCCGTTCATCTCGTCCAGGCTGGGGATGCGCTCCAGGCCGATGCCCGTGGCCGCCAGGCCCGACAGGTAGCTGGCATGGGCCGTATCCCTCAGGCGGTCCGCCAGCCGGTGCAGGATGTGCCGCCACACCGCGTGGTCCCTCGGCGTGTAGGCCCCATGGTCCTGGTCCACCACGAAGCGGCGCAGGTGGGCGGGCAGGCGGTCGATGGCGCGCCGGGTCGGGGATGGGGCAGGGAGCATGGCGGCCTCGGGGATCATTAGACTCTAATTTTGCGACAATGATCCATCAAGCCGGATGACCCGGGACGCAGGAATCCTTGCGCCGGTATTTCAGCCGGAGATGTAGCCCGCGCCCCAGGCGGTCTTGACATAGAAGGGATGGTCAGGATCGTCTTCGATCTTGTCGCGGAGCTTGCAGACAAACACATCCAGCGCCCGCGCGTTGGCCTGGTGCGCCGGCCCCCAGACCTCCTGGGCCAGCTTCTCCCGGGACATGACCTGGCCGGGATGGCGGAGGAGGGCCGCAAGCAGGGCGAATTCACGCGGTGACAGGTTGGCGTCCACGCCGCGCTTGTAAGCCTTCTGGGATCGAGGGTCGAGGCGCAGGTCACCCGCCACGATGGGTTCCGTCGAGGGCGCCTGAAGCGCCGATCGCCGCAGGACGGCCCGGATGCGTGCCACCAGCTCGCCGGGATTGAAGGGCTTCACCAGGTAGTCATCGGCCCCCAGCGTGAGGCCGGTGATCTTGTCTGAGGGATCGGCCCGGGCCGTGAGCATGAGGATGGCCGTGTCGGCCCGCTTCTTCCGCATGGCCTGACAGACCTGAAAACCATCGAGGCCGGGCAGGCCGATGTCCAGGATCACCACATCGGGAGCGGGACCCTGGTCGAAGAGGCCCAGCGCCTGTTCACCGCTTTCGGCCTCGACGACCAGGAAGCCCGCTTTCAGCAGGGTCGCCCGGATGGAGACCCGCGCCAGCGGCTCGTCTTCGACCACGAGGACCAGGGTGGCCTCGGCTTCCGGGGGTGTCCCTGGTTCGGACTGGGACGCGGCCGGCACCTTCTTCGGGGGGAGCGAACGGGGTTCAGGGGGGCACATTTGTCCTACAGTGTACCCGTTGTCCCAATACGGTCGGGCCCCCTGTCTTCATAATTTGCCCGCGATTTGGCCCGACTCACAGGCCCAGCAGGTCCTTAAGTCGGGCCAAGGCGGTGCGCCCCACGTCCAGCTCGACATCCCCCCCCACACGCGCCTTGGCACCCCCCCCAAACGTGGGCCGCAGTTCCAGGACGGCCTCGGGCCGCAGCAGGACATGCCGCTTGCTCCGCAGGAACATCACGTGGTGGAAGGTCGACTCGACCTCGTCGAGGCTGGTCCAGAAGGTCCTGTAGCGCCTTCCCTCCGACCAGGCCCAGACCTGGCCGTGGATCAACTCGAAGTGACTGCTCCGGTTCAGGTCGAGGGTCACGGGAGCCCCGTCTTCCAGGGCGTCGAACCGGTTGGCGGAGAGGACCTGGGGCGGTTTCAGCTTGGCGGGCTCGGCCTTCCGGGCGGTCTTGGCGGACGACGGGGCGGACTTCGGCTCCGGGGAGGGAAGCGGCTCCTCTGACTGGATCACTGTGCGGGGCGGGGGAGGATGCAGCGGTTTTGGACGGGGCGGGGAAGGCGGCGTCGCCCGGGTCAGGGCCGGAGGCTCTTCGCCTCCGGTCTCCAGGTGGAAGGTCCGGGTCAGTTCGGCAAGGTCCTGCTCACCCCAGCCCCGGGCGCTGGCGGCCTGCAGACGCGCGTGGAGGAGATCGACCGGCGGGATGTCGGCTCCCAGGTCCTTGCAGGCTTGTGCCAGCAGCTCGCTGGCGGCCAGGTCGAGGGTCTGGTCCTCCGGATCGAAGGACGGCCGGGCCGGAATGCTCCCGTAGCCATCCATCACGTGGGACCTGAAGATGGCCGTGTTCAGCAGGCGCAGGTAGTCCGCGGGAGGCAACCCGGCCTTAGTGGCATAGGGGAGGATTTCCGACGCGGCGAGTTCCATGGCCATCGTGAGCAGGTTCCCCCCCAGCTTCAGGGCATGGGCGAGGGCGGGATTGGGCCCGACCCGGGTATAGCCCTGCCCCAGCGCCTCGAAAATGGGCCGGCAGCGGTTCACCTGAGGCTCGGGTCCCCCGGCCAGGATCCAGAGGTGGCGGGTGGCAGCCGTGTCCGGCCGGCCGAAGACCGGAGCCGCCAGGTAGCCCTGGTCCGCCTGGGCATGGGCGGTGGCGAGGGCAGCGGAGACCTCGATTCCCATGCTGCCCATGCAAATGTGGATCGCTCTGGCGGGCAGGTGGCGAAGGAGGCCGGTCTGGCCCTGGGCGACCTCGTTCATGGCCGCATCATCGGACAGCATGGTGATGGCCACTTCCGCGTTCCTCACGGCCTCGGCCACGGTGGTGGCGACTTCCGCCCCCAGGGCCGCCAGGGTTTCGGCCCGGCCGGGCGTCCGGTTGTAGACCGTGACGGTGTGCTCCCGCCCCAGGAGGTTGCGGGCCATGGGAAGGCCCATGCGCCCCAGACCCAGGAATGCGATGCGCACATGACCTCCGGGCATCTATCTCCCAAGATACCTTTGAATCTGCATTCGTGAGCCGTCCGGTGAGGTCCGGGGCCCTGGGGTGGTCGGAAGGGCACCCGGGCTCGGAATCGATTTTTCCGAGTTTTGAGGATCTCCAGGGTGGCTTGCGGGACGTACTGGCCCATCTTGTCACAAGGAACGCTCGATAGGTGTACCAGAACAGGATGTAACATGGAAAAAAAAGTCAATCATGGGAGCCGTTTCGCTGATTGATCCAGAAGAAGGGGTGGGGGAGTGAACTTGCACCAACGAACCATGGAGATCCCGATGGGCAAATCCGATGACTCGCGCGCCTGGGGGCGGATCCGAATCGTGAAGAAGGCCCAAGTTCTTTCCAAGGGCCTGGCGACCTCATCTGTCCTGGTCCTCAACATCGGTCTCGGAGGGCTTCTCCTGCAGGCCTCTCCGGCGCTTTCGGTGGGAAGCCAATGCAAACTGGCGATACCTCCCGAGGGGGAAGCCATGGGGGAGAGGATCCTCGTCGAAGGGACGGTCATCCGGAGTGATGCCCATGGAACGGCGGTCCGGTTCGCCCGCGAGTTGGAGGGACGCACCCTCGAGGCCCTCGCCAGGCAGGTGGACGCGATGCCCGGGGGCTCGTTCGCAAGGTCCTATCTCGACTATTTCAAGGTCAGCCAGAACAGGAATTTCGAAGGCAGTGAGACCCTGCTGGGCGTGAGCTCCAGGGTGTTCCGCACGGTCTTCCTGGCCTCCTTCTCGGTCTGCATCCCCCTGTCCATCGTTCCCGTCTGGTTGATCAAGAACGACATCTCCTTCCTCCCGGACTGGCTGAAGATCATCCTCTCCTTCGGCTACGCCGCGATCTGGTTCGCCATCATCCAACCCTTCGGTGACCTGCTGGTGATCAGGATGCTCAGGAAACGAGCACCCCAGTGAGGCCCTGGCCTTGATCACCAGCCAGAGCCGGTGGCCTGGCCTGTGGGGGAGTTCGTCGTACCACCCGTGAAGGTTTGAATCCCGGGTCGCTGGAATGGGAATGTCCAGGAAGGTGCCATGCATGTAGGCAGCATCCAATTCCGAGTGCTGGGCCTGATCGCGGTCGGGACCATCTGCTCCCTGATCGCCTGCAGCGGTGGATCGGGCGGAAGCCCGACCCCACAAGGAGCCGTTCCCCCTCCGGTCATCGTGGCGCCGGCGGCAGTGGCCATCGGGAGCAGCAACCTCACGGCCACGGTCACCAACCAGCAGCCGAACGCGACCTATACCTGGACGATCAGCGGCGGAACCATCCAGGGGCCTTCCACAGGGGTTCCGGTATCGTTCACGGCGGCGCAGGCGGGGGCGCTGACGCTCACGTGCAAGGCGACCCTGGACAGCCAGAGCGCGAGCGCGACGGCCCAGGTGCAGGTGCAGAGCGCCCTGCCGAGGACCCCGCAGATCACCGCGCCCGTCAGCGCCAGCACGGGGGCGGCCA
Organism: Geothrix sp.; assembly: GCF_030219325.1. Lineage (NCBI taxonomy): Bacteria > Pseudomonadati > Acidobacteriota > Holophagae > Holophagales > Holophagaceae > Geothrix > Geothrix sp. The sequence goes on along the minus strand of NZ_CP126625.1, from coordinate 2,230,043 downwards.
ATCTGGGGGCCAGCGTGGCCCAACCTGAGGGCGACACGAGCTACCAGTGGACCATCACCGGCGGGGCGATCATCTCCGGGGCCAATGCTGCCTCCATGACCTTCAGTGCCGGGGCGGTGGGCACCCTGACGCTGTCCTGCACGGCGGCCAACAGCGTGGGGAGCAGCGTGGGCCAGGCCCAGGTGCAGGTGGTTCCGGTGGCGCCGGCCACGCCGGTGATCACGGCGCCGAGCCAGGTGACGGCGCAGTCGGGCCAGAACGTGGCGAGCATTCCGGCGCAGGCGGGATGCTCCTACGCCTGGACGCTCTCGGGGGGAACGATCAGTTCGGGGCAGGGGACGACCAGCGTGGTGTTCACGGCGGGAGGCACCGGTACGATGGTGCTGCTGTGCGCGGTGACCAACAGCGCCTCGGTGAGCGCCACGGCCCAGCAGAGCATCACGGTGCTGCCGGCGGGGCAGGCGGCGGGCTACTACGGTTCCCGGATCAATGCGGACGACCTCGCGAACCAGATCGTGGGCTGGAACACGGCGGTGGACAGCTGCAACAAGGCGGCAAGCTGCCGGCTGAGGGCGGAGCACACGGGAAAGCTGACGGCGATCCGGCCCAAGTTCATCTGGAGCGATGTGAAATCCGGCTATGCGGCGGGGAACGGAGGGACGATCCGAATCCAGATCCAGACGGACGACGGGACCAGCAACCACTTCCCATCAGGAGTGACCCTGGCCTCGCTGGTGTATGACCAGCCGATCACGGCGGGGAACCATTTCCCGCTGCTGACCTTCTCGACCCCGGCGAGCCTGGTGGCGGGGCAGCTCTACCACATCGTCTACACGAACGTGGCGGCGGACCCGACGGTGAACTGGGTCTCCCTGGACCACCTCTACATGTGGGACGGGAACAGTCCCGTGCAGCCGACGGTGTCGAACACCGACATGGCGATGCTGGAGCGGAACTGCAGCGGGGCCTGGGTGCTGTTCAACCGGGGAACGGGCAGCTGGACGCCGACCATCGAGCTGGATTACGAGGATGGATTCTCCCAGGGACAGGGCTACATCCAGGGCTACGGTCAGACGACGGCCTCCGGCTGGGTGAACCCGAAGCTGATATCCGGGGCGAAGGGCGTGCGCGAGACGTTCACCGTGTCGGGGACCAGCCGGACGGTGACGACGGTATCGGTGCGGGTGAATCGGCTCAGCGGAAGCAGCCCGCTGACGGTGCGGGTGGAGAAGGCGGATGGGACGCTGGTGGGGCAGGGGACGGTGGTGGTGGCGCAGGGGGCGGTGAGCTCCTCGCACAACGGATCGTCCTGGGCGAAGGTGGCGTTCGTGACGGCGCTGACGCTGCAGGCGGGACAGCGGTACCACCTGGTGTTGAGCTCGCCGTCGGACACGGTGCACACGGCGCATGCCCTGGAGAAGGGGAGCAGCTGCGGATACAAGCCGACGACGTATTTCGCGGATGGATATGCGGAATTCAACAGCGGAAGCGGATGGGTGGGATGGGACGAGTGGGGCCTCGCCAACCGCACCGACAACGACCTCCAGTTCTATTTCGAGACGCAGTGACGTCCTGGCCTGAACCGCGCTGACACGGGAGTTCCATGAGTGAGTGAGGGGATCCACCGAAGCCGTTCGCACCCACAGCAGGCGCCACCTGCCGGCCCGTCGAGGGCCGGATCCGACCCCGGTCGGCCGCGAGTGGCGGGTGATCCGGGCCATGAAGCCGATTCCCAGGGGGGTTACCCATGAGTGCCAACGGTGGTCCACTTCCGGGCCAGGCGCGGCCCGACATCTCACCCCGGCATGGGTTCACGGAATCCCATACCGAGAACATGCTGCGGGACTCCCTCCTCATCGCCGCGGCTCTTGCGGGCGGGCCGGCGGCCCTGATCATGCAGGATGAGTCGGGCACCTGGTATCGGGACAGCTGCGGGCTCACCACCGAGCAGGCGGCCTCCCTGGAGCCGGCCCTGTCCCGGGGCTCCGGCTTCGATCCAGAGGCCCGTGGGCATGGAGCGCAAGGACTGCAGCTCGCCGCGGCCCTGCCCCTGGTGGACGACTGCCGCCGCGCCCTCGGCACCCTGTGCGTGCTGTCCCAGGGGCCGCCCAGCTTGTCCGAGGACCAGCGGGAGGCGTTGAGGCTTGTGGCCGAGCACGTTCAGACCATCGTGACCATGGACCGCCAGAGGTCCGAGTCGCGGGCCACGCTCCGCGCTCCCGCAGCGGCCTCCTTCGTGCCCGGGCTCGTGCATGAGCTCGGCAGCTTCATCTTTGGCATCTCGGCCAGCCTGGATGCCCTCGAGGCGAGGTACACGGGGCTGGAGGACGTGGGCCGATACGCAGCCAACATCAGGAAGGGCCTGGATCGGATGGGTACCTTCATCGTGGAGCTGAAGGAGTACGGGTACCCCCAACGGCTCTCCTGGACGGTCCTGGATCTGGAGCCGCTCCTGCGGGAGGCCGTCGAGCGGAACGCTCCGCTGGCGGCGAAGCAGGGCATTGATCTCCAGTTCCATTCGGAAGGGGCCCTGCCCAGGATCCAGGCGGATGGCGAGGGCCTCCAGGCCGCGCTCATCCGCCTGATCGACCTGATCCTCCAGCAGGAGCAGCCCGGTGGACGCGTGGTGCTCAACCTGGCAGCGGCTCACCAGGGGAACCGGGGCCTGATTGCGGGCAACCTGGACTTCCCGGGCACGAAGATGAAACAGGTCGACCCGGCCCGCATCTTCGAGCCCTTCTACTACCGCATGTCCGGCTTGGGCAGGCTCACGCTGCCCGGGGCGAGGCGAATCTTCGAATCCCATGGCGGCTCGCTCACGGCCGGCCCCGGCCCGGAGGGGGGCATGAGGATCAGCTTCATGTTGCCATCGGAATAGTCCTATTCTTTGCAAGCAACCAGATGGTTTTGAGGGCCCCATGGCGAAAGCGAAAATCCTGGTCGTCGACGATGATGAGATCATCGTTTTTGCGATCCGCGATTACCTGGAGCTCCTGGGGTTCACCGTCGACGAGGCGGAGACCTGCGCCGAGGCCGAGATCCGGTACCGCGCCGACGTGTACGATGCCGTGACCCTGGACTACTCCCTTCCCGACGGGAATGCCCTCGAGCTGCTCCCGAGGCTGAAGGCCATTGATTCGCGGGTGCCCATCATCCTGCTGACGGGCCATGCCAGCATCGAACTCGCGGTACGGGCCATCCAGCTGGGGGCCGAGCAGTTCCTGGTGAAGCCGCTGGACCTTCCGGCCCTCCTGCTGGTCATCGAGCGGGCACTCGAGAACCAGCAGAATCGCAGGAAGCAGCTGGCCCGCGAGTCCGTGAACCAGCCCCAGCGGGCGGTGGATCCGTTCATCGGCCAGAGCCTCGCCATCCACCGCCTGGAGGAGCAGTGCCGCCTCGCCGCCGCGACCGAGAGCCCCATCCTCATCCAGGGCGAAACGGGCACGGGGAAGAGCGAGCTGGCCCGTTGGCTGCACCGGAACGGCTCCCGGGCCTCCGAGCCGATGCTCGAGCTCAATTGCGGGGGCTTCAGCAAGGAGTTCCTGGAGACCGAGCTGTTCGGGCACGAGAAGGGCGCGTTTACCGGCGCCTCGAGCGACAAGGTCGGCCTGCTTGAGGCGGCCCACCGCGGCACGGTCTTCCTGGATGAGATCGGGGATATGGACCTGCAGATCCAGCCGAAAGTCCTCAAGGCGCTGGAAGAGAAACGGTTCCGCCGCCTGGGGGGAGTCCATGACCGCAAGGTGGACTTCCGCCTGATTGCCGCCACCCACCAGAAACTGGATCAACTTGTCCAGGAGCAGCGGTTCCGATCCGACCTCTTCTACCGCATCAGCGCCATCCAGATCTTCGTCCCCTCGCTGCGCGAGCGGGCCGAGGACCTCCTCACCTTCAGCCAGGTCCTCCTCAACCGCCTGACCAGCGACTGCGGCCGCGAATCGATGCACCTCTCCCAGGGCGCCCTGATGAAACTCAGGCAGCATCACTGGCCGGGGAACATCCGTGAGCTGCGCAATGTGCTGGAAAGGGCCCTGATGGGTGCCAAGTCCTCCATTGTGGAGGCGCAGGACCTGGATTTCGCCTCTAGTCCGGGCGGTCCGAAGCCGGGGGGGGCGGCCAACCTGACCCTGAAAGAGCTGGAAAGGGACTACATCCTCCAGGTCCTGAACGAAGAGGGCGGCCATGTGGACCGGACCGCCAAGCGGCTCGACATCCCCCGGAGCACCCTCTACCAGAAGCTCAAGACTTATGGGACCGCGCCGTCCAGATTCTAGAATCTGGATCCAGGGTTCAGAAACGGTCGACCCCCAGGCCCCTCCGGAGGCCGGATCGGCATTTGTTAATGCTCGTAACATGTTGTTTAACCTGTTGTGATCTGATCGCTTTCCAGTGGTACCCCCGTTGCCTCAGTCAGCTGCGGAGGACCCAATGCGAATCGGAAACTTCATCAACACACTTCAGGGATTGGCCATTGCCGGACTGCTCATTCAAGGAGCTTGTGGGGGGGGCGGCACCAAGGGGTCGGGCAGCACCTCCACGCCGCCGGCCGCGACCGTGAACGTGAGCCTGACCGGGGCTCCCGCCGACGCCATCTGTGGGGACCCTCTCTCCGTGACGGCCCAGGTCAGCGGCACCACCAACCCCGCCGTCACCTGGCTGGTGGACGGCATCCAGAACGGCAATCCCGATGTCGGCACCATCAGCGGGAGCGGAAACACCGTGACCTACACGGCCCCTGGGACCGAGGGCACCCATCTGCTGGCCGCCACCAGCGTCACGGATACCACCAAGACCGCCACCGCACCCATCCGCATCCATCACCAGACGCTTCAGACACCCACCATCAATGCCCCGGCCACGGCCCTCGCCGGCGCCACGGGGCTTTCAGCCTGTGCCACGAACCCCCAATCCTTCGCGACCTATGCCTGGAGCATCAGCGGAGGCACCATCCAGGGCCCGACCACCGGAACCTCGGTGTCGTTCTCGGCCGGCCAGGCCGGAACGCTGGCCCTCACCTGCCGGGCCACCTCGGGCACCCAGACTTTGAGCAGTACCGCTCATGTCCAGGTCCAGGGCACCCTTCCAGCGGTTCCCCTGATCACCGCCCCCACCAGTGCCACCGTGGGCGCGACCAATCTGGTGGCCAGCGTGACCCAGCCCGAGGGCAGCACCAGCTACAGCTGGACCATCGTCGATGGCACGATCACCGCGGGAGCGAGTTCCACTTCGGTGACCTTCACTGCGGGATCTGCTGGAACCCTGACCCTGACTTGCATGGCAACCAACAGCGTCGGCAACAGCAGCAGTCAAGCTCAGGTCCAGGTGGTCGCCTCGGCTCCGGCGACTCCCGTCATCACGGCCCCTTCCCAGGTCAATGCCCAGTCCACCAGCAACCTCGCCAGCATCCCGGCGCAGTCCAACTGCACCTATGCCTGGACGATCACGGGCGGCACCATCAGTGCTGGCCAGGGAACCACCAACCTTGCCTTCACGGCGGGCGGTGCGGGCACCCTGCTGCTGGGCTGCACCGTCACCAACAGCTCCTCCATCAGCGCCTCCGCCCAGAAAAGCATTGCTGTCCTCACGGTCCCGGCCCAGACCGCCGGGTTCTACGGATCCGGCTTGAATGCGGATGACCTGGGAAATCAGGTCATCGGCTGGAACAGCTCCGTGGATACCGTCAACCGGAAGGCCAGCATCCGCGTGCGCGCAACGCACAGCGGGACCCTGACATCGATTCGCCCCAAGTTCATCTGGAGCACCGTCAAGGGCGGCTACGGCGCGGGCACCGGCGGCAACATCGTGATCCAGATCCAGACGGACGATGGTTCCAGCAACCACCTCCCCTCTGGCACCGTGCTCGCCTCCCTTCAGTACAATCAGCCGATCACCATTGGCAACTACTTCCCCCTGCTGACCTTCTCCAATCCGGCGAACCTCACTGCCGGTCAGCTCTACCACGTCGTCTTCACCAACGTGGACGCGGATCCCACGGTCAACTACATCTCCCTTGATCATCTCTTCATGTGGAATGCCTGCACATCCACCCAGCCCCTGGTGTCGAACACAGACCTGGGCCTGCTTGAGACCAACACGGCTGGCGCATGGGTCGCCTTCGTCCGAGGATCGACGCACAGCTACTCTCCCACCATCCAGTTGACCTACGGAGATGGTGCCTCTCAGGGACAGGGCTACATCCAGGGTTTTGGCCAGACCAGCACCAGCGGATGGGTGAACCCCAAGCCGATCTCAGGGACGCAGTCCGTGCGTGAGACCTTCACCGTCTCCGGCGTCGATCGCACCGTGACAGCCATCAACGTGCGGGCCAACCGGATCAGCGGATCCAGCCCCCTCACCGTCACGATCGAGAAGTCGGATGGGACCCTGGTCGGCCAGGGCACCGTGCTGGTCCCGCTGGGTGGCGCCGGCAGCACTTCCGCCAACGAAGCGTGGGTCTCGGTCAAATTCGGAACGCCCCTGACCCTTCAGGCAGGTGTGGGCTATCACCTCGTGCTCAGCTCTCCCGCGGATACGGTCCACACGACCCATGCCCTCGAGAAGGGAAACGTCTACGGCTTCCCGGCCACCACCTACTTTGCCGATGGCTACGCCCAGTTCAACAGCGGAACCGGATGGCTGGGCTGGGATCTGTTTGCCGTGGCCAATCGTACGGACTGTGATCTCCAGTTCTACTTCGTGACGCAGTGACAGGCCGGCTTCCGGGGGGGAGTGGGGCCTGAATGGGGGAGGGGCGGGGTCACCCGCCCTTTTCCCTGTCTGGGATCTGCTGCACGGCTTCCCGGACGCAATCCAGGGTCAGCAGCAGCTCCTTGATCCTGGGCAGGTCGAGCCGCTCAGTGTTGTCGGAGTTGTACTCGTCGAAGCGGAACGTGGCCGGGTTCCCGTCGGTGAAGTACTTGTCGTAGTTGAGATCGCGGGAGTCGGCGGGGACCCGGAAGTAGTTCCCGAGATCCTCGGCCCGGGCCGACTCCTCCTTCGACATCAGGGATTCGTACCGCTTCTCGCCGTGCCGGCTGCCGATGACCTGGATGGGGGCATCGACGCCCAGCAGGTTGCAGATGGCCTTGGCCAGGTCGCCGATGGTGGCGGCCGGGGACTTCCGGATGAAGGTGTCGCCGTTGTGTCCGTTCTCGAAGGCGAACTCCACCAGCTCGACCGCCACGTCCAGGTGCATCAGGAAGCGGGTCATGGCCGGGTCCGTGACCGTGATGGGCTTGCCGGTCCGGATCTGGTCCAGGAAGAGGGGAATCACCGACCCGCGGGAGGCCATGACGTTGCCGTAGCGCGTGACGACGATCGTGGTCCTGGCCTCGTCCAGGTTGCGGGATTCGGAAACGACCACCTTCTCCATGAGTGCCTTGGAGATGCCCATGGCGTTGATGGGGTAGACCGCCTTGTCGGTGCTGAGGCAGACCACCTTCCGCACGCCCTCCTGGATGCAGGCGGTCAGCATGTTGTGGGTGCCCAGCACGTTGGTGAGCACGGACTCCACCGGATAGAACTCGCAGGAGGGGACCTGTTTCAGGGCGGCGGCATGGAACACGTAGTCCACGCCCCGCAGGGCGGAGGCGATGCTGCGTGGATTCCGCACGTCCCCGATGTAGTACTTGATTCGGCCATCGCGGTACTCGTGCCGCATGTCGTCCTGCTTCTTCTCGTCGCGGCTGAAGATGCGGATCTCCCCGATGTCGGAGCACAGGTACCTGCGGAGGACTGCATTGCCGAAGGAGCCGGTGCCACCGGATATCAGGAGCTTCTTCTTGGAAAGGTCGGCAAGGAGCGCCATGGTTGACCTCATCGATCTTGGTTCGCCTTCGTGGGCCGGGCCCGCCTGGGCCGGTGGCGCTGGTGGTTCGCGGGACGGTGGTGGATGGGGCCTTTCAATGGGCGGTACCGGCTCAGGGGCGGCGCCATACGACGCGGTTGACGAAGTCGGTGTAGCTCAGGATCAACCTGGAGACGGTCTGGCTCACGTTCGGGGCCACGTAGTCCCGGACGATGCAGGTCCGGCGCCCCTCAGGGGTCCCGCCTTCCAGCATGGCCAGCCCCTGCTCGACCCGCTCCCAGCCCAGCCCGGTCATCATCACCGCCCCCTCCTCCATGCCCTCGGGGCGCTCGTGGGCCTCGCGGATGTTCAGGGCCGGGAAGTCGAGGATGGAGGACTCCTCGGTGATGGTGCCGCTGTCCGACAGCACGGCGGCGGCGGAGGTCTGGAGCTTGATGTAGTCCAGGAAGCCGAGGGGCTTCAGGAGCTCCACAAGCGGGTCGAGGGTGAGCCCGAGTGCGTCCAGCCGCGCCCGGGTGCGGGGATGGGTGGAGACGATGATCCGCCGGCCTCGGCTGGCGGCGAGCTGGTTCAGGGTGCCCACCAGGAGGCGGAGGTTGGACTCGGCGTCCACGTTCTCCTCCCGGTGGCAGCTCACCACGTAGTACTCCCCGGGCACGAGGCCCAGGCGGGACAGCACGGTGGAGGCCTCGATGCGGGGCATGGCGTGGTGGAGCACCTCGTACATGGGGCTGCCGGTCTGGATGATCCGGTCCGTGGGGAGGCCTTCCCTCAGCAGGTTCTCGCGGGCCAGCCGGCTGTAGGGGAGGTTGATGTCGCTGGTGTGGTCCACGATCTTCCGGTTGGTCTCCTCGGGCACCCGCTGGTCGAAGCACCGGTTGCCGGCCTCCATGTGGAAGATGGGGATCTTGCGTCGCTTGGCGGCGATGACTGCCAGGCAGCTGTTGGTGTCTCCGAGTACCAGCAGCGCGTCGGGCTTGAATTCGGCGAGCACCTGATCGATGCGGGTGATGATGTTCCCGATGGTCTCCGCCAGGGAGCCGGCCACGGCGTCCAGGAAGTAGTCAGGCTTGCGCAGCTCCAGGTCCTCGAAGAAGACCTGGTTCAACTCGAAGTCATAGTTCTGGCCCGTGTGGGCGAGCCGGTGCTCGAAATCCTGCTCCAGCCGCGCGATCACCCGCGAGAGCCGTATGATCTCCGGCCGTGTTCCAACCACTGTGAGGACTCGTAGTTTATTCATGATTCCAGGATGACAGGCTCGGAGTAGGTGTCCGGATTGGAGGGATCGAAAATCTCGTGGCTCCAGAACAGGGTCAGCAGATCCCGGCTGCCCACGTTGGTGATCTCGTGCGTGTGCAGGGTCGGGATGTCGATGAAGCAGGGAGCCTCCCCGGACACGGGGAAGACCAAGACCTTCCCATCGAAGAGCCGGCGGATCCGGATCTCCGCCTGGCCTGAGATCACCAGGAAGCGCTCCACCTTGTGCCGGTGGAAATGCCTTCCGCGGGTGATGCCTGGGTGGGTCGTGGAGAGGAAGGCCTGCCCGCCGTGCTGGGTCTTCACCGCCTCGAACAGGCTCCCGCGGGGATCGGTTCGGAGCAGCAGGGGGATCGGAACCTGGGCGGGGTACAGGTAGCTGCGGTAGGTGTTGAAGAATTCCAGCGCCAGGGGATCGGCAAGCGGGGGGATGATCCCGCCCTGGTAGGTCGCATGGATGGCCCGGAGGCGCTCGAGGGCCTCGGAAACGCGCATCGGCGCCCCTTCCAGCCGGACGGTGCCGGAGGCACCGCCATCGGCCAGGAGGCCCTGGAAGGCAAGGGCCGCCCGTTGCGCATGGAAGAGCTCGACCTGGCCGTCCTGGTGGATCTGGGGCTCCCCGCCGGTGGCCAGCTGGTGGCAGAAGGTGGCGAAGCCGCTGTTGTAGAAGGGCCGGCCGCCCTCGCCGAAGAGGTGCGGCAGGATCACGTCCACGTACCGGGAGCCGCGAGCGGCGGCCCACCTCGACAGCCGTGCCGAGGCTTCCCGCTTGGACCGGCCGAAGGCGCTGTCGTTGAAGCTGTGGGTGGAGTTGGCGAAGAGGATGGTCGGCGCCGGGCCGGCCCGGTCCAGGGCGGCGGTCAGGGTGTCGGCCAGGCGGAGGTTGGTCTCGAAGACCTCCTCCTCCGAGCCGCGGTTCATGCCGGCCAGGTGGAGGACGGCATCCACGGAGCCGATGGCCTGGTGAAGCGCCTCCACGGACCGGAAGTCGGCCTCGACCGCCTGCCGTGGTTCGGGGTCCCCGGCAATCTTCATCGAACAGCGCACGTGCCATCCCAGGAAGCCGTCGGCTCCCGTGATCGCGATGCGTGCGTCTTGTCCCGTCACGAGTCCGTCTCCCTTCGGTTGGTTGAAGCTGGGATCCGCAGGCGGCTTCCGCCTGACCATCCTACCTAACCATAGAGGATCCGGTCATGGACCTCGATCTGCTCGGGCGTGAACCGCATCTTGATGAGCTTCGAGGGATTGCCGGCCACGATGGCGTAGGGTGGGACATCCTTCACGACCACGCTCCCGGCGGCCACGATCGCACCCCGTCCGATCCGGAGGGGGGCCAGGAGGATCGCCCCGTGTCCGATCCACACGTCATCCTCGATGATGATCTTGGATCGTTGCGCCTTCCCTGAATCCCACATCGCCTTGCCGAGGATGTCGTAGTTGTGCTCGTCCCGGTTCAGGAACGCGATGCTGGAGGCGATCATGACCTTGTTCCCGATCTCGGTGTCGGCCTGGATCAGGCAATGGCCCCCGATGCCGACCTGGTTTCCCAGGATCACGTGCTTGTGGGGGGCCAGGAAGAGCGTGGTCCACTGGCAGTGGATGCCCCGCCCCTTCTTCACCCAGGGATAGCGGAGCCTGAACAGCAGCAGGTTCCGGATGGCGTTCAAGCCCGACTTGATCATCAAGCCCTCCCCCTGGCGGGACCCCAGGCGCGGATCGTCTGCAGCAGGGGCTCGACCTCGACCTCCCAGTTGTGCCGGGCAAGGAAACCCTCCTTGCCCCGCCTCCCCATGTCGCGGCAAAGGGTCCGGTCGTTCTGGAGCCGGATGATGGCCTCGGCGATGGCCCCAGGATCTTCGAAGTCCACCAGCAACCCGCACTGCTCGGCGTCGAGGATCTTCGCCACTTCCACGGCATAGGAGGGCGCGATGACCGGCAGGCCCAGCGCCAGGTACTCGAAGAGCCGGTTCGGGAGGATGTCGATGCCGAGCCCCCGGCCATACGAGATCATCCCCGCGTCGCAGGAACGGAGGATGTCGGGCATCTCCTGGAGGGGGACCCCCTTCCGGATATCCAGGGCATCCGTCACCCCGAGGTCCCTGGCGATGGGGGCCAGGGTCTGGATGGTGGGATCCGCCGAGGGATCTCCGGCGGCCATCACGACCACGCTGGGGTGGGGGCCCTGCTGTTTCACGAGCCGGAGCGCCTCGAGCACCTTGCCCGTGCCGTAGGCGAGGTGGCCCTTGCCGTGCATGAGGCGGAGCTGCGTCCGTCCCTCGCCGCAGACATCCGCCGTGGGGCCGTTCGCGAACCAGGCCGGGGCGCAGCTGCGGACGACGAGGCGCTTCGCCCGGTCGGGGAAGACCGGGTCGAGGACCGCATCGCTGACACCCATGACCAGGTCGGCCCGCGAACAGGTCCGGGCGATGCCCCTCCGCACGAAATCCCTGATGGGCTGCAGGCGGAAACCGAACAGCCACTTGTCCAGATTGGTCCCGTGGTAGATCTCGTGGATGTCGAAGACGGATCGCGCCCCGTTCCGCCTGGCCAAGTCTACGGAGATGGGCCCCGAATCAGGATCCGGGGAGTAGTAGACATCCACGCCCGGCACGGTGGCGGCCAGCCTGCGGACGCGGAAGCGGGAGACCAGCCGGTCCAGGCGACCCCGGATCGGAGGCGTGAGCAGGAACTCGATGCCATCCCGGTTGTAGTTGTCCTGGTCGAAGAAGGCGTGCCCGGGGCCCACCCAGGTGACCTTGAAGCCCGCGGACTTGAAGGCGTGCGCGATCTTGTTGTTCACGCGCACATCGTCGATGGGGTGGGCCGTGGTGACGATGCAGACGTGGATGGGGACATCCCTTTTCGGCTCACCCATGAGCTTGGGCTCCTGTTCCACGGATGGTGGCGATTCCTGCGACATGTTCTTGGATCATGGCGTTAATTTAGTTTTAAAACGATGATGTGTATAGGAAATTCAAATGAAAAACGCTTTGCCTGAAATCAAGCTTCCGGGCCCTACTCGAAATAGAACTGGAGGTCCGTGTCGCTCTGGTTCGGCAGGCCCCAGAGGTCCCATCCCTGCCACCCCGTTCCGCTGTTGAACTCCGCATGGCCGTCGGCGAAGTAGGTCGTGGACCGGTAGCCGGAGCTGCCGCCCTTCTCGAGGACGTGCGTCGTGTGGGTGGTGTCCGCCGGGGAGCTGAGCACGAGCCGGTAGCCCTGGCCGGCTGCGAGGGGCAGAGGGCCCGGGAAGGCCACCCTGGCCCAGGAGGCGCCGTTGTGGATGGGGCTCACCACGCCCTGCGCGACGATCACGCTCCCCTGGCCCACCAGGGTCCCGTCCACCTTCTCCACCCGCACCGTCAGCGCGCCGGTGCCGCCGATCCGATTCACCCGCACCGACACTGCGGTCACGGTCCGATCGGCGCCGGAGGGGGTGAAGGTCTCCCGGACCCCCTGGGCTCCGGTGATGGGCTTCGGATTCACCCAGGGCGTGGTGACCGTCTGCCCGTAGCCCTGGACGTAGCCCTGTCCCTGGGAGGCTCCGTCTCCGTAGTCCAGCTCGAGGATGGGTGTGTAGCCGTGCCCTCCCCCCCGGTTGTACACGGCCCAGGCCCCGCCACATCCGCGCTCGAGGACAGCCCAGTCCGTGTTGAGAAGGGTGGGCTGCACGGAGGCACCGGCATCCCACAGCAGCAGGTGGTCCAGGGAGACCCAGTTGGCCTTGGGGTCGGCGGCCACGTTGGTGTAGACGAGGTGGTACAGCTGGCCCTCGACCACGCTGGCGGGAGTGGGGAAGGTCAGCAGGGGCCAGTGGTCGCCGGTGGTGACGGGGTGGTCGCACACGAGGGCCGCGAGCGCGGTTCCGGAGGGGAGGTGGTTGGCGCTCCCATCGTCGGTCTGGAGCTGGATCTGGATGGTTCCCCCGTCGCCCATGGCATAGCCCGGTTTGACGGTGCTCCACTGGAAGAAGGGCCGGATGGACCTCAGGGCCCCCGTGTGGCCGGCGCGCCAGCGGTGGCTCACGACGCGGTTGCACGTGTCGTTGGCCGTGTCCCATCCGATGACGATGTTCGCCAGATCGTCCGCGTTGATCCCCGAGCCGTAGAAACTGCGGGAAGCCGAGGCGGAGCCGGTTCCGGCCGCCCCGCCACTCCCGCATCCGACCAGCAGGGACAGGGCCCCGGCCAGGAACAGGTGGAGCAGCCGTGGCCTGTGGATCAAGGGGGGCATGGGGCACCTGATGACACTGCGCAGTGGGAAGGGGAGGACGCCGAAGCGGGGCGGGGTCTGGTTCAGGCCGCGCTCATTCGACCTGGATGTCGAAGGCCTTCATCCATTCGATGAGGTTGAAGATCCGCCAGGCATGGGCCGGCCAGACGCCGGAGGCGTCGAGGGCGTGGGCGGTCTCGCGCCGGATGTGGGTGAGGAAGGGCAGGTCCATGGCCTCCCCCTCTGAGACCACGGCATCCACGTGCCCGCGGATGGCGGACAGCCAGGTCCGGTCAGGCGTCCCGAATCCCACCTTCTCCCGGTCGATGATGAAGTCCGGAACCAGGCCGCGGGCGGCTTCCCGGAGCACGCTCTTGGTGACGCCCCTTCCGGAGATCAGGTGGTCCGACGGCAGGGAGAAGGCGAGTTCGGCCAGCCGGTGGTTGCAGAAGGGCACCCGGCTTTCGATGGAGAAGCGCATGGAATTGCGATCCTCGTAGCGGAGCAGGGCAGGCAGGGAGCCCTCCTGGACCGAGAGCGCCAGTTCCCGCTTGAGGGCGTTGGCCCCCGAGCCCGCGGTCCGTTCCACGCCTGGGAAGCCCCGCTCGAGGAACCAGGACTTCCGCAGCCAGTCCGGGAACAGGGGCTCGCCGGCCAGGGGCCGGATCAGGGGACGCAGGCCGGATGGAAGGAGCCGCGCGAAGGCGAAGGCCAGCATCCGGAAGAAGTACTGCCGCTGATTGCCCGGTGTGTTCCTCAGGACCCCAGCCACCTTCCCGAAGGAGAGCCGGCAGAGGTCTTCGGCGATCCTGGCGCCCAGGTAGGTGTAGTAGCCCCCGAACAACTCGTCTGCGCCCTGGCCGTCCAGCATCACCGTCATGCCCGACTCCCGGGCCAGGCGGAACACCCGGTACTGGGCATACACCGTCGGGCCTCCGAAGGGGAGCTCCTGGGTCCGGATGAGATCGGCCATGTCCCGGGAGAACTCCTGGGGGGTCGGCGCCACCGTGTGCAGGTTCACCTGGGCGGCGGCGGAGGCCACGTCGACGAAGCGCTGCTCGCTGAGGACGGGATCATCGGTGATGAAGGTGAAGCAGTCCACGGGGTGGCCGGGCTCCAGCAGGCCCTTCATCAACATGACAAGGGTTGTCGAATCCAGGCCCCCCGAGAGGCAGGAACCCAGGGGGACGTCGCTCCGCAGGTGCAGGAGCACGCTCTCTTCGAGCCTGCTGCGGACGGCCCGGCTGGCTTCCTCCAGGCTGCAGGCGGCGGTGCGGTCCGGATCCAGGGCCCAGTAGCGTGTCAGATCCAGCGACTTCCCCCCCCGGTTCAGCAGGCCGTAGGATCCGGGCGGCACCTGCCAGATGCCGCGAATCATGGTTTCCGGATGGCCGTCCGAGCTTCCGAGGCGAAGGTAGCGGAACAGCGCCTCGGGGTTGAGCCGCCGCGCCACGTCCGGGTAGCAGAGCAGGCAGCGGATCTCGGAGGCGAACAGGAGCCGGCCGTTCGCGAACGTGTAGTAGAGGGGCTTGATGCCGAAGTGGTCCCGGCCCAGGAGCACGTCGCCCCGCTGGAGGTCCACGAGGCAGAAGGCGAACATGCCCTCCAGCCGGGAGAAGACGCCGCGCCCCCAGGCCTGGTAGCCCGCCAGCAGGACTTCCGTGTCGCCCTGGCTGCGGAAGACGTGGCCCAGGGCCTCCAGCTCGCGACGCAGCTCGATGAAGTTGTAGACCTCGCCGTTGAACACGATCCAGCAGGTCCCGTCTGCGCTGCGCATGGGCTGGTGTCCCGCGGAGCTGAGATCCAGGATCGAGAGACGGCGGAAGCCCAGACAGACGTCAAAGGCGGCCGGGTCGGCCTGACCAATGGAAGGCAGCTGGAGCTCCGGCATGGTGTCGGGTCCGGCGAAGGGGACCGCGGCCCCTCGGCCCGTATTGATGCAGACCCAGCCCTCGTCGTCTGGCCCGCGGTGGCGGATCGAGTCCAGCGCACGGCGCGCCGAACCCAGGTCGAATCCAGGGCCGGCGAGGTTGATTTCACCAAAGATTCCGCACATGAGCGTCCACCGCGAACTGGGAGCGATTTGTCGTAAGGGGCTCAGGTGGGGCGGGCCTGTAAGAAAAGGCATCGATCCCAGCCCATTGTCGATGATTTCACAAAGGATGGTAGCATGAGACGCAGCCTCCGCCATGATGACCCGTAACCAAGTCGCCCTCCTGCGGCTTCGGAATCGGCCTCCCCTCGCCCCGCGGCTATCATCCATTCCGGAATCCCGTCCTCCTGGTACCCATGAAACGCAAGCCACCGAAGGGCCCACTGCCTGGCGCCTGGCCTCCGGGGCCGGAATGGCCCCATGCGTGACATCCTCCTGGCTGCCCTGAAGGTCGCCGCCGCCACTCTGGCCAACCTCCTGGGCTGGATGCTGGCGGTCAAGATCATCTCGGTCCAGCTTGGTGCGGCCGGCGTCGGTCTGTTCGGCATCCTGCGCCAGCTGCTCCAGTACCTGGTGGTGGTGGCCACTTTCGCCGGCCACACGGCCCTGATCCAGGGCATCGCCAGCCGGGTGGACGAGGCCCAACGGCGGTTCGCGGAAAGCGTCCAGACCCTCATGGTCCTGATGGCCGCCGGAGTCGCCCTCGTCCTGATCCTCGGGGCGCCCGTCATTGCCCCCAGCCTGATCCCGCATCCCCAGGCCATCCTGCTCCTGAGGTGGCTCGCGCTGGCGGCCCTCTGCATGGCGGCCCAGACGCTCTACACCAGCGTCCTCACGGCCTACCGGCTCCTGGACCAGCTGGTGATCTCCCAGCTGGTGGGCCCGGTCTGCGCGCTGCTCCTGGTCCTCCCCATGGTAGTCCTCGTGCGGGCCGGTGCCTCTTCGGGATTCGTGCTCATGCTCGGCCTGCCGCCGGCGGCCGTGGCTCTGGCCGCATTCTGGGCCACGCGGAAGGCCGGGCGGCTTCCGGCCTTCCGCACAGCCATCGACGGGAAGGATGCCGCCTACTTCTTCCGGATGTCCTCGGTCCTCCTGATGACGGGACTGCTGAACACCGGGGCCCAGTACTTCATGAACCGCATCGTGGCTGCGCGGATCGGCCTGTCGATGGCCGGCTACTACTGGGTGGCCTGGACCCTCTCCATGGCCTACGTGACGCTGGCCCTGGGCTCGTTCGGGAACTACTACATGCCCAGCCTGAGCCGCCTGCAGGACCCCGAGGACCGTCGGGCGCTCATGCGGTCGTACCTCCAGATGGCGGTGGTGGCGATGCCCGTCCTCGTCTCCCTCGCCATCCTGTTCAAACCGCTGGTGGTGCGGGTCATGTTCTCCGCCTCCCTCCTTCCCGCCCTGAGCGTCATGCGCTGGATGCTCATCGGGGACTTCTTCAAGGGGGTGTCCTGGGTGCTCTCCTTCCCCATGCTGGCCTTCCACGAGCTCCGCTGGTTCTTCTGGACCGAGGTGGCGTTCACGCTGGGGCTGGCCGGATCGGGATGGGCGGTCCTCGCCGCCGGAGGGGGGGTCGAGTGGTTGGGAATCATGTTCCTGGCGCTCTACCTCTGCTATACGGCTGTCATGGTCTACTACGCCTACGTCTCCCACGGATTCGTCATCCGGTCCGGCGAAGCATACAGGATCGCGCTCGGGGCCGGACTGATCCTGGTGCTTTCGGCCATGACCTGGCAGCATCGGGAGCTCCACGGCTGGACGGTCCTGCTTGGGCTGGGGCTGATCGGCCTCTTCTTGGCGTTCTCCCTCCGGAAGGTCGCCTCCTTCCGGGACCTGTTCTCGAAATCGCCGAAACTTGCCGAGGCGCCCGTCCCGCGCCCCACGCCCCCGTCCGAATCCACAGAGTGACCCATGTCAAGCGCGGTGCTCGCAGGCTTCTTCCTGTCCCTCGTGATCATGTTCGTCTTCGCGATCCGGTTCCCGGCCCTGGCGATTCCCCTGGGCATCATGACCTACGCCTACAAGCAGATCGCCTCCCTGGCCGTGCCGACGTTCCAGACGAGGGGGCCCCTGTTCAACTACATGATGGCCGCGATGATCGCCGTCATTTACCTGTACAACATCATCGTCCGGAATCCGGGTGTGAACTGCTGGACGAAGAGCGGGAAGACCCTCCAGGTGCTGACCTGGGCGTTCCTGGGATTCTTCTGGATTTCCATCATGTGGTCTCCGTACTACGGAGCGGACTCGTGGCGCTTCCTCCCTTATTTCCTTGTCTACTTCGCCATGCTGCCGTCACTCACCGAAAGCCCCGAGCTCATGCTCCGGGCCTACATCGCCGTGTGGGCCCTGACGCTTCTCGCGACCCTGGGGCTCATGGTCTCCCCGGCCTTCCACCTGTCGCCGGACATCGGCCGCCTGGTCGTGCACTTCCAGGTCGGCCAGTACGATGAGGGCAATCCCCTGGCCATCGCGGACATGGGGGCCTACCTGATCATCCTGAGCACCTGCATCCTCTTGATGCAGACCACCCAGCGCGAGAACCGCGGACTGCCCAAGACCCTCTGGCTCCTGGCCGGCGCCACCGGCCTGGTCATGGGTCTATGGCTGACGTTCAACACGTCCCGAGGCGAGACCTTCACCGGCATCGCCTGCGCATGCGTGCTGGTCTCGCTGGTGAAGGGAAGGGACCTCGCCCAGTACGCCAAGTGGATGGTCTACCAGGTTGCATTCCTCGCCGCCCTGTCCGCCATCGTCTTCTTCAGCATCCTGCCGAAGAACAAGATCGCCGAGCTCTCCTGGAGGTACTCGGCCAGTTCCATGGCGGAGGCCTCCAACGATCGCATGGGCCTCAGCGCCAAGACCATCGAGATGGCGCTGTCCTCGCCCCGGAACCTCCTGGTCGGAATCGGCGCGCGGGGGTGCGAGAAGCGGCTGGGCATCTACCCGCACAACCACTTCGTGCAGGCCTTCGGCGAGACGGGCATCATCGGCTTCGGCATGCTCTGCCTCGCCTGCCTCCTCGCCTTCCGGTTCGGCTTCAGGACTCTGGCCCTGGCCAGGCAGCAGGCCCAGCAGCCGACGGTCATCTTCGCCGCCCTCATGCTCTCCCTCTTCATCTACCAGCTGATCGTGCTCAGCAAGAAAGGCAGCCTCACCTTCGTGGACACAGTCATGTGGCTCGGGATCGCCACCTTCGGTTTCGACCGCGCCCAGTTCATGCTCGAGCGGGCGCGCGACGCGCAGACATCCCCCGCTCTCGATGGATCGGAGCGCGGATGACCGGCACCGGGATCGGTGGCGGAAGCTAGCCCTTGAGCACGGCCACGACCCGTTCCACCAGGTCCAGCCCCATTCCCGGCCAGATGGGGAGGGACAGGATCTCATCCGCGGCCGTCTCGGTGACGGGCAGGTGGCCCTTGGCCAGCCCCAGGTGCTGGTAGGCCTTCTGCAGGTGGAGCGGCACCGGGTAGTGGATGCCGGCTTCGATGCCCGCGGCCTTGAGGTTCTCCAGCTTCCTGGCCCGGTCGGTCACGCGGACGACGTACAGGTGGAAGACGGGCAGGCAGTCCTCCTGGGTCGCCACGCGCCGGATGCCGAGCGGGGCCAGCAGGCTGTCGTACTGGGCGGCGATCCTGCGCCGGTCGGCGTTCCAGGCCTCCAGGCGGGGGAGCTTGACGTTCAGGACCGCGCCCTGGATGCCGTCCATGCGCGAGTTCCGTCCCACGAAATCATGGGTGTACTTGGTTGCCCGTCCGTGATTGCGCTTGCGGTGGATCCAGTCGGCCAGGTCGGCCCGGTTGGTCACGACGGCGCCGGCGTCGCCATAGGCACCGAGGTTCTTCCCGGGATAGAAGCTGAAGGTCGCGGCGTCACCCATGGAGCCGGCCCGCCGGCCTTTGTACTCTGCGCCATGGGCCTGGCAGGCGTCCTCCATGACCTTCAGGCCGTGCCTGCGGGCGATCAGCAGCAGCGGATCCATGTCCACGGTCTGGCCGTAGAGGTGCACGGGCACGATGGCCCGCGTCCGCGGCGTGATGGCGGCCTCGATCTTCGCGACGTCCATGAGCAGGCTGTCCTTCCGCACGTCCACGAAGACGGGCACGGCGCCCAGCTCGGAGATGGCCTCGGCCGTGGCGATGAACGTGTGGGAGACGGTGATGACCTCGTCGCCCCGACCGACCCCGAGCGCCTCCAGGGCCAGCACCCCGGCATCCGTGCCGTTCCCCATGGCGACGCAATGGCCCGCGCCGCAGAATGCGGCGAAGGCCTTCTCGAAGGCCTCCACCTGGGGGCCCAGGATGAAGCCGGTGGTATCGAGGACCGACTGGATCGCCGCGTCGATCTCGGGCTTGATGCCCTGGTATTGGCCCTTCAGATCGACCAGCGGGATGGTGGAGTCGGCCATGTCAGGCTCCTGGATAGACGGGTTCGTGGGTGTCGGGATAGCGGAGCTCCGAGGCCCTGCAGAGGGCGCGGGCCGGGTTGCCGGCCACGACCATGCCTTCGGGGACGTCCTTGGTGACGACGCTGCCGGCGCCCACCAGGGCATGCCGGCCAATGGTGACGCCCGGGAGCAGGGTGCAGTTGGCGCCGACCTTCGCGCCTTGGCAGATCCGGACGCCGGCCAGCAGTTCCTTCGTCCGGGGCGTCTGGGGGAACTTGGCATTCGTGATCACGACGTTGGGGCCGATCCAGCAGTCGTCCTCCAGGACAGAATGTTCTGGAATGAAGCAGTTGGAGTGGATCCGGACGCGGTCGCCGAGGGTGACGAGGAACTCCAGGACGGTCCCTGATCCGATGGAACAATCGTCGCCGATGGTGCACTGTTC
Organism: Geothrix sp.; assembly: GCF_030219325.1. Taxonomy (NCBI): domain Bacteria; kingdom Pseudomonadati; phylum Acidobacteriota; class Holophagae; order Holophagales; family Holophagaceae; genus Geothrix; species Geothrix sp. The sequence goes on along the minus strand of NZ_CP126625.1, from coordinate 2,209,993 downwards.
GCGGACGAGGGTGCCGTGTCCACACTGGAACCGTGCGCCGATCCTGCTCCCCGCGTAGAGGACGGAGTGGGATCGGAGCACCGCGCCGGGACCGATGGCCAGCTCCAGCGAACCGGGCTGGGCCCCTTTCGGCGCCCGCCCGAGGATCACGAAGTCATCGATGGCCGCGCCCTCGCCGAGGAGGACATTGGGGAACTGGATGCAGGTCTCCGTCATCGGCCCCTCCCCAGCAGCACGGAATGGGGGACGAACCTGAGGAACACCTCATGGCCGGTGGCCGCGGATTCGTAGAGGGCGTTGATGATCTCCAGGGACTTCCTGCCTTCGAGGCCCGCCAGCATGGGATTCCGGCCGGTCTCCATGCATTCCAGCACCTCGTTGTAGAAGGCCTGGTGGCCGAGGCCGTACACATTGGGGACCGCCTGTGATGGATCCTCGGCGACCTCCTTCATCATCTCGGGATCGGAGAAGTTCCAGGTCTCCAGCTTGTTCACCGCGAAGCCCCCGATGACCACGGAGCCCTTCTCGCCGAGGACCGACAGGCTCCCCTCCAGGTCCTTCGGCCGGGACCCGGTCGTGGCCTCGATGACGCCGAGGGCCCCGCTCTTGAATCGCAGGATGGCCACGCCGGTATCCTCGGATTCGATCTTCACGAGCCGGGTCGCGGTATAGGCCTTGACGGACTCCACGGGACCCATCATCCACTGGAGCAGGTCGATGTGATGGCTCGCCTGGTTCGTGAATACCCCGCCATCGTCCCGCCAGGTCCCCCGCCAGGGATCCTGGTCGTAGTAGCTCTGGTCACGGCACCAGCGCACGCGGACCGTGCCCATGACCATCTTGCCGAAGGCGCCGCGATCCACCGCCTTCCTGAGCTTGACCACGGGCGGGTTGTACCGGTTCTGCTTGACGACGAAGAGACGGGTGGCATTCCGGTCGCAGGTCTCGATCAGCTCGTCGGCGTCCTCGAGGGTCAGGGCCATGGGCTTCTCGACGACCACGGCGGAGACGTGCGGAGCCAGGGCGATGGCCACCCGGGCGTGGGAACCGGATTCCGTCAGGATGGAGATGATGTCGGGCTTCTCGGCCTTCACCATCTCCATCGCATCGGTGTAGAAGGGCAGGCCGATCGGTCCGGCGGCCTTGCGGGCCCGCTCCTCGACGACGTCGCAGACCCCCACCAGGCGGATGCCGGGCGTCTGCGTCAGGACCTGGATGTGGCGGGCGGAGATCCGTCCGCATCCGACGAGTGCGATCGTTTTCATCAAGTCCTCCATTGGCGCGGGCGGGCGAAGGCGGGATCCGAAGGGGGCCTTGGGGCACCCGGTCGCGACTATTTCTTCAGATCATAGTTATAGATGTAATTATAGTGACGATAATTTCCACCCCATCCGACAGGCTTAATGTCATTAAAAATACAACCTTTAACACGAATGCCGTGGCTTTCAAAGCGCTTCTGGGCTGCCCGGAGCTCGTCGAGGGGATGTTGGCCGAACTTGGCAACCATGAGGACTGTCGCGGCGTGGGAACCGAGGATCGTGGCATCCGTGACGGGAAGCACGGGTGGGGCATCCACGATGATGTAGTCGTACTTTTTGGATACTTGCTCGAAGATGGATGCCAATCGCGGTGCCATCAGCAGGTCAGAGGGGTTCGGTGGGAGCAGGCCCGTGCTGACGAGGTCCAGGCCGTCGATCCCGCTGGCCTGGACCATGGTCTCCCACTCCTGCTGCCCGGACACCACGTTGGAGAATCCATTGAGCCGATTCTTCAGCCCGAAATACTTGTGAAGCTTCCCCCGCCGGAGATCGCCGTCGATCAGAAGCACGCTCGAGCCCGCCTGGGCGAGGACACAGGCGAAATTGGCGCTGATGAAGGATTTGCCGATCATCGGAGACGGGCCCGAGATGAGGATCACGGGGTTCGGGGCATCCTTCATGTAGAAGTTCAGCATCGTCCGCAGGCTGCGCAGGCTCTCCACCGCGAGGTCACCCGGGTCCAGGGCCGCGAGCAGGTGCAGGCCGCCGGTGCTCCGCTGGATGGTTTCGTCGTGGACGCGCTGGGCCTTGCTGTGCGGCACCGTGACGAAGACGGGAAGGCCGAGCTTGGTCTCGATGATCCGGTGGTCCTCGACCCCGCGGCGGATCGCCCGCCGGAGTATGGCCGAGCCGCTGCCGGCCGCCAAGCCCAGCAGCAGGGAGAGCAGCAGGATGACGTTCTTTTTCGGGGCGATGGGATCGAGGTTGACCGTGGCCCGGTCCACGACGACGACGTTGCCCATGTCGCCCGCGCTGGCGATCTGGAGCTGCTGCGCATTGTTGAGCAGCGCCGTGTACAGCTCGGTCGCGACCTGCACGTCCCGGGAGAGGCGCACCACCTCCTGCTGGAGGCCGGGCATCACGCGGACCTTCGAGTCGATGTGGGTCAGCTCCGCCTGGAGCTTGCCGATCTGCTGGTCGAGCGTGACCACCACGTCCGAGTTCTCTTTGTAGGTGCGGAGCAGCTCCTCCCGCTTCTGTTTCAGGGCCGAGACCTGGGAGGACAGGGAGGCGCTTTGCGAGAGGTAGACATCGGCCTCCCTGGACAGGTCGACGGAGCCGGACCGGCTCCGGAACTGGTTCAACCGGCTTTCGGCGGCTTCCACCTGGGCCTTCAGTTCGGGCATTTTCCCCTGCAGGATCGCCTGGGCCTTGGAAATCGTCCCCAGCCTCCGCTCCAGTTTGTGGCTGACGTACTGGTCCATGATCTGGTTCAGGATGACCGGGCACTTCGTCGGGTTCGGACCACGGAGCGTCAGCCCCAGGATGTTCGTGAGCTTGCCCCGTTCGGAGACGTCGAGGTCCTGCCGGAGCCCGTCGATGACATCCTGCATCGGCCTCGCCGAGAGGAGGAATTTCTGGCCCGGGTTCGCCACAAGCTCACGGACTTTGAGTTTCAGGGCCTCACCGGCGTAGGTCGCCTTGAGTTCCTCCCCCTGCCTTCCCTTTCCGAGGATGGTCCCGTCCGGGGCGCTCCATTGGAAGGCCCCGTCGGGGAGGGACGTGACGCGGAAGGCCACGCCGCGGATGGGCTTGGGAACCTCGAAGGACTCGATCTCGAGCCGGGCCGGGTTGGCCTTCCGGCGCTCCAGGGCCGCGCCGATCAGGGGCATCACCTCGGGCTCGGCCACCACGTCAAGGGCCAGGGCCTCGACGGTGCGTCCGAGGACGAGGTTGCTCCGGATGATCTCGATCTCCGCGGCGGCTTCGACCGGTTCCGAGAAGATGCTCTCCATCTTCGTGAACGCCGTGTCGGAGGACCGTTCCTTCTTGGCCTGGATCTGGAGCATGGCCTCGTTCTGGTAGAGGGGGGGCGCCCACCAGACGTAGAACAGTCCCGCCAAGAAGAAGATCGCCACCGACGCGAAGACGAGGGTCCGTCCCTCCCACAGGTCCGCCAGCCAGGGGAAGATCTCCGTGTCCTCCCCGTCTTCAGACAGCTTGGTCCGCCGGGGGAGGGGCTCTGGAGTCCCCGATGGGGAGCGCGGGTCCGATGGGTGGGAGGCGTTCATACCGACCTTTGCTTCGTCTTGAGCCGGGGTAGCCAGCCCGCCACGGATTGATGAATGAGTTCGAAGGCCCGCCGAGTGGCCTCGGGGCCCTGGAGGTAGGGGTCAGGGATCCCCGGCGGCGGGGTGGCGAGCCAATGCGCGAGCAGGAACACCCGCCCACGGGCACTCGGCACCAGGGCTTCACAGAGAGCCTTCTGCCCCTCGTCCATCACCAGGACCAGATCCGCGCCGAGGGCCATGTCGCTGGTCCACTGCCGCCCGCGGTGTCCGCCGATGTCGAGGCCGTTCTGAAGGGAGATGTTCATGGCCTCGGGATCCGGAGGCTGTCCTTCGAGCGCGTTGAGCCCGGCGGAGGCCACCCGGACCTCAGGACCCAGGGCGGCCTGGAGCAGGGCTTCGGCGATGGGACTGCGGCAGTGGTTGCCTTCACAAAGGACGAGAATGGATTTCAAGGGTCGCCTTGGATCGGGAAGGGAACGCAGGGGGAGGGGCTTGGAAGGTGGCCGTCAACGCCGGTTCCTGAAGTACCAGGCCTCTGCGGCGGCGAGGGTGGTGGTGGAGACGGCGGTCACGGTGGGCACCAGCGTGGTCATGACCCGGCTGAAGCGCGTGAGGGTGCCGGCATCCACGTAGACGATATCGCGAGGGCCCAGGATGAAGCGATCCGCCAGCACCATGGCCGTGGGGTTGCGCGCGTCCAGGTGGAAGACATCCACCGAGTTCACGGCGCTGCCCTGGCGGATCACGTAGATGGAACGCGCATCGGCGCTGTTCCCCTGGATGCCGCCTGATTCAGAGAGTGCCTGGGCCAGGGAGAGGCTTCCGTGGACCAGGGGCAGGGTTCCCGGCCTCGTGACCTCTCCCATCACATAGACGGGATTCTCCTTCCCGCTGGGCACGTAGAGCGAATCGCCATCCTTGAGGAGGATCTGGCCGAGCCGGTTTCCGGCGGCCATCAGGACCTGGAAGTTGAGGGTCCAGGACTGGTTTCCCCGCGTCAGGACCAGATGGCTGTCATCGGCGGTGGGCAGGAACCCACCGGCCCGGGCGATGGCCTCGGAAAGGGTGAGGGGGATGTCCGTGACGTTGTAGGCGGCGGGATTGCGCACCTCGCCGCCCACATACACCTTCTGGGAGCGGTAGGCCAGCACCTTGACGTCGGCCTGGGGCCGTTGAAGCACCTTCGCAAGCTGGGTGGTGATTCTGGCGCGCACCTCCGGGATGGTCGATCCGGCCACGGCCACGTGCCCGATGTACGGGAAGAAGATGGTGCCGTCATCGTCCACCACGGTCCCCGAGGCCGAATCCGTCCGGTACTGGCCCAGGGGAAGGGTGATCTCGGGATGGTCCCAGACCGTGACCAGGAGGACATCCTGGGCTCCCACGCGGTAGGAAGGCAGCTTCTCGACGAACAGGCCGTCGAGGGCCGGGGGCTGGGGCGCACGCTGGGTCGCCACCACGTCGGGCGTCATGGGACGGAGCGTCACCGCGAGGCCGGCGACCTCGGACCTCTCTGGCCGGCTCGGGTGGGAATTCAGCTTCATCCCAGGGGCGGTGCAGGCCGCCAGCAGCAGCGTCGCCGCGAGGGCGGCGCCCGCTTGGATTCGGCGGAGATGGGCCTGGACCCAGGGGCCGGACGCCGCCTGGGGGCATCCCAGGATCCACGGCGCGGTGTGATGTTCGCAGAACATGTTGGCCTCCGATGGAGCGAACAGCGTTGTTCGTGCATCACGAAAAGCAGCTGTGGTGAAGGTTATTTATCCCTATTTTCCAAATGAAATCCAGACAATTCGTCGTGATATCGAAGCTCGATCAAAATCTTGCATGGAGATCGCGAGGATGGCCCGAACACGCGCCACGGCTGCATCTGGCCGTCTCAAGAACCGCCCCCTCGGCCTCGAATTGTTTCGTATCGAAACAATTCAGTCCCTGAGGTCCAGCCTCAAGTAGACCAGGCGTCGAGTGCTCAGGGACGGCACCTCGACGAACCCCGCCTGTTCGTTCAGCCTCCGGGCCCGCTGGTTCTGCCTGCGGACGCCGGTGGAGATCGCCACCATGCCCCGCTCGCGGCAGACGCTGATGGAGGCTGCCTTCAGGGCCTTCCCGATGCCCTGGCCCTGGAAGGCCGGATCCACCCCGGTGAAGGCGATCTGGGCCACCTTCTCGGCCGAGCCCCCCAGCCGGTTGGCGAGGATCCCCCCCAGGCGCTGGAACAGCTCCAGGTCGAAGAGGGCCGAAGGATGTCGGAGGTAGCTCCTGAACATTTCCCGCCGGCAGGCCCACAGCATGGGCAGGTTGTAGGGGTGGTCCGAGAGCGTCGTGAATCCGACCAGCCGACCGCCCTGTCGTGCCACCAGCACGGAGGTGTCGGGCGAGGAGACGAACCATCGGTAGACCGCCATGAGGAAGGGCCTGCCCAGCCGTACGGGGATGTGCTCGTGCTTCGAAAAGCAGACGCCATGGAGATCCACCAGGGCATTGATGTCGAAGGGCGTGGCCGACGTCACCAGGATGTCCTTCAGCTTCCTGAAGCACTTCGAGGGCGGCAGGAACATGGACCGTTCCGCCAGGAGCCGTTCCGGCCAGGCCTGTTCCCCGATCGGCTTCCGGCCCTCGAGGTGGAACCTGAGCATGCCTTCCGCCTTGGCGATGTGGGGGTTCGAAGGGTCCTGCTGGAGCAGCTTCCGGGCGAACCGGTGCGCCATCGGGGTGGCGAACGGACGGATGAGCGGATTGAAGTCCACGCACTGGCGGACGAACTTGATCTGCAGGCCCATGCGGAACTTGAACTCATCCACATTGGCCGGCGCATCCAGGGACTGCACGGTGTAGAACAGGCTCTCGATGCCCTCGCGGCCAAGCAGCTCCTTGCTGACGGCGTAGAACAGGGCGTTGTTCACGTGGTTCCCCAGGAAGCGCCGGTGGCTCATGGCGAAGGGGACGGAGAAGATGGACTGCTGGCGCGCGACGATGACCGCGGCCGCGAGCTCGCCGTCGGAGGTGGCGGCCCAGGCTTCGAAGCCATCGAGATCGGAGGCCGACCGGCAGAGGCGTTCCCAGGTTTCGCGGGTCATGCTCCGGAGCCGCCCCTGCCGGTCAAGGGTGTCCTGCTGCAGAAGCCATCCCTCCGTGGCCAGCCGTTCGAAGGGGATCCGCTCGATCTGGAAGTGGTCCAGGCCGGTCTTCACGCCATTGCGGGCCTGGGCCTTCAGCTGGTCGAGGGAGTAGGGCTCGCGGAGGGTGATGTGATAGCTCGCCACGCCATGCGTGAACTCGAAGGGGGTCGAGTAGCGGACCGCGAGGATGCCGTGCCGCATCATCAGGGGGCGGATCTCCGAGGCGGAGGGGGTGATCACCCAATGGTAGGGAAAGGCCTGGAGCACGCCCGGGGCCGCGTTGTACCAGTAGCTGCTCTCGGTCCGCACGACGCGGTAGCCCTGGCGGCGCATCCACTCGGCGAAGACGTCCGCGTTCATCGGCCCTCCCTGCAAGGGCCTGCCACGGATCTCCACCTGCGCCATCCCCGGCCGTCGGGGCGACCAGCCGACTGGATCTCCCCGGGCCACCGGCCGACGGCGCGGGGCCCGGAGGACGGGGGGCCGGGGGACTGGCGGGAAGGCTGGCGCAAGGGGAATCCGCTGAGTCTGGACCGGGGTGTCCGATGAAGGGTGTCCATTCTTCCCGCCATACCACGGGGCCTGTCAACTCCAGGTTGGAGTCTCCGCTGGGCGGTAGTCCCCGGGGAAAGAATGGACCGGTCCCGGATTCCCGGCCCGGTTTGGTGGCCCAGGCCGGGATGAAGCCTGCCGGAGGCCTCGGAGGCGTGGGCCAGGGGTGGGCGGGCGTCGTCTTGGTTCATCCTGATTCTTTTACAGCAGACATCATTTCTGAGTGTAATTAATCGCGAAAAAACATCACTCTTCTCGCAATCCGCTGATGTCATCATAGCCATCCTCAGGCCGCTCCTTCCCAAAGTCCTTCGTCGCGATGAACCCCGCCTTCCTCAACCGCCGCGGAGACCGATCCCCCTCCGACCCAGCTGCAACTTCAGCCAACCGGGAGCCCAGGCATGTTGATCTGTGGAATCAATCCGAGCCATACAGCTTCCGCCGCGCTGCTGTGTGATGGTCGCCTTCTCGGCGCCCTGCAGGAGGAGCGCCCGACCCGGGAGAAGAACCGGCGCGGATTCCCGGAGCAGGCGATCGGCCGGCTGCTGGAGAGCCACGGGTTCTCCTGGCAGGAGGTCGACGCCTATGTCTTCGGAGGCTACGGATCCTACGCCGACACGACCTCCAGCAGCAACGAGGCGGCGAATCGCATCCGGGGCTACAAAGAGGCTGCGACGTTCGCCGGGCAGGTGAAGCGCCTGCTCCAGAAGACCCCGGTGCGCGGAATGGTCCACCGCTGGCGTCGCGAGCGCCAGATCGAGCGCCTCGTCGCGCATGGCGTGGACCGCAAGGCGGTCTTCACCATCGAGCATCACCGCTGCCATGCTGCCACGGCCCACTTCGGTCGGGGCGTGGACGAGGAGGCCCTGGTCATCACGGTCGATGGCGCGGGGGATTCGCTCTGTGCCACGGTCTCCCTGCCCGGGCCCGGAGGACGGCTGGAGCGGCTCGCCACCATCCACGAGGATGAATCCATCGGAAACCTCTGGGAGGTCATCACGGCCTACATGGGCATGGTGCCCATGGAACACGAGTACAAGCTCATGGGCATGGCGCCCTATGCCAGCGGCGACCGCGTGGAGAAGATCAAGCGGGTGTTCGCCAGCGCCTTCGAACTCACAGACGGTTCCTGGCGGCGGGCACCGGGCGTGCCCGACACGACCCACTCCTACGAGTACTGGCGCAAACGCCTGGAGTTCACCCGCTTCGACTACGTCTGCGCCGGACTCCAGAGCTTCACGGAGGAGTTCCTCACGGCGTGGGTGCGCGGCTGGCTGAAGAAGACAGGGCGCAGGAAGCTGCACCTCTCCGGCGGCGTCTTCATGAACGTGAAGCTGAACAAGGCCATCGGCGAACTGCCCGAGGTGGATGACCTGTTCGTGTTCCCCTCCTGCGGCGACGAGACCAACGCCCTGGGCGCCGCCTGGGCCCACCTTTCGGACCTCGGCCAGGCCGATACCATCCAACCCCTCGAATCGCTCTACCTCGGGCCCGAGCCCTCCGCAGCCGAGTATCAGGCGTCCGCCGACCGGGCCCATGCGCTGGGCTGGACCGTGGCGCGGCCGGAGGACCTGGAGGACGCCATCGCGGAGCTCCTGAGCCGCGGCCAGGTGGTGGCCCGCGCCCAGGGCCGCGAGGAGTTCGGCGCCCGCGCCCTGGGCAACCGCTCGATCCTGGCGGACCCGACTTCCCCCGAGGTGGTTCGCACCGTGAACAACGCCATCAAGTGTCGCGATTTTTGGATGCCTTTCGCGCCCTCGGTGATGGCCGAATGCGCCGACCGCTACATCCACAACCCCAAGGGCTTCACGGCCCCCTACATGATCCTGGCCTTCGACTCCCGGAACACGCAGGAGGTCAAGGCCGCCTGCCATCCCGAGGACGGGACCATCCGCCCCCAGGTGGTGACATCGGCGCAGAACCGCCCCTACCACCGCATCCTGGAACGGTTCCGGGAGAGGACGGGACGGGGGGCGATCATGAACACCTCCTTCAACATCCACGGCGAGCCCATCGTCTCCTCCCCGGCTGACGCCATCGACGTGATGCAGCGATCGGGCCTGCTCCACCTGGCCCTCGGTCCCTTCCTCATTTCCAAGCCCATCCCGAACTGACGCCCCCTGGGCGATCCGCCCCTCTGAGGCACCATGATCCGGAAAGCCGCCCAGATCCTCGCCAGGCAGGCCTGGTTCAGGAAGCTCGTCATGAGCACCCCGATCGTCAGGGAGCTGGCGGGCCGCTTCGTGGGCGGGGAGGATCTGGCCTCCGCCCTGGCCGCGGCTCGCGGTGCGAACGCCCGGGGGCTCAAGACCACGCTGAATTTCCACGGGATGCATGTGCTGGACCTGGCGGAAGCGGAGGGGGCGGCCCAGCAGGCCATGGACGCCCTGGTGCGGATCCGCGAGGAAGGCCTCGATTCGAATGTCTCGATCAAGCTCACGAAGATCGGCCTCGACCTGGACCCGGCCTACTGCCAGCTCCAGCTCCGGCGGATCCTGGAATGCGCCGCGGGAACCGGGGGGTTCGTGCGGATCGACATGGAGGAATCGAACTATGTGGAGACGACCCTCCGGGTGTTCGAGGAGATGCAGGATCGCTTTGGGAACGGGACGGTCGGTCTGGTCATCCAGTCCTACCTGCGGCACCGGGCGGGCGACCTGGACCGCCTGCTGGACCGGAAGGCGAGCATCCGGCTGGTGAAGGGCGGCTACCGGGAACCCGCAAGCCAGGTCTTCCGAAGCAAGGCGGAGGTCGACGCCGCCTTCAACCGCGACATCGAGCGGCTGCTCTTGCGGGGAGTCTCGCCCGCCATCGCCACACACGACGAGGCTGCCATCGCCTGGACCCTGGCCGTGCAGGCGCGACTAGGGCTCGGAAGGGAGGCCTTCGAGTTCCAGATGCTGTACGGCGTCAGGCCCGATCTGCAGGAACGGCTCCTGGCCGACGGCTGCACCGTGCGCTGCTACATCCCCTACGGCGGCGACTGGGCGACCCACGCGGTGGGATGCCTGCGCCGCATCCCCGCCGGGGCCCTGACGCGCTTCAGGCACTCCCTCCACCTATCCTGAGGAACCGGACATGGACCTTCCCCGGAATCGGCTGCGATGACCCCGGACATTTTTGCGGAATGGCTGCGGCGCCAGGGTCATCGCGTGGTCCGCACGCGGAGCTCCTACTGGTTCGATTCGGGGCCACGGGTCTTCCAGGCCTTTCCCTACCACTGGGTGATCCGCCCCACCGAGGACGAGCTCCGCGACTTCTTCTTCGAAGAGAACGCCATCGGGCTCCGCTACTCCACGGATCTGGAGGCGGACGAGGGCGCCTGCAGCTACCACATCGTCTTCGAGCGGCTCGCCTACGGAATCCAGGACGTGGACGCCTCCATCCGCGCCAAGGTCCGGCGGGGGCTCGAAGCCTGTCAGGTCGGGCCCATTCCACTGGAGCGCTACGCCAGCGAGGGCTGGCCCCTTGAGCGGGATACGCGGTCGCGCCAGCAGCGGCATTCCCGCCACAGGCGCCCCCACTGGGATCGCATGGTCCGGGCGGCGGCGGACCTCGATGGATTCGAGGCCTGGGGGGCGGAAGTGGGAGGCCGGCTGGCGGCCTCCCTCCTGTTCGTGCGGATCGACGACTGCATCGACATGCTCTACCAGCAGTCGCTCACCGAATTCCTTCCGCAGCGGGTGAACAACGCCCTCCTGTTCGAGGTCACCCGGGCCCTCGCGGCGGACGCGGGCGTCCGCCTGATCCACAACGGCCTCCACTCCCTGGACGCCCCCCCCAGCGTCGATCAGTTCAAGGCGCGGCTCGGCTATTCGGTCCGGCCCGTCCGCCAGCGCGTGGTGTTCCATCCCCGTCTGGCCCCATGGGTTGGCGACGGTGTCTCCAGGTGCTTTGGGGGTCTGGCGGCCCTCTACCCGAAGAGCGACTACCTGCAGAAGGCGGAAGGGCTGGTGAGGTTCCACGCCAACGGGAAGCTGCCGCTGGCACGGCAGCCGTTCCCGGAACTCCTCGCTTCCGAGCGGGAGGACATCTGCCGGCGGCTCGGTTCCCCCCTGTTCCGGGAGCTCGAAACCCCGGCGCCACAGGGGCTGAACATCCAGATCTCCCCCGGCACCCCCGCTGATCTCGCAGAGGTGGTCGCCCTGCACCTGGCTTGTTCCTCCGCGGAGGAGGGCGCCCTGCTGGGGTTCGGGCGTGGATTCATCCGGGCGGCCTACCGCTGGTTCCTCACCTCGCCGGGGACCCTGGTCCTGGTGGCCCGCAGCGGGGACCGGCTCGTGGGTCTCACGGCCCTTTCGGACCGGCCCTATGGCCGGCCCCTGCTCCGGGCGTGCCGGTGGCAGGCGATGCTGGGGTTCCTCCGTCGCCCCTGGCTGGCGGCCCGTCCGGACTGGTGGAGCAGGCTGGGACCGTCGGTTCCATCCGCGGCGAGGCCTTGCGGGGGCGCCGCCCAGATCGCCTTCACCTGCGTCGCGGCAGAGGTCCGGGGCTGCGGCATCGGCCGGGGCCTCAAGCAGGCCTCGATCCGGGCCTGTCTGGAATGGGGCGCCGAGAGCATCAACACCGGCGTGCGGCGCGAGAACGCCCGGGCACGGGCCCTGAACGAGCAGGCGGGGTTCGTGGAAGTGCCCGAGCTGAGTTCGGAGCGCCTGGTCCACCTGCGCCTCACCCTCGACCCCCAGGAGGGCCGCGGGAGGACGTGACGGGCTAAGGGGAGGAAACGCGGCTTCAGGGCTCCGTGCGGATGCGCCCCGGGGGGAAGAGGCCGAGGGTGGCGAGAATGACGAGGAAGTCGGACCAGACCCCGGCCCGGGCCGCATAGGCGAGGTTGATGCGGATCTTGTCGGGGAGCAGGACCTGGACGTAGGTTTCGTCGGGATTCTCGGCTCCGGCGAGCAGCTCGCTCTCGTGCCGGTACTTGATCGAGGCCAGGTCGGTGATGCCGGGAAGCAGGGCGAGGATGGCCCGCTGAGCCTCTGAGTAGAGTTCGACGTACCGTGGCACCTCGGGTCGGGGGCCCACCAGGCTCATGTCGCCGGCCACCACGTTCAGCAGCTGGGGAAGCTCATCGAGCTTGGTGTCCCTGAGCCTGGCGCCGACGCGCGTGATGCGCGCATCCTGCCCCACCGTGATGGACCGGCCCATGCGTTCCGCGTCCACCACCATGGTCCGGAACTTCCAGATGCGGAAGGGCCGGCCCTCGCGGCCGATGCGGACCTGCCGGAAGAAGACCGGGCCGCCATCCTCCAGCTTCACCAGGAGGGCGGCCAGCACCAGCAGGGGTGACAGGATCACCAGCCCCAGGATCGACCAGAACAGATCGAAGGCCCGTTTCGCCATGATCAGGCCGGGTTGGAAAGGACGAGCTCCCGCACGGCCTCGATCACGTCGTCGACGTCGCCGTCGGACAGCCCCGCGTGGAGGGGCAGGCTGAGCATCCGGCTGTAGGCGTCGGCCGCGACGGGGATGTCCCCGGGGCGGTAGCCGTACTTGTCCCGGTAGAAGGGATGCATGTGCACCGGGAGGTAGTGGACCGAGGTGCCGATGTTCCGGTCCTTCAGTTCGTCGATGAAGGCGTTGCGGTCGATCCTCAGCTGCCCGGCGCGGAGGCGGAGCACGTAGAGATGCCAGCTCGACGCGGCCCAGGGCCGCTCGACCGGAAGTTCCAGGGCGGCCAGGTCCTGGAACCCCGCGGCGTAGCGGGCCACCACCTCCCGGCGGCGCCTCTGGAACGCCTCGATCCGCTTGAGCTGCACCAGGCCGATGGCCGCCTGCATGTCCGTCATGTTGTATTTGAAGCCGGGGAGGACCACCTCGTAGTACCAGGAGCCTGAGCGGTCGAAGCGCTTCCAGGCATCCCGGTTCATGCCGTGATGGCCGATGATCCGGGATCTGTCGATCAGCTCCTGGCTGCCCGTGAGGCAGCCGCCCTCCACCGTCGTGAGATTCTTCGTGGCGTAGAAGCTGAAGGCCGCGAGGTTGGCCCGCGAACCGATGAGGCGCCCCTTGTACCGGGTGGAAATCGCGTGGGCCGCGTCCTCCATGATGGCGAGGCCGTGCTGGCCCGCGAGCTGGTCCAGCTCGTCCATCTGCGCGGGGTGGCCCGCGTAGTGGACGGGCAGGATGACCTTCGTGCGCGGGGTGATGGCGGCCCTCACTGCCTCGGGGGAGAGCGTCAGCGTGTCGGCGCAGACATCGACCAGGACCGGCTTCGCGCCCACGTGCTCGACGACGTTGGCGGTGGCGCAGAAGGTCATGGCGGGGACGATCACCTCGTCCCCCGGACCCACGCCCAGCGCGACCAGGCCCACGTGGAGGCCCGCGGTGCAGGAGTTGAGGGCGACCACGGCCGGGGCCTCGAGGTAGGTCCCGAGTGCGGCCTCGAAGGCCTTGGTCTTCGGGCCGGTGGTCACCCAGGGGGACAGGAGGGTCTCCATCACCTCTGCGCGCTCGCCGTCGCCGATGGTGGGGGGGTTGTAGGAGAGGAATTCCTGCCTCATCTCGATTCCTTCGCGACGGACGGCCAGGTCCGCTTCGCGGCCATGGTCTCGGGGTGGAATGGGCGGTCCATTAGGGGGTTTCCGCAGGTCGGCCCAGCACGTGGTTGAACATCTGGAAGTAGCGCTTGATGGCGGTGCGCCGGGAGAGGTTGGCCTCCACGTAGGTCCGTCCCTGCAGGCCCTCCGCCCGGGCGCGCCCGGGGGCATTCTGGTATTCCAGGATCACCTGGACCAGCCGGCCGGGATCGTCAGGGGGCACGACGGAGCCCGACCCGCTTTCCCGGATCACCTGGGCCAGGGGGCTGTCCTCTTCCACGCAGCCGATGACGGGCCGGGCCGCCGCCAGGTAGTTCCAGGTCTTGCTGGGAACGGCGATGTGGGCCGCGCCCGGCTTCAGGGGGATCACTCCGAGGTCGCAGGCGTTGTACACCGAGGGGACCCGGTCGAGCGGCTGCAGCGGCAGGAACTCGCAGTTGGCCAGTCCCCGCTGGCGGGCCAGCTCCTGGAGCGTCTGCTTGGCATTGCCATCGCCGATGAAGATGAACCGGATGCCAGGCACGCCCTTCAACTGCTCGGCGGCCTCCACCAGCGTCTCGAGGTTCTGCATGAACCCGATGTTCCCGGCGTACTGCACGACGAAGGCCCCGCCCCGGCGGAACGCCGCGATGTCCGGGTCCTCGGCGGACTCGCGGGGTCGGATGTGGTCCGTGTCCACCCAGTTCGGGATCGTGGCCACCGGCGTGCCGGGGACGAGGCGCTGGACATACTCGGAGAAGGCCGGGCTGATGGAGGAGACGAGATCGGAGCTCCGGTAGGTGGCCTCCTCGGCCTTGCGGAGACAGCGGTAGATCCACCCGCCGGCCGGCAGCATCCCGGCCACCACGGCGGAATCCGGGAAGATGTCCTGCAGGTTGTAGACCATCTTGGCCCCCTTGAGCCGGGCCAGCAGGGCCGCCGGCAGCCCCGCAAGGGGAGGGGTGGAGGCCACGAAGATGACGTCGATTCCCGGGATGGCCAGGCCCCGGAGCAGGAAGTAGGCCATGAACCACAGGTACTCGCAGAACTTGGAGAGCACGCCCAGGCGCCGCAGGAAGGGATTCCAGGCCCGGTGGACGCTGCCGGCCAGCAGGGGGCCGTCCGCCTCGCGGGTGGCGGTGTTCGGTCCGTTGGACAGGACCGTCACCCGACACCCCTCTCCGGCCAGCCCCTCCGCCAGGTCCTTCATGAGGTGGGTCGAGGAAGCCAGGATCGGCCAGAAGTAGGGCGTGATGATCACGACGTGGAAGGGCCCACGGTGATTCCCGGCGCGGGCTGGCGCAGAGGCGGCGCTCATGCGCGCCTCACCTGGACCGGGGGCGGGCCGACCGGTTCATCGCGTTCGTAGGTCATGGCGGCTCTTCATGGATTCGGAAGCGTGGCGAAGTCGAGCTCTGGAGGTTCCGATGGGGTGTCGATCATGAATTCGCAGATCCACCTTCCTTCCGGGGTCTGGAATTCGCGGACCCGCCAGAACCCGAGAGCCTCGTAGAAGCCGAGGGTCGGGGCATTGTCGTCCCGGTCGGTCGTCAGGCAGATGTGCGGGGCGCCGTTCCGGGCCATGCAAGCCAGGAAGTGCCGGACCAGGGCCTTGCCGATGCCTGACCGCTTCGTGCCGGGGGCCACCGCGATGGACATCAGGACTGCGGGGCAGGGGGACAGGCCGGAGGCCTCGGAGGCGCGCAGAGCCCGCCACAGCCTCGGAATGATCGCAGGGCGCCGGACGGCAGCCTGGATGGAAGCCAGCCCGAAGCTGAACCACCGCTCCCTGGCCAGCTTCCGGTAGAAGCGGGACAGATGGGGAACTCCGGCCGCGAACCCGACGACCGCACCTTCAGGGGACGTGGCCACGAGGAAGGCGCCTCCGCGTTCCCGTGCGATTTCGCGGTAGAGGAGCTCCAGGAAGGCGCGGCCCAGAAAGGTGAGGAAGAAGTTCTGGAAACTGGCCAAGTGCACATCGACGACAAAGGGGATGTCGTCTGGCTGAACTTTCCGGATCTGAAAATCCCTGCCGTTGCTGTTACCCATCGCGTGCCAGGCTCCGATATTACTTTGGTCGCGCCAGTCGATCTCGGATAAAACCACGTGATAGGCTTAAAGAGTAACGGAAAAATACCTGTGCAACTCCCTCCCTTTTTTCCGTACATGGCTTCGGACCGCCCATGGAGAGCGAATCGGGGGCGGCAGCCGGATACGGGGAAGGATCCTCGTCCATCCCACACCGGCGGGGGCGGGGCCGCCCATCAGGAGGACTGCAAGGGCGTGAACGTCACAGGCGTCCGGAGGACGATGACGGAAGCAGGAGACCGGTGCGAAGGCATCAGGTCCTCCCCGAAATCGATGGCGGCATCCAGGTGCCTGCCCAGGCCATTCGGCGAGGGCTGGTAATTCGGCACCAGCTCCATGAACCCCTGGAGGATGGCCCGCTGGCGGGCGTGCTCCGGAAGGGTTCCCGCATGGCGCAGGGTTTGGAGCCAGCGTCCGAGGACGGCACGGTTCTTCGGCTCCTGGCTGGCCTCGAACACCTTCTCGTGCACGTCCGACCGTCCCTGCTCCTGGTCCGTGAAGAGTTCTTCGTGCAACTTCTCACCGGGGCGCATCCCCGTGAACTGGAGGTCGATGTCGTAGCCGACCTTCAGCCCGGAGAGGCGGGCCATGTCCTCGGCCAGGTCGACGATGCGGACGGGTTCGCCCATGTCGAGCACGAAGACCTTGCCGTTCTGCCCGAGCATGCCCGCCTGAAGCACAAGCTGGGCGGCTTCGGGGATGGTCATGAAGTACCGGGTCATCTCCTGGTGGGTGATGGTGAGGGGGCCGCCACGGCGGATCTGGTCGTGGAAGAGGGGAATCACGCTGCCCCGGCTGCCCAGGACGTTCCCGAACCGGACGCTCACGTACCGGCCTTCGGCTTCGTCGTCCTCGGCCGCTTGCAGCACCAGGAATTCCGCAATGCGCTTGGTGGCTCCGAGCACGCTGGTGGGATTCACCGCCTTGTCCGTGGAGACATTGACGAACCGCGCCACGCCTGATGCCTGGGCGGCCTTGAGGACGTTCAGGGTGCCGAAGATGTTGTTCTCGATCCCCTCCTCGGGATGCTTCTCGAGGTAGGGAACGTGCTTGTGCGCAGCGGCATGGAACACGAACTGGGGCCGCCAGGCCTGGAAGACCTGTCGAAGGCGTTCAGGATTCCGGATGTCGCAGAGTTCGACTTCCAGCGCCTGGTCGGGGTAGAGGTAGTGGAGCTCGCGTTCGATTTCCCACAGGCTGTTCTCGCCCCGGCCGAGCAGGATGAGCCGGGCCGGCCCGAACCGCGCGACCTGCCGCGCCAGCTCGCCGCCGATGGATCCCCCGGCGCCGGTGATGAGCACCACTGAATCCGCCAGGGCCTGCTGGATGGACCCCAGGTCCAGGCTGATCGGCTCCCTGCGGAGCAGGTCGTCGATGGCGATGTCGCGGAGCTCCGGCTTCCAGGCATTCTTGCCCATGAAGTCCTGGATGCTCGGCAGGGTTTTCACGCGGACGCCCTCGCCATGGAGGGCCCTGGCCAGCTGGCGGATCCGGGAGCCGGGCGCTCTCGGCATCGCAAGGATCACCTGGGACACCTGGGCTTCCTTGATGAAGACCGGGAGGAGGTCGGAATGCCCCAGCACAGGCACACCCTGGATTCTGACCCCCTGCTTCTCCAGCGCGTCGTCCACGAAACCGACCACCCGGCTCTTCAGCTCGGCGTTCGATTGCAGCTCAAGGCAGAGCTGGGCGCCGGCATGGCCCGCCCCCACGATGAGGGTGCGGAGCGCCAGCTCCCCGTGCTGGGAGGGGCCGCCGCGGGGCGTCTTGCGGCGGTCCACCGTGGGCCGGTGGGGGTGCTTCCGGAGGAGTCGACGCCGGAAGACGTCCACGGCCGTGGCGCGAACCATGACCCAGGTCAGCGCGGTCAGCAGTCCCGCGGCCACCGTGAGGTTGGGAGGCTCGATCCCCAGGCCGATGGACCCGTCCAGCACGTGCCCGGCCGGCGGCACCAGGACCAGCGCCAGCATGCTCAGGATGAGCGATCTGAGCTCCACGAATCCCATGAGACGGTAGTGCTGGCGGGTGTGCTGGAAGGCCAGGTTGACGCCCATCGCGAATGCGACCCACGCGAGCGTGGAGTTCGTGTCGGGAAGCGCCGCGCGCACCAGGCCGAAAGCGGCGGCCCACGCGACGCCGGCCAGCCCGGCGTCCAGGGTCATCTTCACGGCCTGGCGGACCCAGGGCCGGGAGCAGGTCCTCTGGATCCACGCCAGGAGCAGGTATTGGATTGATCGGAATTCAGGAGGCATGGGCGGTTCCGTAGGGGGATGGGCGTTCGTGGGGAGCCGGGGGAGGGGCGACCTTCCGGTTCCCCATGGGGAGATTGGGGCTGCCTGTCCCCTCCTCAGGGGCGCTTGTCCGGGCGGTTCCTTGCGGTTCCCGAGAGGGGAAGTCAGGGGCAGGCAGCAGGGCTGGAAACGCCCAGGGAGCTGGTGAGGTGATACCCATAGGTTTCGGCCGTGCTTCGTGGTGAGTGGAAGGGTGTCCAGGAGGGGGGTTATAGATCCGTGAGCACGAGGGAATGTCTTCTTTAGACAAGTGCAAGTTAGGAATACCAGAGTGTAGTCAGCGATGCGTGTGTCAATGAATGTTAATGAAATTAATAGGTTGTGATTGGCATTGATCTTCCTTGATGTGACCCGTACCTGGGCCTGGTCCGACCCATGTCCGGGGGGACCCGCGGCCAAGGGTGGGGGCCTGGACTGGGGGTGGGACCCGGCGGCGGCTAGGCTGGTGCCATGGCCTTCGATCCCTGGGACCCCTACCGCGACCTGCGCTTCGCCGGCACGCGGGAGCACCCGGCGTACGGGACCTGCTTCATCGCCGAGGGGCGCATCCTGGTGGAGGATCTGCTGGCGGCTGGCCGTGCCGGGCAGTTGAAGGTGGTCTCGGTGGCTGCGACCACGACCGCGGCCCTGGACCTTCAGGGGCGGCTGCCGGCGGACACGGAGCTGCTGACCATGGAGCCCGCCGCCCTGTCGGAGCTGGCGGGCTTTCCCTTCCACCGCGGCCTCATGGCCTGCGCCCAGGTGCCCGCGCCGCCGCCGGCCGAGGCCCTGCACGCCGCCCGGCGCCTGCTGGTGTTGCCGCGCCTCTACGACAGCGAGAACCTGGGCCTGCTGCTGCGCAGCGCCGCCGCCCTGGGCCTGGATGGCGTGCTGGCGGGACCGGGGCCGGGCCAGTGGACGCGGCGCACGGTGCGCGTCTCCATGGGGGCCGTGTGGCGCATCCCCGTGTGGCGCGTGGAGGATCCCTGGGAGCGCCTGGCGGACTGGAAGACCGCGGAGCCGGGTTCGGAGGTCGTGGCGGCGGCCCTCACCGAGGCCGCCGAAGATGCACGCCTCTGGCAGCCTGCGGCCCGCTGCGCCCTGGTGATGGGGCCCGAGGACACGGGCCTGGAGCCGGCGCAGCTGGCCCGCTGCGACCGCGCCGTGGCCATCGCCATGGCCTCCGGCATGGACAGCCTGAACGTGGCCGCGGCGGGCGCGATCCTGATGTTCCGGATGACCGAGTTCCGCTAGGGTTCGCGGCTCACTGCGATGTCCACGAGCTTCAGCAATTCAGCCACCACCTCGCGGCGCATGGTGTCCTGCTCGTACCGGGCGGAGACCTTCTTCCGGGCCGCGGCCACGTCGCCGCAGGCCTTGCCCCGGGCGATGAGCTCCCGGCAGCCCTCGGGCATGGGGCCCCAGCTGCCGCACTCCACGAACTTGTCGCTCAGGAAGATGAACTTGGGGATGGCCTCGCCCCCGTTGGTGAGGAAGCGCAGGAACACCTGCGGATGCTGCTCGCGGCTGATGTAGCGCACCTTCAGCAGGGGCGCGGCCTCGGCCATGCGCTGCAGCACGGGCGCGTGGCGCACCACGTCGCCGCACCAGTCCTCGGCGATGGCCACCACGTGGACGGGCCGGGGCAGGGCCGCCAGGTAGCCCGCCACGGCGGGCTCCAGGCTCAGCGCCTGGTGCTGGGCCACCAGCTTGTCCCGCTGTTCGGCGGCTTCTGCGGCCGCCAGCCAGGCGGTGTAGTCCAGGCCGGAGTCGAACACGGCCTTCCAGTCGATGACGGGCAGAGTGGCGGGGCGGGGCATGGGACCTCCGGGGATGGGTTGGATGCTGCGGGATCAGCCGGCGTTCCGGCCACCGAGGTCCAGGCGGAAGACCTCCACCTCGTCGCCCGGCGCGTGGGTCATGGTGCCGGTGCGGCGGAAGGCCAGGGATTCCAGCAGGCGGATGGACGCCGCGTTGCCCGGTGACACGATGGCCAGCAGCCCGCCCAGACCCAGGCGTTCGCGCCCCCAGGCCACGCAGGCTCCGGCGGCCTCCCGCGCATAGCCCAGGCCCCAGAACTCCGGGCAGAGGGCATAACCCAGGTCCACTTCCTCGAGGGTGTCGCGCTTGATGAGACCGCACATGCCCATGGGGTTGCCCGTGCCCCGGTGCTGCACCAGCCACAGCCCGTGGCCGTGGGTGGCGTAGCTGGCCAGCGGGCCCTGGGTCAGGTAGTCCGCCGCCTGTTCCAGGGTACGCACGCCCTTGTCCGTGATGTTCTCGATGAAAGAGGGCTCGTTCAGCAGCCGCAGGACGAAGGGCGCGTCGTCGAGCACGAAGGGCCGGATGATCAGTCGCTCGGTCAGGATGGGATCCATCCCTCCAGGATGTCCTGGGAGCCCGGAGCTGCCAACCGCCCACGCACCTGGAGGTGCCTTCTGGCCTGCTGGTCTACAGTGGTACGTCCAGCACCAAGGAGCCCCCATGACCCTCGCCAAAGCCTACGCCGCCACCTCCGCGACCGCGCCCCTGGGACCCTACCAGTTCGAGCGCCGGGCCGTGGGCCCGCACGATGTCCAGATCGAGATCGCCTACTGCGGCATCTGCCACTCGGACCTGCACCAGGTGCGCAACGAGTGGGGCAACAGCGCCTATCCCATGGTTCCCGGCCACGAGATCGTGGGCAAGGTCACGGCCATCGGCGCTCACGTGAAGGGCTTCAAGGTCGGTGATCTGGCCGGCGTGGGCTGCCTGGTGGACAGCTGCCGCACCTGCCCCAGCTGCCAGCGCCAGCTCGAGCAGTTCTGCGAGAAGGGTGCCGCCTTCAGCTACAACAGCACCGAGATGGACCGCAAGACCATCACCCAGGGCGGGTATTCGTCCAGCATCGTGACGGACGAGGCCTTCACCCTGAAGATCTCGCCCAAGCTCGACCTGGCCGCCGCCGCGCCCCTGCTCTGCGCGGGCATCACCACCTACTCGCCCCTGCGCCACTGGAAGACCAAGGCGGGCGACAAGGTGGGCGTGGTGGGCCTGGGCGGCCTGGGCCACATGGCCGTGAAGATCGCCGCGGCCATGGGCGCCGAGGTCACCATGCTGAGCACCTCCAAGTCCAAGGAGGCCGATGCCCGCAAGCTGGGCGCCCACCACTTCGGGCTCACCTCGGACGACGCCACGTTCAAGAAGCTGGCGGGCCACTTCGACCTCATCATCGACACCATCTCCGCCCCCCACGACTACAACAAGTACCTGGGCCTGCTCCGCGTGGAGGGCTCCATGGTGCTGCTGGGCGTGCCGCCCGAGCCCACGCCGGTATCCGCCTTCCCCCTGATCATGGGCCGCCGCAGCCTCAGCGGCTCGCTCATCGGCGGCATCGCGGAAACCCAGGAGATGCTCGACTTCTGCGCCGAGCACAACATCGTCTCCGACATCGAGCTGATCCCCGTCCAGCAGGTCAACGAGGCCTACGAGCGCATGCTGAAGAACGACGTGCGCTACCGCTTCGTGCTGGACATGAAGACGCTCTGATCGGCTCTCACGGCCTGGATCACCAGGCGTATCCTGGTACCACTCCACGATGCCTGGTCGTGGTGGAGGTGGCCATGTCTCCCCTGCTGCGGTCTCTCAGCCCCATGGCACGCATGCTGGTCGGGTTCTGTCTGGTGGTCCAGGCGGGGGCACTCCCGGCTGGCGACATTGCCCTCTTCCAGCGCTACATCGCCCAGAACGCCTGCATCGACCAGGCGGGCCGGGCCGTGCAGGAGCGCCGTTTCGGCGAGGCCTCTCGGCTGCTCGAGACCTGCCTCCAAAAGGTCCCGGATCATTTCGAGGCCCACTACCTGCTGGCCCGCATGGCCTACGAGGGACGCGACTACACCGGCACCCTCGCCCACCTGGACATCTCCCTGCGGGCCCTGGCGGACCTGGATCGATGCTACAGGGAGGAACTGGCGGACCTGAAGGCCCAGGATGAGGCCGAGGAGCTCATCATGCGGTCCGGGCTGGACAACCTGGCGGCCCGGGGCGTGGATCCCACGGGCTGCTCGGGCTTCCTATACCGGGTCAAACGGAGCGCCATCGAGTTCCTGGAATCCAAGAAGGGCCACCTGTACCAGTCGGAGAATCCCTTCGCCCTGCCGGCAGACTACCTGTTCCTGCGCGGCAACGCCCTCTACCGCCTGGGCCGCCGTGAGGAGGCCCGGGCGCAGTTCCGGCAGGCCGTGGCCACCGATCCCACCCATGCGAACGCCTGGAACAACCTGCTGGCCCTGCACCTCGAGGCGAAGGATCCGGTCCAGGCCCGCGCCGACCTGCAGCGGGCCGAGGCCGCCCGCATCGCCGTCCGTCCCGAGCTGCGGCAGGCCATCCTCGCCACACCCTGAACGTGGCCGCCACCGGCTTGCCTCGGGCCCCCAGGCTCAGTCCGGCGCCACCGCGTAGACCAGCTGCAGGATGCCGTTGGGCAGCGCGTGCTGGCTGAGGAGCCGCAGAGCGCGGGACCGGCCCGGGGACACCAGCGGGATGCCGCCCCCCAGGAGGATGGGGATCACCGAGACCTCCACCTGGTCCACCAGCCCCAGGTCCAGCAGCTCGCGGAAGAGGCTGGCGCCGCCGAACAGCCAGAGGTCCCGGCCGGGGGTCGCCTTCAGGGCGCGGAGGCGCTCCGCAAGGCCCGCCCCCACCACCTCCACCCCCGGGATGGTCGAGGGCGGCAGGGTGCGCGAGGCCACCAGGATGGACCGGCCCCGGGTGGGGTCCTGCTCGCCCAGGGCCTGCACCACCTCGAAGGTCCTGCGGCCCATGACGAAGTGGTCGAACTGGGCGAAGAGCGCCACGAAGTCCACGCCGGGATCGGCGGGGATCCAGTCGTACGAGCCGTCGGCCCGGGCGATGAACCCGTCCAGGCTCATGGCGACATTGGTGCGGAGCAGGGGCATCAAGGCTCCTTGGCCGGCCAGGGTGGAGCCAGCTGGGCCCCGGCTGCCACCAGGAACTCGCGCAGGACCATGAACGCCTCCTTCGTGGGACCTACTGCATGGAGTGCAGGCCGATCATGTTCCCCTCCGTGTCGTGCAGCAGGGAGATGAAGCCGAACTCGCCGATGGCCATCTTGGGCCGGTGCACGCGCCCGCCGGCCGGAACCACGCGGGCCTCTTCCACGGCGCAGTCCTCGCAGTGGAAGTAGACCAGGGTGCCCATGCCGCCGGAGGGGACGCCCGCCATCTTCACGAGCGTCCCGGCGCTGCCGTAGCGGTCCATGTCGGAAGGGAAGGCCCACATCTCCAGCTCGTCCAGCGGGGCGCTCAGCTGCCGGAAGGCTACCTGGAACACGGCCTGGTAGAAGGCCCGGGCCCGGGCCATGTCCTGCACGTAGATCTCGAACCACGCGACGGGATTGCCACTCATCTCAGCCTCCGGGAGGGAAGGGGTGGTCGAAGGTAGCAGGCTTCTCCGGGTTCGTGGGCCCCTTCACCGGCCGGCGCCGCACTTCGTGAGCCGGGGCCCCATGAACAGCAGGGAGGCGATGGCCAGGGTCGGCAGCAGCAGGGCCGAGAGGACCGACGGCGCCCCCACCAGGGCCGAGGCGAGGATGGCCGCCGCCCAGAGGATGGCATTGGCGATGAGGTGGTTCCGGTTCATGGGGACCTCCGGCGGGTGGTTCCCTGAGGTACGGCTGCGCGGCGGGACGGTTTAGGGCCGGAAGGGTGCCGGGAGCAGGATGGGGTTGACGGAGGTGCGCCGCACCAGGCGGCGGCGCTTCAAGTCGTACTTGCAGATCCAGGTGGTCTCCTCGGCCTTGACCTTGGCGGCAGTGAGGATGCGGGCATAGAGATAGCGGCCGTTCCGATCCACCCGCAGGTCGTCGGCGTGTTCCCGCGCGGCCAGGGGGATGCCTGCCGCGGCCTGGGTCCGGGTGCCGGCTGCGTCCACCTCCTCGATGCTCACGGCCGGTACGCCAGGGCCCGCCACCACGCGGGCGAAGCCCCCCTGCGGCAGGGCCACCCGCTCATCCCAGCCCAGCGCAGGGCCCTGCGGATCCGGCCGGACCTGCACCTGCAGGGGGGCGGCGTCCAGGAAGGCCTGGGTCAGCAGCTGGTCGGCGATCCTGCCGTAGCCCACGTAGGCGCCCAGCGCCGTGAAGATCAGGACGAACAGCGTGAAGCTGACGAGGTAGGTCATGGGCTTGAAGGTCATGCGCATTCTGGGAAGACCTTTCGAACGGCCCGGGGCGGCGGGCCGGTGTGGCTCTGATGAGCGGGGATCAGCGGATGGAATACCAGGGCAGGCCCCCGGAGCCGTCCGGATTGCCCGGCTCGGGGTAGAGCCGTCCCGCCTGGATCCGGAACCAGGGCGTGTTGCCGACCCCGTGCGGGTGCCCCTCGTCGGGGTACACCTTGTCGCCGCGGACCGAGAACCAGGGCGCCGTTCCCGTACCCTCGGGGTGGCCCACGTCGGGGTACAGCTTGCCGTCCCGCAGGGAGAAGAAGGCGGAGGGGCTCACTCCGTAGGGATGCCCCGCGTCAGGGAACAACCGCTCCATGTCGAACCTCCAGTGGTGGTTTCAGGAAGCAGTGTACGGGATCGGGCGCCCGGGGTGGGGGCGTTCAGGGGCGCTCCGCCAACGCCCGATGGGCCTTGAAGAACTCCGCCGGGCCTTCGCGGACCAGGCTCGCGAGGGCCCCCCGGCCCCGGGATCGCTCGATGTCCCGTGCCATCATGGCCCCGACCCGGTACCAGAGGCGCTCCTTCCCCGCGAGCTGGTCCAGGAGGGCCCAGTCCCCCGGCGTCAGGACCTGGCGCTTCCGGGCGCTGAGGTCGTCGTGGATGGCGCGGAAGGCCCGCGCCAGTCGGGCGAGGGTGGCTGCGTCGCCCAGGGCCACATAGTCCGCATCCTCGGCCAGGGCGCCATCCCGTTCCCGCCTGCCATGGGCGGCCCACACGGCCATGCCCTCCATGTGCGTGGAGTACTCGACGAAGCGGAGCAGGTCGCCGCAGGTCTTCAGGTCCTCCAGGCGCAACGGCGGGTGGTGGGCCATGTAGCCCACGTGGTGCAGCTCGTGGATGGCGTAGTAGGTGAGCTCCCGCGGGTGCCCCTTGAAGTGCGGATGGGCGCCGTTCAAGGATGCGCAGCCGGGGGTGGCGACGCCGATGTCGTACCCGCAGGTGAGGTAGAGCGCGGAGCCCTGGAAGCGGAAACCCGCCGGGAGGCAATCCAGCGCGTCCCGCGTCCAACCGTCGTCGGCCTGGAGGACCTGGCGGAAGTGGGTGAGGCTCGCCCGCAGCGTGGCCACCCCGTCCGGTTGACTTCCCACCTTCTTCAGCAGGTGGGAGGCGAGCGCCTCGGGCGAGGCCTTCGGCACGTCGTAATCCCAGTGCCGCGCGTGCCGGAGCAGGTGGGCCAGCGCCGGCGAAGCCAGCAGGCGCGGGGAGGCCGGGCCCGCCGGTCCTTCCAGGAGCCGCAGGGCTTCCTCGGCGAAGCCCGCGTCCACGGCCAGCCCCTGCGCGCAGCCGGGGGTGTGGGAGGCCAGCGCCACCAGCAGGCTCGTCACGATCGCCCTGGGATCCATGAGAAGACTCCTCGGCCGGGAAGGCTAGGGGAAGCGGGGCCGGACCCGGGGTGGACGGTGGGCCCGGCGGCTCACACCACCCACTTCTCACGGTCCGCCGGCCGGGTCTGGCGGGTGCGGCCGGCGATGAGATAGAGCGCGGCGCCGACCGGGCCAAGCAGGACCAGGATGAGGATCCACGCGACCTTGTCGCCATCGGATTTGAAGGAGGCATTGGCGCACTGGACGATCAGGCCCAGCCAGCCGAGGAGCAGGGGCACTCCGACGATGAGGAACAGGACCAGGGCGCTCTGGGATTGGGTCGGCTGGAACATGGGTGCCTTTTGGGGAAGGACGACCGGACGAACGAGGTTAACCGGGGAAGGCGGAGTGCTGGAAGTGAGGGGAAGTCCCTGTCAGTTGACTCCGGGGTGGGCGATGTGGGCCCTGGATCCCTCAGGGCCGGGCCGCTTCCGGTTCGGCCATCAGCAGCCTGTTTTTCGGCGTGATGTCCCCCGGGATCAGCTGCGTGAACACGCGGTATCCCTGGGCTCGCAGTCGGGCCGCCCGGGCCGCGTCCATGGCCAGGGTACCTTCCAGCCAACCCTCAAGGCCGCCGAGATCGGCCGCCTTGAGATCGTGGCAGCAGGGCAGTACCGCCACGCGCGCCCCGGCTGCCACCGCCCGTTCCAGGACCAGGTCGGTCAGTGCACCGCAGGCGTGCACCGAGACGACCAGATCCTCCCGATCGAGCGGCACCGCCCTCAGGTCCGCCTCGAGGTAGCTGACCCGCCCCTGCAGACGCGGCCACGCCGCGCATAGCGAAGCCTCCAGAGCCGCGGCGCTCTTCGGGATCCGCTGATCCACGGCCAACGCCCCGGGCGAGCCATCGTCGAGCAGGAGGAGGACCTGGGCCAGCAGGCCGTGGCCGCAGGCCAGATCCACGATCCGGCCCCCCCTGAACCGGCGCCGCACCCTGCGGGCGACTTCCCAGGCCTCGAACAGCTCCTTGCGCGGCAGGCATCCGGCCCGGCACACCGCCCGGGCGATGGCGTCGAACAGGGTGTCTCCCCCGAACTGGGGGAGGAGGGTCTCGGTGAGCCGATTGCGGGATGAGCGATCCACGACGCGCCTTTCCTCTCCTCGGCCCGGGTGCAGGCGACGCTCAAGTATAGGAACGCGAGGCCCCGGCCAGGATGTGAAGAAGCGCTGTTTCAGGCCAGGAGATCGGGATCAGGCGTTGGCGCCAGGGGCCGGGTGGGACGAAACGTCCTTCACGCCCCGTTGGACCTCTTGGATGGACTTCGTCCAGTCTCCCATCATGAAGGCCGCCAGGGCCGTGAAGACCCAGGCGGCGATGCGGGACCAGAAGGCCTGGTTCGCGCTGGAATCCCGGTCCCGTTCGGCTTCCAGGGACAGCTGTTCATAGGCCTCCCCCAGGGCCACCTCGGCCTGGGCCCAGCGCTCCAGCAGCGCCTGGTTGTCCTGCTGAGGTGTCTCCGGCCTGGATTTCTCCAGCTCCTGGGTCACCGCCTCCACCTGGTGGGCCTTGGCTTCCAGGGCCCGCCTGGTGGCGGCCTCCATGGGAATCTTCGGCAGCAGCTCGTTGAATTTCAGCATGCTGCCGTGCAGTGCCTTGCCTTCCGCTGCGAAGCTGCGGGACAGGTCATCCGCCACCGCCCTGGCGATCTGGGCCTCGGAAAGCTCCCCCGTGGTCTGGATCTGGCGGAGCTCGATCCGGGCCAGGCGATCGACCACCTGCCGCTGCTCGATCTCCTGCTCTTCCCGCTGCTCCTGGTGATTCTCCTCGATCAGGACCTTCCGCGCATTCCGGGAGCGCTCCTCCAGACTGGTCGCCAGCTGGTCTTTCAGGAACCAGGGCACCACGACCAGGGCGAAGGTCATCACCTTCCATGCATGGCTGCCTTTCCCGAAGACGTTCATCCGTGCTCCTTGTGGGTGGGCGTTGCTGAAGGAGGACAGGTTAACTGGTTGAGCCTGAGTCTGCGTTGAAGATTGATTTGATGCCCTGAGGCTTTGGAGAGCATCCGCTGGCCTGACGAAGCTGGCCGGGCTTGCCTGCTCCGGGGCACTGGGCGAAGCCGGGATGGCGAGGTGCCGAGTGGGAACGGAAGGCAATGCCGGCGGGGTCCGAGCTGGGCGGAGGGCCCGGCCTCACTTCCGGCTTCGAAACAGGCCAGGCCGGATGCCGCGCGCCAACTGAATGGCCCACGCCGGAACAGCGACCGCATTGAGCAGAGAGACGCAGGCATAAACCACGACTGCGGGCATGAACCAAGCCCGCTCCTCCCACTCGGGAGGTATCCCGAAGAGCCTCTTCCCCAGGTACAAGAGAAGCCATGGCCACACCATGAGAAACGGCACGGCGACAAATGCCGTGAAGTAGGTGCTGAGGACTTCGGGAAACCGGATCGGCAACCTCGCGCTGATCAGGGAGATGTCCGTCCGCGCGCCATGGCCCACCAGGGCCGCGGCAACCTCCTTTGCCGAGGCCGTGAGCATCTCGCGATCGAAGTCGGTGATGGGCGTCAGGCGGTAGCGTCCAAGCGGTGCGATCGGAAGGAAGAAGAGCGTGATCCACTTGGTTGCGGTCGACGCTGGTGTGGCCCGTCCGCGCCAGCCGTAGAACATGGTGCCGCACCCGTTCACGGTGCTCAAAGGAACCTCCGGTCCACTGGTGGTCGTCGCGGATGAGTCGTGAGGCCCGACGAAAGAAGCCCACCGGCGAGGCCGGCACCGAGACCGTGAGCGGAGTCGGGGAAGCGGGAAGCTGAGAGAGAGCGAAAGGCATGGCAGGCGGTGTCGGGCAGATGGCCCATTGGAAAACCATGTGGGTGCTGTCGAGATGGAACACCGGGGAAAGGGTGCTAAGGCAATCGAAGCGACCGGAATGCGAGCAAGAAGGTCGATGGCAGCAGGGCTGGAAAAGTCGCCACGCCGAGCTATTTCGCAGGTTCGGACTGTAGTTCGCTCAATCGCGTCCTCGCCTGTTCAGCAAATGCTGATGTTGGGAATTTCCTGCTGATGACCGTGTAGGACAGCTTGGCGGTCATCTTATCGCCGAGAACCTCATAGCATCCACCCGCCTTATACAGCGCCTCTGCAGCGCGGGGGGCATCGCCGTAGTCCTGGTAGAAGCGGCTGTACTCAGCGAGTGCCATCTCGGTGTCTCCCTTGCCGCGATACGACTCGGCCAGGCCCCACTGGAGATCCTCCATTCGCGGGTGCTTCGGGAACTTCTTCATGTTGGCGAGGAAGAGATCCACCGCCTTGGCATAGTTTGCAGCCAGTAGGGCCGTTGCGGCGAGCTTGTAGGCAGCCTCGGGGTCCTTGGGCAACGTCGCCGTTTTCTGCCGCCGGGGGGGCGCGATGGTGGCCCCAGTGCCGGCGGAGATCGGGCCAACCAGGAGCACAGCGGCGAGAAATGCACGAGTCGTGAATCCAGGCATGAAGCCTCCTTTTCCGGCTGCAGCCTGTACTGTCAGCAGCCGCGGTTGAGCAATGGGAAAGTGACGTGGTACAGCCGAGTTGCACATCCATACACAAGAGAGGGAGGCTACGTCTATGCTTCTTGGTTGAGTGTTGGTGCCAACCGGGCAAGGCTGACCGGCGCCGCCTGAGCCGAGGCGATGAGCATAGCTGAAGAAGCAGGAAGCTGAGAGAGAGCAGAAGGCAAGGCAGGCTTGGGGTACGACCTCAGCTTCTGTCGCCCGGGCTAGATCTCGACTTCAGGGTAGGTTTCAACGTACGCTTCATCACCAACACCATGGTAGGTGCAGGTTCGTCCAATAAGGTCGACGTCATACTTGACGACGCCGGCGTTCCAACTGGCCTGCAAAAACTCCGGGAAGGTGCTGCGACCAGATTGATCCGTCCGCAAAGCCGCAACCAGCGCTTCGCGGTTGAACGGAGGCACATCGGCCATGCCCTCGATCAGCGGTGTTCCCAGAACCGTGACGGGACCCAGCTTGGTCAGGTAGACGCTTTGGCATGCTGGCAAATACCAGAGGTTTCTTGTTACTCCAGCCCTTCGGAGGGTTTCGGCCAAATAAGGGAACCCTCCTATGCTCGGGCGTCCAGCCATTCCTCGCTGCTGGGCCGCCATCAAATTCTCAGTGGCATCACTCACGATGTCTCCTTTCCATGGATCTGAGGCTTGAGGAAAACAGCCAAGTGGCCACGCCTGCGCCGAGATGATGGGCGAAGCCGGGATAGTGAGATGTTGAGGAAGAGCGGGGCAATGCAGGCGCGGTCCGGGTTGAGCGGAGGGTTCGGCGATGACAGACCCGGATTGATCAATCGCCGACGTGGATTTTGATGTCATTAGGGGTGGCCTTGCCGCTGCCGGATTCAAGCCAGTCCCGCAGACTCAAAAGGAAGGTGGCCCATTTGGTGCTGCAGTGATGCATGAATTCAACGGGCTCTTTCCAGCCAGAATGCGTGAATAGGATGAAGGTCTGCCCTTCCTTCCATTCCAGCCGGAAGAATACGCCTGTGTTGACCCATTCATCGGGACCCGACGTGCATGTCCAGTGGACAAGAGAGTCTGCGGTGGACTCAATGACCTTCATTTGGCAGAAGCCGAAGTCGATCAGTTCGCCAAGTCCGGTATTCCATTTGGTCTCACCGACCCACCAGTGTCGCAGCCCATCAATCGTCGTCAACGCACTGAAGACCTTGGCAGGAGAGGCATCAATTCCAACGCGATGAAGAATGTCCGGCATGTTGCACTCCTTTCCCGCAGGGGGTCCAGGATATTCGGTGAATCGCCGAACGGACATGGTTAGGCCGTACAGAGCTGCAGCTTGGACACGTCAACGGTGATGTCCGTCCGGCGAGTCGGGGGATGATGCAGGGACGTAGGTCAACCTGATGACATCCTCGCCCATTAGGTCCTGAGTGATGAGGCGGAGCGGCGGCCGGGGCCCGGCGAAAAATGGCTTGCCGTGACCGAGCACAACGGGGTGCAGGTAGATTCGATACTCATCGATCAGGCCGAGTTCGGTGAGGCTGTGCGCCAGGTTCGGGCCGGCAACTTCGATCTCCCCGTCGCGCTCGGCCTTCAACTCGCGGATCGCGACCTCAAGGTCATTCCCGACAAGCCTGGCGTTGGGGCCGACGGACTTCAACGAGCGCGAGACGACCCATTTCGGCTGAGCCCGCCATGCTGCCGCGAAGGCGTGTTCCTCTTCATCCCATTCAGGATGATCGTCGTCCCAGTACCGCATGACCTCATACATCCGGCGGCCGTAAACGCTGCCCGCCTGTCTCCGGGCCTCCTCGACGAAGTGGTGGAAGAGCGTGGGGCCTGGTGCAAACGCCAAATGGTCGACGTAGCCGTCCAGAGACTGGTTCATTCCGAATACAAGCCTGGCCATGCCACCCCCTTTTCTCACGCAGCACATTCGTGCTGTTTTGGGCATCGTTGATGACAGCGACATTGCGAGATGTGAAGTCTAACGAAGGAGGGAAGCGGGAAGCGGAGAGAGAACGGAAGGCAATGCAGGCGGGGTCCGCATTGAGCTAAGGGTTAGGCCATGGATTACCTTAGCCTACCAAGTTGAACCACACGAACCCGTTAATGAAGGCAAAAACGAGACCCATGGAAATGAACAAGAGAATGACGGCTGGCTTCGCGCGATCTGGCCTCGTGTAGGCCACAAGATAGCCAACAGCTGTGAACACCAAGAGCATGAAGAAGAGAAAGCCCAATGAGAAGGTCCGGGCGCCGTCTGGCGACGCCCAACTATTGGGACGACCACTTACGTCGTAGTGCATGGCAATCTGTGCCGGTAGGTGCTTCCAGCAAAGCGAGTAATTCAGCGAAGTCAGCGGTAGAGCCAGCCACAATAACCACAATCGTTTGGCGTACGAGCCTGTTTCCATGTCCTGCCCTCCCCTACGCCTGTTGATTTGTTTCCTCGGGAGCTGATGTGTTGGGTGAGGCCCAATGACTGCAGGAAGCGGAACGAAGAGAAAGAGCGGGAGACAGTGCAGGCGGGGTCCGAGTTGAGCGGAGGGTTAGGCCAAGATCGACCTTGCCCGTTATTGAGTCGGTTAATGCTGACGGTCCTTCAAAATCGATAGGTAATTCGCCCAAGGTCCTACAGAGCTGGCACAAACCTTTGCCATCGTACGCGCAATTTGCCCAAGGTGGTCGAGGTCATGGACAACCCACGTTGCCAATAACTGCGCCAACGTTACGTCACCGAGTTCCGGGTGCAGTCCAACGCGATCAA